>NZ_JBVVPV010000002.1:227031-548731 GCF_055811735.1 Mesorhizobium sp. WSM4850 | reverse complement strand
AACCCCCCCCGCCCGTCTCGGGCGCTCGGCCCGCCCCGCGCTGCCCCCTTGCAACCGCCCCGCCCTAAATGCCCCGTTTGGCCCGGGGCCCGGCTACCGGTTACCTCTCCGTTCGCGGCGACCTTCGCCAGCACGCCGCAGCCCACCCCGCAATAGGGGCAGGTGGTCCTCACCTCGCGCGCTTCGTCAATCTTCATAATTCAAGCCGCGCGACTGGCCAGCGCTTCCAGCGCAATGAACAGGCGCTCGCCCTCGATCCGCACCGGAATGGTGCGCACCGCACCTTCGTCAGCGCCAAGCGCCTTGCCGGTTTCCAGCGAGATCACCCAATTGTGCAGAGGACAGGTTACCGCCGCGCCATGGACGATCCCCTGCGAGAGCGGCCCGCCCTTGTGCGGGCAATGGTCCTCCATGGCAAAGACCTGGTCGTCTGCCGTGCGGAAGACGGCGATCTTGCCTTGAGGCGTGGCGACGCAGCGCGCGCCGCGGCGCGGAATGTCTGAGAGCGTGCCGACAGCAATCCAATTCATCATCATCACTCCGCCGCCTGCGCGAAGCCGACCGAAGCCATCGGCCGGAATTCGTGCTTGTCCTTGCCGGAAACGCGTTCCGACCACGGGTCGACCTGGGCGAATTTCTGCGAAAAGACGAAGCGGTCGAAATAAGCCTTGCGCTTCTCGCCATCGTCCATGATCTGGCGCTTGATCTCGGCGATGCCGATGCGCTTGGCCCATTTGTAGATGCGCTCGAGATAGCGGCCCTGCTCGCGATACATCTGCGTCAACGCCACGATATGCTCCAGTGCCTCGTCCTCGGTCTTGACCAGGCCGAGTACCTCGGTGCCCTTGATGTCGAGGCCGGCCGCCCCGGCGAAATGGATCTCGTAGCCTGAATCGACGCAGATCACGCCGACATCCTTGCAGGTTGCCTCGGCGCAGTTCCGCGGGCAGCCCGACACCGCCATCTTGACCTTGGCCGGCGTCCACGAGCCCCACATGAATTTCTCGATGCGGACGCCGAACCCCGTCGAATCCTGCGTGCCGAAGCGGCACCAGTCCGAACCGACGCAGGTCTTTACAGTGCGCAGTCCCTTGGCATAGGCGTGGCCGGAGACGAAGCCGGCCTGGCCGAGATCGGCCCACACCGCCGGCAGATCCTCCTTGCGGATGCCGAGCATGTCGATGCGCTGGCCACCGGTGACCTTGACCATTGGAATTTCGAATTTGTCGACGACGTCGGCAATGGCGCGCAGTTCGGCGGCATTGGTGACGCCGCCCCACATGCGCGGCACCACCGAATAGGTGCCGTCCTTCTGGATGTTGGCGTGTACACGTTCGTTGATGAAGCGCGACTGGTAGTCGTCGGCATACTCATCCGGCCAGTCGCAGACGAGATAGTAATTGAGCGCCGGCCGGCATTTGGCACAGCCGCAGGAGGTGGTCCATTCCAGTTCCTGCATGACGGCGGGAATGGTCTTCAGGCCCTTGGCCTTGATCAGCCGGCGGACCTCATCATGGCCGAGCGTGGTGCAGCCGCACATCGGCTGCACCGCCGCCGGATTATATTTGTCGCCGATGGTAAGTACCATCAGCTTCTCGACCAGCCCGGTGCAGGAGCCGCAGGAGGCGGACGCCTTGGTGTGAGCGCGCACGTCGTCGAGCGAGGTCAGGCTTTTGGCCGTGATCGCGCCAGTGATCTTTCCCTTGCAAACGCCGTTACAGCCGCAGATTTCCGCATCATCCGGCAAGGCTGCAACGGCCGCCATAGGGTCCAGGGAGGCGCCTCCCTGGTATGACTGGCCGAAAATAAGCGTGTCGCGCATTTCCGATATGTCGGTCTGCTTCTTCTTGAGGTCGTTGAACCAGGCGCCGTCCGCCGTCTCGCCGTAAAGCACGGTGCCGATGATGCGGTCATCCCTGAGCACCAGCCGTTTGTAGACGCCGGCGGCGGCGTCGCGCAGCACGATCTCCTGGCGGTCCTCGCCCTCGGCAAAGTCGCCGAGCGAGAACAGCTCGATGCCGGTGACCTTGAGCTTGGTCGGCGTGTCCGAATGGACGAAGGCGGCGGCCTCGTCGCCGGCCAACTGGCTGGCGGCGACACGCGCCATCTCATAGAGCGGTGCGACCAGGCCGTAGACCATGCCGTTGACCTCGGCGCATTCGCCGAGCGCGAAGATGTCGGGATCGTTGCTGCGCATGCCGGCGTCGACGACGATGCCGCGATTGACGGCAATGCCGGCGTCTTTCGCCAGCGTCGCATTCGGCCTGATGCCGACCGCCATGACGACCAGCGTCGCCGGGATGACGGTGCCGTCGGCGAGTTCCACCTGCTCGACCTTACCCTTGCCTGTGATCGCCTGGGTGTTGGCCTTGGTGATGACCTTGATGCCGCGTTGCTCGACAGCGCGCTGCAGCAGATAGCCGGCGGCCGGATCGAGCTGACGCTCCATCAGCGTCGGCATGACATGCAGCACGGTGACGTCCATGCCCTGCGCGTTCAAGCCCGCTGCCGCCTCCAGCCCGAGCAAGCCGCCGCCGATGACCACGGCCTTGGCCCGTGACTGCGCGGCCAGCATCATCGCCCGAACATCGTCGAGATCGCGATAGGTCAGGACGCCCGGCAGATCATGGCCGGGCACCGGGATGATAAACGGCACCGAGCCGGTGGCGATGACGAGCTTGTCGTAGGGCTCGGTCACGCCATGATCGGAGGTGACGGTCTTTGCCTGCCTGTCGATGGCGACGATCTTGTGGCCCTTGTAGAGGGTGATCCCGTGCTTGATGTACCAGCCATCGCCATGGATGATGATCTCCTCATAGTCCTTTTCGCCTGACAGAACCGGCGACAGCATGATGCGGTCGTAGTTCACGCGCGGCTCGGCATTGAAGATGGTGACCTGGTAGAGGTCCGGCGCCTTTTCCAGCAGGTGCTCCAGCATGCGCCCTGGGGCCATGCCGTTGCCGATGATGACGAGTTTTTCGGTCATGTCCTGATCCACTCCTGTCTCATTCAGCCGCGTAGGAAAGGCCTGAAGCTTCGGCGGCGGCCGCGCGCTCCATCCGCCGGATGCTGAAGTGCATCCAGGCAAAGCAGGTGGCGACGATGACGAAGAGCAGCATGAAGCAACTCGACCAGACGCCGGTGAGGTCGTTGAGTGCGCCGAAGGCGATTGGCAGGATAAAGCCGCCGAGCCCGCCAATCATGCCGACAACGCCGCCGACCGCGCCGACACTCTGCGGGTAGTAAACCGGGATGTGCTTGTAGACGGCGGCCTTGCCAAGGCTCATGAAGAAGCCGAGCACGCAGGCAACGGCTATGAAGGCGAACGGGCCGATCTCGAAATGGAAGGCGATCGGCCCGCTGATGCCGTGCACGACGTAGTCTGCCGAGGGGAGAGACAGAACGAGAGTCACGACGGCACTGACCGCGAAGGTCCAGTAGAGCACGGTGCGGGCGCCGATCCGGTCGGATAGCACGCCGCCATAGGCGCGAAAGATACTCGCCGGGATCGAATAGGCCGCGCCGATCATGCCGGCGGTCGCGATGCCGAATCCGTAGACGCCGATCAGGTAGCGCGGCAACCACAGCGACAGCGCCACGAATGCACCGAAGGCGAAGAAATAATAAAAGGCGAAGCGCCAGACCTGCAGGTTCTTGAGCGGCGCGAATTCCTGCAAGAAGCTTCTCGCGGGCGCTGCCTTGCCGGCGCGGCGCTCGCGGATGACCGGATCGTCGTCGGTGGTGAACCAGAAGACGGCGGCCATGACCACGAGTGCTGCCGCCCAGATCAGCGCGACCGACTGCCAGCCCCAGGAGAGAAGCACGAATGGTGCCAGGAACTTGGTGACCGCGGCGCCGACATTGCCGACACCGAAAATGCCAAGCGCCGTGCCCTGCTTGCCGGCCGGGAAGAAGCGCGAGACATAGGCGACACCGACGGCGAAGGAACCACCGGCGAGCCCAACGCCTAACGCGGCGACCAGCATCTGTCCGTAGGTTTGCGCAAAAGCGAGCAGGAAGGTCGCGACCGCCGCCGCAAGCATGGTCGCGGTGTATACCAGCCGTCCGCCAAAACGGTCGGTCCAGACACCGAGCACCATGCGCACGAGCGAACCGGTGAGGATCGGCGTGCCGACCAGCAGGCCGAACTCCGTCTCGTTCAGCCCAAGGTCCTGCTTTATGCGCACGCCGATGATTGAAAATATCGTCCACACCGCGAAGCAGACGGTGAAGGCGATGGTGGACATCACAAGCGCCTGGCGGGGAGCATTGTCCTGGCTGGGCGCGGCTGGGAGATTTGCGGTCAACGTCTGGCTCCGGTTTGCGGCGTGGGAGGCACCGCGGATGTTTGTGGGTGAATGATCAGCGGCGCGGCATCGGTGCGTGCAACGAGACCGGGCTCGCCACGGTCAGGTCCTTGCTTTCCGTCTTGGCGCCGACGGGAAACAGCAGGAGCGCGGCGGTGAACAGTGCCGCCGTCAGCGCGCTGCTGGCCAGAAAATCGCGGCGCGTGAAGTCCGCGAGGGACGCGCCAGTTCCGATCCGTTTCGTCATCGTCGTCTCCGGTTGGGCGCCGCTTGGGACCAGCGCCGTCGATCGCGTAAAAACAAAAAAGCCGCCGGTCAGGTCTTTGCGCGTCCGTCCATCCGGGATCGCGTATTGACCTGAGCGGCAGCTTTGCCTGTGGCGCCCGCCATTGGACGCCGGTGTCACTTGGCCCTTTCGGACCCACAATCTGAAAAGCAGGAAGCGTGCCAATTCGACAGCGCTCCAGATTATCAAATGAAATCAATGTGAACCGCAGCCGCGCGATTTTTGACAAAGCCCGGCAGCGGATCAAAGATTAGTCAGAATGCCTTGCACAGCAGCATAATATTTGTGCAATGCGGTAGATTGCCCATTGCCGATGCAGATTGCCAATTGTGGATGATGACGCGATTTCCGGCCATGGCCTTACTCCGCGGCTTCCACGAAGCGGTGGCGTTCGTAGAGGAACTTCAGCACCGCCTCGCGGCAGCGCAGGAAGGTCCGGTCGGAGGAAAGCTCGATGCGCCGGCGCGGCCGGGCCAGCGGCACCGCAAGCACCTCGCCGATGGTCGCCGCTGGACCGTTGGTCATCATGACGATGCGATCGGACAATAGCACCGCCTCGTCGACATCGTGCGTGATCATGATCGTCGTCGAGCCAAGCCTCGAATGGATATCCATCACCGCATCCTGCAGATGGGCGCGCGTCAGAGCGTCCAGCGCACCGAAGGGCTCGTCGAGCAGCAGGATCTTCGGCTCCATGGCCAGCGCGCGGGCGATGCCGACGCGCTGCTTCATGCCGCCCGATATCTCGGCGGGCCGCTTGTCCCTGGCATGCGCCATCTGCACGAGGTCGAGATTGCGCATGATCCAGTCATGCCGCTCGGCCTTGGTCCTGGTCGAACCGAAAACTTTCGACACCGCCAGATTGATGTTCTCGTAGACGGTGAGCCACGGCAAAAGGCTGTGGTTCTGGAATACCACGGCGCGCTCGGGTCCGGGGCTGTCGACCTCCTTGTCCTCGAGCAGGACCGCGCCGGCGGAGACTCTGGTCAGCCCGGCGATCAGGTTGAGCAAGGTCGACTTGCCGCAGCCGGAATGGCCGATGATGGAGACGAATTCGCCTTTGTCGATGGTCAGCCGGATGTCTTTCAGCACCTCGCTGACCTGGCCGCCGCGGGCAAAGGATTTGTCGATATGGTCGAGTTTCAGGTAGGCCGTCATCGCCCCTTTCCTCACTTTGCCGTTGTGCCGCGGGTGACGAAGGCGCCGACCGCCGCGACCAAGCGGTCGAGGCAGAAGCCGGTGACGCCGATATAGGCGAGCGCGACGATGATGTCGGGCAGCCGCGACGAGTTCCAGGCGTCCCAGATGAAGAAGCCGATGCCGACGCCGCCTGTCAGCATTTCGGCGGCGACGATGGCGAGCCAGGACAGGCCGATGCCGATGCGCAGGCCGGTGAAGATGTAAGGTGCCGCGGCCGGCACCATGATCTTTACGAAGAATTCGAGCTGGTTGAGCCTGAGGATGCGGGAGACGTTTCGATAATCCTCTGGAATGTTGCGGACGCCGACGGCAGTGTTGATGATCACCGGCCAGATCGAGGTGATGAAGATGACGAAGATCGCCGACGGGCTGGAATCGCGGAAGGCAGCCAGCGACAGCGGCAGCCAGGCGAGCGGCGGCACGGTGCGCAGAATCTGGAACACCGGATCGAGGCCGCGCATGGCCCAGATCGACTGGCCGACCAGCGCACCGAGCGCGACGCCGACGATGGCAGCCAGGCCGAAGCCGATGGCGACCCGCTGCAGCGAGATCAGCACCCGCCAGGCCAGTCCGATATCCTGCGGACCATAGTCGAAGAACGGATGGGCGATCAGATCGTAGGCCTCGTTCCATACTTGGCTAGGTGGCGGCAAGCTGGCATTGGGCGACGAGCAGGCGACCTGCCAGACGACGAGCATGACGATGATGACTACGGCCGGCGGCACCAGCGTGCTCGCCAGCTTGCCGGCGATCGCGGCGGGATCGAAGCGGCGCCTCACCTTGGCGGTGAAAGCTATGACCTCTGCAGGCTTGGCAGGCGCGGGGAACGCCTTCACCTTGGTGTCCTCGATGGCTTGAATAGACATTTTCGCAAAAAGCTCCTTGAACACTGGCAAGCGGCGCAGCGGGCGGCGCTTGCCGTCGACGTCAGGCCGATGCCTTGATCTTGAGGCTGTCGAGATAGGCGGACGGGTTGGCCGGATCGAAAATCTTGCCGTCAAAGAAGGTCTCGACGCCGCGCGATGGAGACGCCGGGATATCGGCCGCAGCAACGCCAAGATCCTTGGCCGCCTCGCGCCACAGATCTTCGCGGTTGACTTGATCGACCAGCGCCTTGATGTCGGTGGTCGCCGCGAATTTGCCCCAGCGGATGTTTTCGGCGAGGAACCAGCTGTCGTGGCTCTTGAACGGATAGGACACACCGCCCTTCCAGAACTTCATGTAGAGGTCGGTGCCGGTGGCGACGCGGTCATTGCCGTAATTGATGTCGCCCTTGAGGCGGCCGATGATGTCGGCTGTCGGCACGTTCATCCATTGCCGCTTGCCGATGATGGCCGCCATCTCGTCCTTGTTTTCCATGGCTTCGCACCATTGCTGGGCTTCCATGACGGCCATCAGGATCGCCTTGGTGGCGTTCGGGTTCTTGTCGATGAAGGCGGCGCGCAGGCCGAGCGCCTTTTCCGGATGGCCTTTCCAGAGTTCGCCTGTCGTGGCGGCGGTGAAGCCGACGCCCTGGTGGACGAGCTGCTCGTTCCATGGCTCGCCGACGCAGAACACGTCCATGTTGCCGACCTTCATGTTGGCGACCATCTGCGGTGGCGGCACGACGATGGTCGAGACATCCTTGTCGGGATCGATGCCGCCGGCGGCCAGCCAATAGCGCAACCAGAGATCATGGGTGCCGCCCGGGAAGGTCATGGCGGCCTTCACCTCCTTGCCTTCGGCCTTCTTGGCCGCGAAGGCGTCCTTCAGCTTGGAGGCATCGAGGCCGACGCCGGTGCCGGCATATTCCTGCGCGACGGAAATCGCCTGGCAGTCGTAGTTAAGCCGCGCGACGATCGCCATCGGCATCGGCTGATTGTTCTGCGTCACCTTGCCGGTGTGCATCAGGTAAGGCATCGGCGTCAGGATATGGGCGCCGTCGATGCCGTTGGCTTCGCCGCCGAGCATCAGATTGTCGCGCGTCGCGCCCCAGGAGGCCTGCTTGAGCACCTCGACATCGGGCATGCCGAATTTCTCGAACAGGCCCTTCTCCTTGGCGATCATCAGCGGCGCCGCGTCGGTCAGCGCGATGAAGCCGAGCTTGGCGCCGGTGACTTCCGGAGCTGCCGTCGCCGCATAGGCGCCGGACGGCAGCAGCGCGCGCGCCGCTGCCAGGGTTGCCGCGGTGGCAGCACTTGCCATCAGAAAATTGCGGCGGGTCATGCCCTCGAGAGGGGCTTCAGTCTTGATGCGTTTCGTCATCGTCGTCTCCCGTTGGGCACTGCTTGGGATCAGCGCCGTCGATTGCCGTGCTCGGTCAAAACAAAAAAGCCGCCGGCCAGGCCGCGCGCGTCCGTCCATCCGGGATCGCGTGTTGACCTGAGCGGCAGCTTTGCCTGTAGCGCCCGCCATTGGACGCCTGTTCCGTGACCCCGAGAAGAGTCTGCTTATTGCAAAGCAGGAACCGTGCCAGTTTCGGAATGGATGAAAAACACCAATGAGATCAACGGCATGCCACAATCATCGGCGCGCTGGCCCGCTGGGCGAGCAAGCCAAAGATTGTTCATTAGCGCGGTTGCACGCATAATTTTTGTGCAATGCACAAGAATGGCGCGAAAATGATCAGGCTTCGGCGCGCGCCAATTTCTGCCCGGCAATGTAGGCGTCGACCTCGTCGGGATCGAATATCTGGCCATCGAAGAAACCATCGGGGCCGAGCACCAGACTGGCGCCGGCGGAGCCGACAGGTGTGGCAGACGCCAGCGCGCCCTCCACCTTAGAATTGGCGCCGGGAAGTGCGACGCCGAGCGGCTTCAGCGCTGCGCGATAGAGGTCGGGCCGGTAGCTGTCCCGCGCGAGCGCCACGTGGGCAGCGCTGTGCTTGACCTGCCCCCAACGAACCATCTGCGTGTAGAACCACAGCGCGTGGCTTTTCCACGGGAAATTTGCCGCCTTGCCGAAAGGCAGAAAGAAGTCCTCGACGGTCAGTTCCGCGCCGCCGCCCAGCGCAAGATGTCCGGTCAGAATCGGCATCTGCAGCGCCGGCGAAAGGCCGAGGAAGGAAGGCTGCGCAATCAGGGCGGCCAGTTCGCCGCGGTTTGCCGGATCCTGGCACCAGCGCGCGGCGTGATGGAGCGCGCGCAGCAGCGCCGAAAGCGCTTCCGGGTGTTTTTCGGCCCAGGCCTTGCGCACGCCGACGACTTTCTCGGGGCTGGTCTTCCAGATGGTGGCCTTGACTGTGGCGATATGGCCGGTGCCGGCGACGACCGAGGCGCTGTTCCAGGGTTCGCCGGCGCAGTAGCCGTCGATCCTGCCGGTGGCGAGTGCGTCGGCCATGAACGGCGGCGGCACGATGACGATTTCTATTTCGCGCGACGGATCGATGCCGCAGGCGGCGAGCCAGTAGCGCAGTTCGTAATTGTGTCCGGAGTGCGGATGCACGACCGCAAAGCGCAGTGGGTCGCGACCGGCATTTGCCCGTTCACGGATCAGCGCTCCCAAGGCCTTGCCGGCCCGCGCCGGATTGAGATCGGGCAAGGCGCCGTGCGCGGCCATGCCTGCCCAGAGCGTGTTCGAAACCGTTACGCAGTTGCCGCCCAGCCCCAGCGAGAACGGCACGATCGTGTCGGAGGCGAGTGGGGTGAGCCCCAGATTGCATGCGATCGGCATCGGCCCCAGCATATGCGCCAGGTCGAAATGTCCGATCGCGATGCGGTCGCGGATGTTGGCCCAGGACGTTTCGCGACTAAGCGTCAGGTCGACGCCTTCGCGCGCGGCAAAGCCGATCTCCTTCGCTGCGACAAGAACGGCGCTGTCGAAGAGCGGCATGAAACCGGCATTGATCTGGTGTTCGGCCGCCATGCTCAACTCTCTCCGGGATCCAGAAGGCCTGCCGCCGTCACCAGGCTCTGCGCGATTTCGCTGATCTTGCGGTTCTGGTTCATGGCTGTCTTGCGCAGAAGCGTATAGGCCGCGTCCTCCGACAGGCCGCGGGATCGCATCAGGATGCCCTTGGCGCGGTCGATGACCTTGCGGTCCTCCAATTCACTGCGGGCTTCCTCAAGTTCGCGCGCCATCCGCGAGAACGCGTTGAAGCGGCTGATCGCCATGTCGAGGATCGGCTTGACGCGCTCCTGTCGCAGCCCGTCGACGACATAGGCGGAGACCCCCGCTTCCACCGCAGCTTCGATTGAAGCCTGATCCGACCGGTCCACGAACATGGCGATCGGCCGCTTCACCACGCGCGAAAGCTGGAACATGTTTTCAAGCATATCGCGGTTGGGATTTTCGAGATCGATGACGATTACGTCCGGTTCGATCTCGGCGATGCGCCGCGCTATTCCCGCAACATCGTGAACGACCGTGACCTGCTCATGCCCGGCCTCCCGCAATCCCGCCTCGATGATGGAGGCGCGGATGTGGTTTTCGTCGATCACCAGGACGGTGAGGGATTTCCGGATCATGCCGCATTTTGCGCACGCAGCGTGATTGTGCAATGCGGCATGGCGAGAATTGACGAAGTCATCGCTTCGGGGACCGTAACATGTTCGCGGAACCGACCGTTAAGCCTCTCTAAACGCATCTGACTTTGCTTTTGTATCCACCGCGCTATTTCCCAATTGCGACCTTGTCTCGCTGGCTTTGAAATTGGAGGTTCCATGGATCGGCGATTATTTTTGACAGGAGTGTTGGGCGTTGCTGGGGCAGCAGCCCTTGCGAGCGCAGTTCGGCCAATCAACGCGGTGGCCGGCGTACCGAGCGCCAGAAGTGGCATCCTCGATGAACTCGACGCGCTGGAGACAGAGCCGTTCGAAGATGAGGATACTCAGGCGGAGCCGGTCCGACATCGGAGCTGGCACCGCAGGCGGCGGCGCCGGCGGCGGGCTTGGAGAAGGGCCTGTCGTCGTGCCTGGCGATATGGCCGTCTGCGCAGACGGTGTTTTCGCAGGCGTGTTTGGGTCTGGGGCTGGTATTATTAGCAGTTAGTGTGCTGAAAACCCCGGTGGTTGCCGGGGTTTTCAGTCTCAGACTAGCCGAATACGGATCAGCCAGTCCTTCGCGCTCAGAAATTTCTACCAATCATTCCTAACCCCTAATGCAACCATTCCGTGACCTGCGAGTTGCGGCAGGGCGGGGTAGGGACATGCAGACATGGCAAAGCGTGAAAGGCTGGGCTACCCCCCCACTTGCCGAGGCCATTCGGCAGTTCATCAGCGCTGAAGACAATCGCCACCACGTACACAAGCTGCTTGGGCTGGAGGTCGAACAGGAATTGACGCCAACGCTGGCATCATTGCTTGAGGCGATCGGCAAGGCCGGTCGGGACGAAACTCCATAGCTGCCCTGACGGGTCCTGCTAAGGGAAGCCCGCCGCCGTTGAGGAACAAGCGACGGGCCCACAACGGCTGTGCTTCCACGGAGAACTGGCCGCCGCAATTCTAAACCCGCGCGGGCCTACATCGTTCCTCTTCCCGCTCTAAATTACCCTCCATGGCAACCTACTGGTTCTCCCCTCCGGTGTTCGTGAAGACCGAAATGGTCGGTGTCAGCTATGCCTGTAACAATGTCCGAGGTGCATCCGAGCAGCTCCTGAAGTGGTCCAAGAGGGCCCAAGTGGGAACGTGCGTCGGCCCTCTGCCTTCAAGCCCTGGGGGGTGAGGAGGTTGACCCTAAGGAAGTACGCAAGGACTTGGAGGCTGCTGCCGAGGAGGAGGGGGTACTATGGCCCATGAAGCTCTCACTTTAGCTCGCATGAGCCTGTTATCCGATGGGTCGTAAGAAAATTTGGCCCGGGATATTCCGACCCTCCTTTTGACCCGTTGAACCCGCTCACCCGAATTGTCTATCCGAGCTAGCTCAAGCGGCCGATTTGGGGGCGATCTTTATCGGCTACTAATGACCTGTCGCTTGACGCTGGGTTGGGTGGGCACGCGCGTCAGGCCGGGTGTGTAGGCTGGGGTTACGGAAGTCGCAATCTTTGAGGGTCCGTCCCCGGCCGCACGCTTGAGACACCCGCCCGGGTGGCCTTGGGGGCGGCACTAGCCGGTGTAAGACTGACAGGGTGCCCAAGGCTCCACTGTCTGGGTCATGTCATCGCTCAGTCACTATTTAGTTGTGCTGCCACTGCACCCCGCGAAGGCAGCTCAAAGCAGCGGGGACTAACCCCAAGCCCCCCACCCGGTCCCCGCTGCTCATTTACCGTCACGGAACCCCGAAGGTCGAGCCGACCCAGAGCGCCATCTTCAGCGCCTATGCCAGCGCCTTCCGCATCGCCCTCGTCGCATGCTCCAGCCGCCTCTCAGGCCCGCCGTATCGTTCGCTACGTCGCCAAGCGCGTGGCCCTCTCTCCCAAGCATCCGTGCCTAGGCCCTCGCCTCTACCAAACACATGAGCATCCCTAAATTACCCTCATAGCTCTCCATTGGTTTCACCCTCCGGTCAACATCGAGACAGACCGACCTGGACTCACCTATGGCTGCAACAACGTCGAGGGTGCCGCCACGGAACTTATGAAGTGGGCCAAGCGAGGACCCAAGAAGCCTGCATGGCCTGCCTTGGAGGCGAGGGCACACCCGACGACGTAAGGAAGGCCTTAGAAGCCGCTGCCAAGGAGGAGGGGTTGCTGCGCTCCCTGGTTAGGTTTCCATTTGCGTTATTTGTTCTATCTCGTCTCACGTTGGTCGCTACAGTGCGTTTGATGGGGCAGCCCGGCAGCCCTACTTGGGGGCGCAACGGCCGCCGGGCCTGGCCGGCTGGCAGGTCGGGGGGCGGTCGCCGGCTTGGGCGAAATTGTATGCCGCTTCATGCATCGTTGCTAATTTAGTAAAATGGTCATGGTCCGTTCCCCTAGCCATCAAATCGGATGAGCCTACACTCGAACCTGTGCGTAAACGAGTGACTGCCGGTGCTGGCCGGCTAGAGTTCATTCCTCCGATGATGCCTACCTTGGTCGCCAAGCCGCCCCAAGGCGACGACTGGATGCATGAAGCCAAATTCGACGGCTACCGCTCCCAAATCATCATCGACGCCGGCGGTGTGCGGATCTTCACCCGCCGCGGCCTAGACTGGACATCGAAGTACCGCGATCTAGCTGCGGCGGCGCGAACGCTGGACGTCGAGAATGCCATCATCGACGGCGAAGTCGTCGTCTTGAATGAGGCTGGGCCTGTCGGACTTTGCCGCGCTGCGCAAGGCCATCACCAGACGCCAGCACGACCTCTATTTCGTTGCGTTCGATCTCCTGCATCTCAACGGCCACGATCTGCGCGACATGGTACTTGAGGATCGGCGGGAAATCCTAGCCGGCCTCATAGGGTCTGACAGCCGCATCCAGTTCAGTGAGACCATGCCGGGCGAGGCTAATGCGATCTATCATCTTGATCGACGCGGCTGGCCTGGAAGGGATGGTATCGAAGCGTCGGGACAGCAAATATCGCAGCGGCCCGACCACCAATTGGCTGAAGACAAAATCCTTCACAGAAAGCGAGTTTGAACTACTCGGCGTCGAACGCGAGAGGGGCAAGCCCGCGTTTGCTCTGATGGCTGACCCAGCCACCGCAAATATGTCGGCAGCGCGTTCGTGAGCGTCAATCGCGAGATGCGGGAACGACTTTGGAAAAGGGTCCAGGAGCATGCCGGGTCACCGCCCAAGGACATGCCAAAGCGACCGGCAACGCAGTGGGTCAAGCCGGGCATCAAAGCCCGCGTGAAGCACCTCAGGGGCGAGGACGACCTTCGCCACGCTTCGCTTCAGGACTTCTGGGATGAAAGCTAGCTTTCCGCGTTCTATGCGCTGCCGCTTGTCTCGCTTTCCTCGTCAAGTGCTGAGGCACCGGCAAAATAGGCGTTGGCAATCAGCCAAATTAAGCGGACTAATGGTTTCCAGCAAAGGACGCGCGGCGTGGTATACCATCACTATCCGGGGAAACATTGGATACGCAGCCGCTCAGCGCCATCAAAATCAACACCAAAAATAGTCGCATCTTTCCCTCCGAATTGGGGGCACTTAGCACGGATGTCATGCTGGTGCCTGGCCGCCGACCGAAAGCGAGGCCCGTTCAGAAACTTATGGAGACCGACATTCCCCGGATGAACCCGGTTCTGGCGACACAGTAGCCGTCATGGCCGCCCCAGGCAATGTTGAGCGCGGTGCGGGAGGGTAAGGCCGCCATTGCACAGCTGCCCTGCGACATGCGAGTTTGTCAACCAAATGGCTCATCATGGGAGTCTCGTCATGTCCATTCGCCGGATTGCGTTGACCTCGGCAGCGGTCATGCTTGCCTTCACAACCCTCGCCCAGGCCAGGCCGGACCCCGCGCCATGACCTGCCAACAGACGCAGGCGCTAATCCAGAGCCATGGCTCGGCGGTGCTGACCACCGGCCCGAACACCTATGCCCTCTACGTCCGCCGGTACAGCAATGCGTGCGACTGGTCGGAAATCCCAGCGGTAGGGTTTGTGCCGACGCTCGATGGCCAGTGCCTGGTTCATCGATGCAGAGAGCCGCTCTACACTCCTCCCGGCTGACGGTGACGAGCATAGCTATTCTGCTGCGCCTTTCGGCAGGTAGCCCTTAGCCTCAAGGTTTTCTCGACATAGGCAGCAACCATGCGCCTGTCTGGGAACGGAGTCGCATCATCGGCGTTACCGGCCAGCCAAACGCTGCGATGATATGGAGGAACGGCGTGATCGAGTTGACTGAGAAGGAAAAGCGCTTTCTCAAGCGCGTTGACACCATCACTCACGTTCCCTGGTCGAACAAAGTCACCGCGCAGATGCCAAAGGCAAGCCCATGCGTATCGCAAGGGGAACGTTTGCCCGATTAAGAGACGACGGTATCATCATCCGATCTACAAGCGACCTGACCTCGAACACCTACGTCATTAATCCTGCACCCGTGACGCCACAAGTCGAGGAAGTGCAGGAAGCGTCCTGATCGGGCGGGGGCACGGCGGCGCGTCAATCCTCAGCCTCACGCCGGCGCCGCCACCATTCTCTAGGCCGGAGGGTGATGACGCGCAAACATTCGCCGTCGAGCGTTCGCAATGAGAGAGGCGGGCGCTCATTCCGCCTCTCGGTGTCGACTCAAAACGTCGTGCAGTTCACGGTGTTGCCGAAGCGGTTGCAAGTCGTCGTTTTCGGCTGACTGTTTTGCATGTTGGCAAATGCCGCATTCGCCCTGGCAGATGCCCTGCCGCGAGACGAAATGGACTCGTTTTGGATGCATTGGGCCATGGCCGGGGTCCCTGGCTCGAAGCCGTAGGAAACGCATCGGTTGCGGAAATAGGTTGCCTGTTCCGCCTGCGGTGTGGTGGCAAACCAAGCAGGTGAGCCAGGCATACCTAGGCCCGAACCGGAGCAGCCGCTTAAAAGGATGGTCGCGGCCCCTGCCGCCGCGAAAATATGGTATTTGCGCATGCTGCCCCCTGCGCATGCACTGAACTTCAAAAGCTTCGGCCCCGCAAGGGCCGGCGCGGCGCGCAAATATCCCTTCGAAGCCGAACTTTGGGCAGCGCAGCTGGCGGCGTCGGTTTTCCAGCTGGCTTCCGGAGGGGACGCATCAGCATGAGCGCCGGCGTCAAGACAAAGGCGCTGGCTGCATTCGTGCGGCAGTGCCTTGATCCGCTGCCCGATGCCGTCCTCATCGACACGCACCACAATCAGCTCATGCGTCAGGCGCGCCGACTTCCTTGGCGCAAGGCCGATGCTGTCACCAGCCTGGCAAGAGCGAAAACGGCTTACTGGCAAGAGAAAAGCATTCACGCGATGTACGTCCTGGAGGACGAGGACAAATCTAGCGCCTATTCTGACAAACGGATGATCAGCGTCGACAGGAGCCGGCAGGCTGTGGCCGATCAAATCCGAGTTCCAGCGCCCGATCTAATGGCCGTCCAATGGAAGCGAGAAGCCGCAAGGGACCGATATCTGCCGATCGGCGAGGACGAAGTCGCCAAGCTCATTGCGGCGGACGTTTCTTGCAGCGCATCCGATCACGAAGCGACCTCGTAGAAAGCGTGGGGGAGCGACCATCACTGAACCGGGCAAAAACTGTCATAGCCCGCTGCCTCACGGTGGCGGGTTTTTCTTTGCGTGAACCTCCGATTAGGATTGACACCTAGCGGCGCATTTCTCCCTCGCCCGTCATGACCGAACCGTAACCTCGACCGGCAAGGGGGAGCGCTGGTTTTGCAGCGAGGCAGAAGCCCGAGCGGCCGGCTGGCGAAAAGCGCGACGGTGGCGTCCGCCTTGCTCCTGTCCCTCAGCTATTGCGCGACTTTGGTTCCGTTGACGCCCGGCAATCATGGAAGGCCGAGGGGCGAGTGATCGAGTTCCGGTTCCCATAGCACACTAGCCCAGCACTAAGCCTGCAATCAAAACGGCAAATCCGATAGAAAGCGGGACCGCCAAAAGCCAGCCAGCCTCCAAAACGCTATTTTCTTGCCGATCCATAACAGTCTCCTCTTTGACGCCGCCCCTGATTACGAAAGCCATTGGGAGCGGTTCGGTTCCGACGATTTTGCCAAGGACCCGGGGAGATGGCACCACCGGGTGCTCGCGTTCGTCCTCACCATTCGCGTGTTCGGCATCGCATCGCGTCGCGTCAGGTCGACGCTGTTCGAACCGCTCGCGCGGGGATAAGCGGTTGAGGATCTGAGTCCTACTTGAAGGTACCGCAATTGCTCATCGCGTTCGCCATATCTGTAGGTCTTCGCACTGGTAACGGTTCTGATGCACTATGAAGTGCTAAATATCGCCGGAACGATGAGGCGTCGTTTTTCACTTCCGATGCGGGTTGATCTGCTGCTCTTGGTCGTCGCAGCAATCATTGCTCACGTGGTGGGGATCTGTCTTTTCGCGCTCGCCTACGCCTGGATGCACCACCATCCAGACCTTGGAGGTCTCGCAGGCTTGTTTTCCGGAAGCGCAGCGGATTTCTTCTGTTTCTCGGTTACCTGCTACACGACGATCGGCTTTGGCGAAGTCTATGCCACTGGGCCGATGCGAATCGTTGCTGCCTTGGAGGGTCTCAACGGACTCGTCCTGATCGCTTGGTCAGCATCGTTCGCATACGCATCGACTTCGGATCTGTGGAAGCGGGAGCAAGACTGATGCGCGTTTCAGAGGTCGTGTTCCTTCGTCATAGCTGTTCGCGCCGAAAGGTGCGGCGGGCTTTTCGTTCGGGCGCCAAGGAGCTTGTAACTGTTTGCCTGAATGTTCCCCATAGGGGCTTATTCAAAATTTCGCCACTGCACCGCTATCAGAACGGCCCGTTGCTATAGCGTGGTAATCGCGGCCATTATCCCCTATTGGGGAGGGTAATTTCGGGACCGGACGCGCATGCTCGCGAGGGGGAGTTAGTTCAAAAGCCCCTATAGAGGACAATGGCTTAGGCCAATTTAGTTAACAGGTTTCCGGTTAATAGGTCGCTTGGCCGCAGCGCATCGAGGACCACTTCGTAGACACTCCCCTATGTCTTCCTCGACCTCGACTTCGCCGATACCTACAGCTGCTTACTGCCGGTCCGGGCGATAGACGAGGAAAGCGAGACGGACGGCAGCGCGTAGACTGGGACGCGACCTCTATGCAGAAGACCCGCCGCTACATTTGCGAAGCGACGGGCCTCCGCCCCATTCCCCCATACCTGACTATGCAACTGCCGTGCCAGACTTATTGACCCATCGCGAGACACCTTATGGCTTCTTCGCAGACCTCGATGTTGCAACAAGGATATGACAGTCGAACCAGGCTCGGCTGTGGGAATTCCCACACCGGGGAAAACATTGGAAAAATCCGCTCCCAGTTTTGCTTTCCGGAAAGCGGGGCCTGCGGCCATCAAATTTCCTTGGATAGGGAGTAAGATGAAGTACACCTGATTGAACAAGAGGCTGTTGTGACAGGCTCTCCGGCCTTCATCTCAAGACTTTGCGATGCCGACCTCGCCGCGCTGACCAAACGGTGGCACGAGCGCAGCGATCGACACAACGAGCTGATCATTTCCCACGGCGACACTGGTCGCGAAGTCTACTTCCTGCTGGAAGGACGGGCTCGCGTGACACTGGTTTCAGCGGACGGCAGGGAGATAGCGTATCGCGATGTCGAACCGGGTGACATTTTCGGGGAGTGCACGCCGCAGCCTGAATTTCATTCGAGCAGTCGGCCAGACTTTGCCTCGCCCCGAATGTCGAAGCTGGCCAGCGTCGTCTGCACCGCCTCATGGAAGCTCTCAGGGGTGTCTAAAATAGATGGTGAGTAGATTGCTGGACAGAAGACCGGCGGACGCGAGCCGGCCCCGCAACGTCTGGTCGGCCAGGGGGCTCGCTGTCCGACTCTTGCCGGCGTCTCAGGTCCATCATTATTCCGCGAAGTTTGATCGGAAGACCCGCTGGTTGCTGGCTCCGCTAACACAGCGTTTCGCACGGGGTCCCGTCGCCATCGCGATCCAGCTTGGAAATGTGCGGAACCGTACGAAGCGGATTGCACGCAACCAACGCGGTGGCCGGGCATTAATTTAGCAAAGCATCAAATAGGAAAGCATCGGGAGGAAGACCATGCTGCACCTTAACATGCCTGGCGAATTTGAGGTCGGCGATGAGGTTGCGCTAGCAGGTACCGTCATCACCATTCTCCCTAGCGGCCGAGCCAGAGTGAGCATTCCATCCTATGACCATCCTTACACGCTAGAGCCGCCACCCAAAGCCCGGGCCGGCGACCGAGTAGTTCTTGTTGGGGACGTCACCCGCATCGATCGCGGAGCAGACAAACTCACCGTGCGGATTGACTGCGGCGGCGTGATTACGGTCGACAGGTCGGCAATCACTCGGCTGAGGAAGCACCGCCGGGCTTCAGCCGGTTGACGCTACGGCGACACAACGGCCTGCGCTCGTCGGCATACGGAACATGCAAGCGTATCGTGCCTCAAGCCAATCTAACTTCGAGGGACCTAGGCCCGCGCTAAAAAGTCCGAACATTTCCCATCCCCTCGCCTTTCGGCAAATCTGGCGGAAAACGGAGACTAGGCAAATTTTGCGACCCCCAAAAAACGCCTCGGGGTGCCCCGGCGGTGCCCCGAACCATTTCAGGGCAACAGGCCCCCGAGGGGGAGAATGCTAATCAACTGAAATCATTATAGAAATTTTGGTGGAGCCAATCGGAATCGAACCGACGACCTCTTGAATGCCATTCAAGCGCTCTCCCAACTGAGCTATGGCCCCACTCCGGCAGTCAACCGGCGCCGTTGCCGGCGAAGAGATCCGGCGCGGGTTGAGACCGCGCCGTTAGTGCAGGCGGCTTCTAACCCCGCCTTCCGTCAATATCAAGCCTTTAAGAGCCGCTTTTTATCAAGAACCCGCGAAAGTCGGCGGGCGCTGTGTGAGAGGCCGGATCAGACTTCGTCGTCGTCATCGCCGACGCCGATCATGTCGGCGACATCGTCGTCCTCTTCCTCTTCGTCGGCGAGGAAGGTATCGTCGTCGTCGCCGAGGTCCACATCGTCCTCGTCATCGCCGAGATCGGGAAGATCGTCGGGCTTCGTATCCTCGTCCGCCTCTTCGAGCGAGACGACCTCGACGCCCTCTTCCTCCTCGGCGTCGACTTCCTTCTCGGCAACTTCCTCTTCCTCCTCAAGGGCGGCAATCTTGCCTTCCTCGAAATAAGAGCGGGGATAGTTCTTGCCGGTATAGGGCGAGACGATCGGATCCTTGTTCAGATCGTAGAATTTTTGACCCGTCTCGGGGTCGATGCGTTTGGTGCCAAGTTCGGGTTTTGCCACAGCAAGCCTCGTCGATGAAAGTTTGGTCCCCATAACCACAGTTTACGGCGCTGTCAAAGCCTAAAGCCAGCGTCACAAATCCCCGCGTTGAGCGACCTCTCGCAAGGGGATGACCAATTCCGCCCGCCGTGATACGAGACCGCGCAAACCAGAAGAAAAAGGCCAGCCACCGGCGTTTTTCACCCAAGGAAAACCCATGTCGCATACTGCCGCCCCGAAACCGGCCACCGCCCGCAAATCGCCAGCGCTTTCAGGCACAGCACGGGTGCCCGGCGACAAGTCGATCTCGCACCGCTCGTTCATGTTCGGCGGCCTCGCCTCCGGCGAAACCCGCATCACCGGCCTGCTGGAAGGCGAGGACGTGATGCGCACGGGCGCCGCGATGAAGGCAATGGGCGCGCATATAGAGAAGCGCGGCGCTGAATGGGTGATCCACGGCACCGGCAACGGCGCGCTGCTGCAGCCGGAAGGCCCGCTCGATTTCGGCAACGCCGGCACCGGCTCGCGCCTCACCATGGGCCTGGTCGGGACCTACGACATGGAGACGACCTTCATCGGCGACGCCTCGCTGTCCGGCCGGCCGATGGGCCGCGTGCTCGAGCCGCTGCGCCAGATGGGCGTGCAGGTGCTGAAGGCGACGCCCGGCGACCGCATGCCGATCACGCTGCGCGGCCCCAAACACGCCGCGCCGATCACCTACCGCGTGCCGATGGCCTCGGCCCAGGTGAAGTCGGCGGTGCTGCTCGCCGGGCTGAACACGCCCGGCATCACCACCGTCATCGAGCCGGTGATGACGCGCGACCACACCGAAAAGATGCTGCAGGGATTCGGCGCCAATCTGTCGGTCGAGACCGACGAGCGCGGCGTGCGCCACATCTTCATCGAGGGCCAGGGCAAGCTCACCGGCCAGACAATCGCTGTGCCGGGCGACCCGTCATCGGCCGGATTCCCGCTGGTGGCGGCGCTGATCGTGCCGGGCTCGGACATTACAATCGAAAACGTGCTGATGAACCCGACCCGCACCGGTCTTTTGTTGACGCTACAGGAAATGGGCGCCCGGATCGACGTTCTCGAGCCGCGCAATGAAGGCGGCGAGGATGTCGCCGATCTGCGGGTGCGCTACTCCGAGCTGAAGGGCGTCACCGTGCCGCCCGAACGGGCGCCGACGATGATCGATGAGTATCCGGTGCTTGCTGTCGCGGCGAGCTTTGCCGAGGGCGAGACGCTGATGCAGGGACTGGAAGAGCTGCGGGTGAAGGAATCGGACCGGCTGTCGGCGGTCGCCGAAGGGCTGAAGCTCAATGGTGTCGACTGTACCGAGGGCGAAGCCACACTGGCGGTGCGTGGAAAACCCGGCGGCAAGGGGCTTGGCCAACATCCGAACGGAAAGAGCACCATCGTCCAGACCCATCTCGACCACCGCATTGCCATGAGCTTTCTCGTCATGGGACTGGCAACGAAAAAGCCTGTCACCATCGACGACCAGGCGATGATCGCGACCAGCTTTCCGGAGTTCATGGGGCTTATGAAGGGCCTGGGGGCGGAGATCAGCTAAGGTCTGCGAATGTTTTGGACGTTGCTCGTCGGCGGTTTGGTTTTGACGGCATTGGTCGGGCGCGTGGCGGCGCAGTCAGGTTTCGATCTGGGATATTCCGACAGGAAGCCAGGTGCGATTAGCCTGATCGGGTTTCTTTTTTTCCCGTTTTGGATCGTCCTCTTCATCTTGCTGGCGACAACGGCGCATTTTTTTCCAGACGTTAGCGGCGCTCTCATGCCATATGTTTCGAACTTCGTTTTTAAGCTGGCTGCCGGGATCACATTCGTCGCGATCGCCACGTTTCCCATTTCCGTACCGCTTCTGATAGGAATTCCCGTTGGATTCTTGGCCGGATATTGGACCGGACGGCGGTCTTCCGGACTTTGACGTTGAACCCGTATGATTGGTTCTTGATTTAACGACCTTCCTCCGTTTGAAGCGGCACGTATGAGCTCAATCACTGATAAAGCTGGCTTCACCATCGCCATCGACGGCCCAGCAGGCGCGGGCAAAGGCACCCTTGCCCGCCGACTGGCCGACCATTACCGGCTGAACCTGCTCGACACCGGCCTCACCTATCGCGCAATGGCGCATGCGCTGCTTCGGCTCGGCCTGCCGCTCGACAATGTCTCGGCCGCCGAGACCGCTGCCCGGCAGGTCGACCTGGCCAAGCTCGACCGGTCGGTGCTGACGGCGCATGCGGTCGGCGAAGCGGCTTCGAAAGTGGCTGTCATCCCTTCGGTGCGGCGCATACTGGTCGAAAAGCAGCGCGAATTCGCCAAGGCGCCGCCGGGCGCCGTGCTCGACGGCCGCGACATCGGCACCGTGGTCTGTCCCGACGCCGACATAAAACTCTATGTGACGGCGAGCGCCGAGGTGCGGGCACAACGCAGGCTGGCCGAGATCGAGAGCATCGGCGGCACCGCCGATTTCGACGATATCCTCGCCGATATCCTGCGCCGCGACGAGCGCGACATGGGTCGCGCCGACTCGCCGCTGAAGCCGGCCGCCGACGCGCACTTGCTCGACACGTCGGAAATGGCTATAGAAGCCGCGTTCCTGGCGGCCAAGGCGATCATCGACGACGTTCTGGCCAAGAGAAACAAAGCCTGAGCCGGGTTTCCTGCTGTTGCCGATTGCCGGCGGCGAAAAGATACCCATATCGGGCACGAACCAGCCTGCCAGCATTCTTCATGCGCCGGAATTGCCGCTTAGGCGGCCAAGGGCTTTTTTGAGGCCCGGAACGCCGGCAGGCCAACGCAACGCTAACCCACGGCGCCCGCCCCGCTTGAGATGCGGGGCATTCCAGGAGAAACTATGTCAGTTGCAAATCCCACTCGCGATGATTTCGCGAGCCTGCTCGAAGAATCTTTTTCCGCCGGCCATTCCGGCGAAGGCCAAGTCGTCAAGGGCACGATCACTGCGATCGAAAAGGACATGGCAATCATCGACGTCGGCCTCAAGGTCGAAGGTCGCGTGCCGCTGAAGGAATTCGGCGTCAAGGGCAAGGATTCGACGCTTAAGGTCGGCGACACAGTCGAGGTCTATGTCGAGCGCATCGAGAACGCGCTTGGCGAAGCGATGCTTTCGCGTGAGAAGGCCCGCCGCGAAGAGAGCTGGGTCCGCCTCGAAGAGAAGTTCACCAAGGGCGAGCGCGTCGAAGGCGTCATCTTCAACCAGGTCAAGGGCGGCTTCACCGTCGATCTCGACGGCGCCGTGGCCTTCCTGCCGCGCAGCCAGGTCGACATCCGTCCGATCCGCGACGTCTCGCCGCTGATGCACAATCCGCAGCCTTTCGAGATCCTCAAGATGGATCGCCGCCGCGGCAACATCGTGGTGTCGCGCCGCACCGTGCTCGAGGAGAGCCGCGCCGAACAGCGTTCGGAAATCGTGCAGAACCTCGAAGAGGGCCAGGTGGTCGAAGGCGTCGTCAAGAACATCACCGACTATGGTGCGTTCGTCGACCTCGGCGGCATCGACGGCCTGTTGCATGTCACCGATATGGCATGGCGCCGCGTCAACCATCCGACCGAAATCCTCAACATCGGCCAGACGGTCAAGGTGCAGATCATCCGCATCAACCAGGAAACCCACCGCATCTCGCTCGGCATGAAGCAGCTCGAGAGCGATCCGTGGTCCGAGATCGGAACGAAATTCCCGATCGGCAAGAAGATCAAGGGCACCGTCACCAACATCACCGACTACGGCGCGTTCGTCGAGCTGGAGCCGGGCATCGAGGGTCTCATCCACGTTTCGGAAATGTCGTGGACGAAGAAGAATGTACATCCTGGCAAGATCCTGTCGACGACGCAGGAAGTCGACGTGGTGGTGCTCGAGGTCGATCCGGCCAAGCGCCGCATCTCGCTCGGCCTCAAGCAGACGCTCGAGAACCCGTGGCAGGCTTTCGCCAGCAGCCATCCGGTCGGCAGCCAGGTCGAGGGCGAGGTCAAGAACAAGACCGAGTTCGGCCTGTTCATCGGCCTCGAAGGCGATGTCGACGGCATGGTCCATCTTTCCGACCTCGACTGGACCCGTCCGGGCGAGCAGGTGATCGAGGAGTACAATCGCGGCGACATCGTCAAGGCGCAGGTGCTCGACGTCGACATCGACAAGGAGCGCATCTCGCTCGGCATCAAGCAGCTGGCCAAGGATACGGCCGGCGAGGCGGCGACTTCGGGCGAACTGCGCAAGAACGCGGTCGTCACCTGCGAGGTTACCGGCGTCAAGGATGGCGGCCTGGAAGTGCGGCTGGTCGACAGCGGCATCGAGACCTTCATCAAGCGCTCCGACCTCAGCCGTGACCGCGACGAGCAGCGCCCCGAGCGCTTTACGGTCGGCCAGAAAGTTGATGCCCGCGTCATCGCCTTCGACAAGAAGACCCGCAAGCTGCAGGTCTCGATCAAGGCGCTGGAAATCGCCGAAGAGAAGGAAGCGGTTGCCCAGTACGGCTCGACCGACTCCGGCGCTTCGCTGGGCGACATCCTGGGTGCCGCGCTGAAGAAGCAGGGCAGCTAACTCTACAACGCCGCGCCTCTCGCGCGGCCAGCAAACAAACCCCGCCGGAGCGATCCGGCGGGGTTTTTGTTTGACCATGGTCAAGCATCGGACCCAAAAGCCTGCCCCTCGGACCTGCCGGGGATGGACGCGATTTTGCGCAAAATCCGCGCTCAAGCAGAAAGAGGGATCAGGCCCTGCCGTAAAGCGGCACCAGTGTGCCGCTCATCGCCAGATTGGCCGGCGAAGCGAGATAGGTGATGGCCTCCGCCGCCGCTTCGAGGCTGACCCATTTGCCGAAATCGGCGGCCGGCATGTCAGCCCGGGTGGCCGGCGTGTCGAGGGTCGAGGGCGCGACCGCGTTGACCAGGATGCCCTTGCCCTTGAGTTCTTCCGCCATCGCCACCGTCATTGCCGCAACGGCCGCCTTGCTGGCGGCATAGGCGACCATGCCGGAACCGCGCCGCAGGTCGAGCCCGGCGCGGGCCGTGACATTGACGATGCGGCCCGATACGGAAGATTCCAGCATCGAGCGGATCGCCGCGCGGCAGCACAGGAAGGTGGTGCGGGCGTTGGTGTCCATCATTTCGGCAAAGGACGCGGGCTCGATCTTCTCGACCGGCGCGGCGGTGAAGCCGCCGGCCAGGTGGATGGAGGCCCACAAGTCGGTAACACTGGCGTAGAACGCATCGACCTTGGCGGGGTCGGCGAGATCGACATTGTGCGCCAGCCTGACGCGCTCATGTGCCGGGAAGGGAAAATGCGCGGGCGCGGCGGCATGGGCATTGGGCACATGGCAGACCGCGCCCTGCTCCAGCAGTTTGCCGACAACCGCGCCACCGAGCGCCCCGGTGCCGCCGGTCACCACAACATGCCTGCCGTCCAATTTATCCGTCATCTTCGACCGCTCCAGTCACTCATATGCCGCTGCCCGCCGCAGCCGAAGGTCGCGCCTTTCGCGCGATCACTCAACCGAAATCTCGATGACGGGGCGTCGTTTGCGCGCTTCAAGCCGGCGGCCATCAGTCGAGGATCGCATCCCCAAGACGCTGCCACAGCACTCAATCGACAGTGATCTCGATGACATAAGGCAGTCCGGTCGCACGCGCGCGCTTGAGTGCGTCTGCCAGGTGACCGATGCTGGCGAGCCGCTCGGCGGCAATGCCGTAAGCTTCGGCCAGCTTGCAGAAATCAGGCGGCGCCGGCGAGACGCCGACCGGCTCGACGCCGACATCGAGCATCGAGGTTTCGATTTCGCGATAGCCGAGATTGTTCCAGACGACGAAGATCACCGGAGCCGCAGCGTCGAGTGCGGCGCCAAGCTCGGGCAGCGTGAACTGGAAACCACCGTCGCCGGTGAGACAGACGACCGGCGCATCAGGCACGGCAAGGGCTGCGCCGATCGCCGCCGGCGGACCATAGCCCAGCGCGCCGAAGCCGGTGGCGGCGTTGAACCAGCCGCCTGGACGGTCGTGATCGTAATAGAGGTTGGCGGCATAGACCGGCTGGGTCGAATCGCCGACGATGATCGAGCCCGGCAATGCATCGCGGATCATCTCGACGGCGCGGGTTTGCGCCTGGAGGGCCGGAGCCATTTCGGCAAAGGCTGCTTGCCTTGTCGCAGCGGCGCGAGACTGGCCGTCGCCCGATGGCGGCTGGTCCGTACCAATCTCGACAAGCAGCGCCTCGAGTGCTGCGCCGCAATCGGCATGGATCGAAATCCGGGCGGGCCGGCGGGCAAGCTGGTCGGCGCCGATGTCGATGCGGATCAGATTGGACGGCAGGACAAAGCCACCGTCGCTATATCCGTCGTAGTCGGTCGGGCCGAATTCGGTGCCGGCGGCAATGACCAGATCGGCCTCGGCCATCAATGCACGCACCGCCTTCAGACTGGGGCTGGCCGGCACGCCGAGCGGATGGCGGTGCAGCAGGCCGCGGGCATTGGCCGTCTGGACAACCGGCGCTCCCAGCCTTTCGGCAAGGCGCTGTAACGGCGCTTCGGCTCTCTTGGCGCCGCCGCCGGCAAGGACCAGCGGGCGGCGGGCAGCCGCGCAAAGTTTTGCCGCCTCTGCTATATCAGCCGGATTCGGCTCGGGCGGCGCGACATTCGTCAGCAAAGCGGCGATGCCGCCGGCCGGCTTGACCATGATATCGGTCGGGATCTCGATGTGCACCGGGCCCGGACGCGACGACGAAAACAGGGCGAAGGCGCGGGCAAGAACGCCCGGCAGTTCGTCGGCGTCGGTGACACGGTGCGAAAACAGCGCGACCTTTTCCATCATGCCGCGCTGGTCGGGCAGTTCGTGCAGATGGCCAAGGCCCTTGCCCAGTGTCGGCGTGGCGTTGACGCCCGAGATCACCAGCATCGGAACCGAATCGGCACGGGCCTGGCCCATGGCGGTGATGGTGTTGGTCAGCCCCGGTCCGGTGATGACGAGGGCGATGCCGGGCTTGCCGCCGGCGCGCGCATAGCCGTCGGCCATGAAGCCGGCGCCCTGTTCATGACGCGGCGTGACGTGGCGAATCTTCGAGCGCGCCAAGCCGCGATAGAGTTCGACCGTATGCACACCCGGAATGCCGAAAACCGTGTCGACATCATGGGCTTCGAGCAAAGTGATGAGCGCTTCGCCGACTGTCGTCATTGCCTGAGCACCGGACGTGTGAGGCAGGTCGGTCCGCCCTCGCAGGCGATGCACAGCGCGTCCGCCTCGAAGGTTGAAACCCTGCAGCCGGCGGCCGCCATGGCCGCCGCCGTCTTCGGGAAGCCGGCAACGGCGATCACCTCGCGCGGCGCGGTCGGCAGCACATTCAGGCTGAGGCCGTTGGAGGCGAAGAATTCCCCGGCGTCGCCTTCGACCAGGCGAATGCCTCGCGCCCGCAGCATCTGGTAGAAGGCAGCCGGCAAAAGCGGTGCATAGACCAGCGCCAGATCGTCGGCGAGCGGACTGATCACCGACATCAGATGCAGGCAGGCGTCCTCGCCATGCCAGAGCGGCAGGTCGTAGCCATAGACCTGGATACCCTTGGGGGTGAGCAGGTTGGCGAGTTGCTGGATGCCGTCCTGGTTGGTGCGCACACCGCGGCCGACGGCCAGGGTCCCTGAATCCACCCAGACGCAATCACCGCCCTCGACCTGTCCGGGAGGCTCGATGCGGCCGAGGATTGGTACGCCCATGCGCTTGTAGGCCGCCTCGTGCAGGCCGGGCTCGGCACGGCGCAGCGCCTTGCCCATGGCGAGGATGATGGCGCCGTGGTCGGTCATCAACGATGGATCATGCGTGAAGACCGAATCGGCAAGCCCGTCATCGGCTTCGGTCAGCCATTCGATCGCGGCGCCGGACGCAAGAACCAGCGTCGTCAGCGCCTCATGCTGGGCGGCGGCCTTTTGAGGATCGAAGCCCGCACCATAGTGCCATTCCGATGTTTTGGCGCGGGCCATGGCGCTTGCGGCGGACCGCATCAGCACGCGCTGCAGGGGCCCGGCCATGGACTGCGACCCGTATGCTTTACCCACCAAGTGCTCCTGAACCATCCCATCCAGCCAATAGCCACTCAGCGAGCAGTGATCAATGGTCCAAAAAGCATGGTTGACGGAGGCAAGCGGAACGGTACATCTTGAGAATGAGAAGTCTGTCCAGTGATGGTAATGGGTAAAAAATTCCAGCAGCGACGGGTCTGGCCATTTCGTGAGGCACCGCAAAGGTGATAGCGCAAGGCACCGCCCCCGCCCTGAAGTACACGGCGCAGAACGACGCCGCCGAAGCCATCCATGTCGAGAACCTGCATAAACGATTCGGCGAACTGCATGTGCTGAAAGGCGTTTCGCTGTCGGCGCGCGACGGCGAGGTCATCGCTATCATTGGCGGCAGCGGCTCGGGAAAATCGACCCTGCTGCGCTGCATCAATTGCTTGGAGAACCCGACCAGCGGGATCGTTCGCGTCAATGGCGAGGAGATCCGGATGAAGGCCGACAGTCACGGCCACACCGTTCCCGCCGACCGCAAGCAGATCGAGCGCATCCGCTCCAAGCTCGGCATGGTTTTCCAGAATTTCAATCTGTGGAGCCACATGACGCTGATCGAGAACGTCATCGAGGTTCCGGTGCATGTTCTGGGCGTCAAGCGCGATGTGGCCATCGCCGAGGCGGAAAAGCTGCTTGCCCGCGTCGGCCTGGCCGAAAAGCGCGATGTCTATCCGGCCTATCTGTCAGGCGGCCAGCAGCAGCGTGCGGCCATCGCCCGGGCGCTGGCCATCAATCCGCGCGTCATGCTGTTCGACGAGCCGACCTCGGCGCTCGACCCGGAACTGATCGGCGAGGTGCTGAAGGTGATCGGCGACCTGGCACGCGAAGGCCGCACCATGGTGCTGGTCACCCATGAGATGAAGTTCGCCCGCGAGGTCGCGACGCATGTCGTCTACCTCTACAACGGACTGGTCGAGGAAGAAGGGCCGCCGGAGCAGATCTTCGGCGCACCGAAATCCGAAAGGCTGAAGCAATTCATCCGCAACATCGGTTAAGCCGAGGCGGACGAACAACGGGAACAACAACAAACTGGGAGTTTTTGGCATGAAGACCGTTCTGAAAACATTTGCCGCAGCACTTCTGCTCGGTGTCGCCGCGATGAGCATGGCAAAGGCCGAGCCGGTCAAGATCGGCGTCGCTGCCGAACCCTATCCGCCGTTCACCTCGCCGGATGCTTCCGGCAAATGGGTTGGCTGGGAGATCGAATTCATCGACGCGGTCTGCGCCGAGCAGAAACTCGATTGCGTCATCACCCCCGTCGCCTGGGACGGAATCATCCCGGCGCTGACGACCAAGAAGATCGACGTCATCGCCAGTTCCATGTCGATCACCGACGAGCGCAAGAAGACGATCGACTTCTCCGACAAATATTACAACACCCCGACAGCTATCATCGGACCGAAGGACCAGAAGTTCGGCGCTACCCCGGAAGATCTCAAGGGCAAGATCATCGGCGTGCAAGTTTCGACCGTGCATGCCGACTACGTCAAGAAGCACTTCACCGAAGCCGCGGAAATCAAGGAATATCAGACCCAGGACGAAGCCAATCAGGATCTTGCCGCCGGCCGTGTCGATGCCGTGCAGGCCGATTCCATCGCGCTCGATGCCTTCCTGAAATCGGATCAGGGCAAGCAATGCTGCGATCTGAAGGGCACGGTCGCGCCGGATCTGGCGATCCTCGGGCCCGGCGTCGGCGCCGGTGTCCGCAAGGAGGACACGGAGTTGAAGGAGAAGATCAACGCCGGCATCAAGGCGATCCGCGCCAACGGCAAATATGACGAGATTTCGAAGAAATACTTCGATTTCGACATCTATGGCGCCGACCCACAGTCGAATTGACGGCGTGCATCCCCGAGCGAACAACCACGCGGCGCAGACAGCGCGCCGTGTGGCTTCGTCGAACTCTACCTACGCAAGCTTTCCGCTGACGGCATCGCCGGTGGTTTTGGCGCCAGCAATTCGGGGGCGACGCTGATCGACGCATTTCTTCCGGCCTCTGTGGCCCGCATCATCGAACTGCTTTCGCCGACGCCACCCGGTTGGGGCGCAACGCTTCTGGTCGGACTGCTCCACTCGGTCGAGATCGCTGCCGGTGCGTTCGGTCTCGGCCTCGTCATCGGCATTTGCGGTGCGTATGGCAAGCTCTATGGCGGGCCTGTGGTGCGCGATCTGCTGGCAGTCTATACGACGATCGTCCGCGCCGTGCCGGAGCTAGTGCTGATCCTGCTGCTCTATTATGCCGGCACCGATTTGATCAACCAGTTGCTGACGGCAATGGGATATCAGCGCATCGATATCAGCGGGCTGGTGGCCGGCATTGCCGTGCTCGGCTTCGTCCAGGGCGCTTATTCGACAGAGGTGATGCGCGGCGCGATCCTTGCCATCCCGCAGGGACAGATCGAAGCCGCGCGCGCCTATGGCATGTCTCCCGGCCTGCTGCTGCGACGCATCACGCTGCCGGCGATGCTGCCTTTCGCCATACCGGGCCTTGCCAATCTCTGGCTGATCGCCACCAAGGACACCGCCCTGCTGGCGGTCGTCGGCTTCTTCGAACTGACATTGGCGACGCGGCAAGCGGCGGGCGTAACCAAAGCCTATCTTACCTTCTTCCTCGCCGCGGGCGTGATCTATCTTCTGTTGACGCTGGTCTCCAATCTGATCATCGGCCGCATCGAGGTCTGGGCTCGGCGCGGCATGCCCTCGCTCAAGGAGGCGCGTTGATGGCTGTCGAAACGACCATCGTCAACGTAGCCGCCCGCGCGTCGCTGTGGTTGCAGCCGCACCGCATCGTGCTGATTGTGACTGGACTGGCGCTGGTTTTCGCGGCCGCTTTTTTCATGCGCTGGGACTGGCTGCCGCAATATTACGAAATGGCGCTTGTCGGCCTCTGGCGCACGCTCTGGATTCTCGCCGTCACCTGCACACTGGGCTTCCTGCTCGCCGTGCCGCTCGGATTGGCGCAGGCTGCCGGCCCGTTCTGGCTCGCGGCGCCTGCAAAGGCCTTCTGCACCGTCATCAGGGGAACGCCCCTGCTGCTGCAGCTCTGGCTGCTCTACTATGGGCTCGGCTCGCTGTTTCCACAGTACCCATGGGTACGCGAGTCCTGGATGTGGCCGTATCTCAGGCAAGCATGGCCCTATGGCGTCCTGGCGCTGACCTTGTCCTTCGCCGGTTACGAGGGGGAAGTCATGCGGGGTGCCTTGGCCGGCGTGCCGAAAGGACAGTTGGAAGCGGCGCGCGCCTTCGGCATGAGCCGCTGGAAGATCCTGCGGCGGATCTGGCTGCCACAAGCCTTCTACCGGGCGCTGCCGACGCTGACCGGCGAAACCGTGCTGCAACTGAAATCGACGCCGCTGGTGGCGACAATCAGCGTGATCGACATATTCGCCGTCTCGTCAAAGGTGCGGCAGAGCACTTTCCTCACCTATGAACCCTTGCTGCTCCTGGCGTTGATCTATATGGCGATCACCGGCATCCTGGTCTTCGCCCTCGGCAAGATCGAGGCGCGGATCCCGAACAAAATTGGTTAGTGAGAAGCGAATAGGAGTAGCGAATAGCGAATAGTTCGCTGATTTCCTCTACTCCCTATTCGCTACTCGCTAGAGCTTCAGGGCAGCTAAAGATGCAACTCAGTCTCGACCAGGCGACAGGGCTGTGCCGGATGGCGGCGCTCGGCGCCGGCGCCAATGAGGAAGCGGCGCAGTCGCTTGCAGCCTCCGTGGTGGCGGCCGAGGCAGAAGGTCTGTCGACGGTCGGACTGTCGCATTTCATCGACTATCTCGAAGCGCTGGAGGCCGGCCGCATCGATGGCAAGGCCGAGCCGGTCATCACCAGGCCGGCTTTGGCGATCTATCTCTCCGACGCGCGCGGCGGTCTGGCGCATACCGGCTTCGACCGCACCATCGACGATCTCGCCAAGGCGGCGCGCCTGTTCGGCGTAGCCATCTTTTCGCAGAAGAACGCCTATACATGCGGCGCGCTCGGCTATTTCACCGGGCGGCTGGCCGCGCAGGGACTGGTGTCCTTCGCCGCGACCAATGGACCGGCCGTGCTTGCCGGCTCCGGCTCGGTCAAGCCGGTCTATTGCACCAACCCGATGTCCTTCGCCGCGCCCGCCGCCGACGGAGCGCCGCTGGTGATCGACCAGTCATCGAGCGCCACCGCCTTCGTCAACATCCGCAAGGCAGCCGAGGACGGCAAGAAAATTCCAGAAGGCTGGGCACTGGACGCGAGCGGCAACCCGACCACCGATCCCGCCGCCGCCATGAAAGGCGCGATGCTTGCATTCGGCGGCCAGCGTGGCGCCAACATCGCGCTGATGGTCGAAGTGCTGGCGGCGGGCCTGTCGGGCGCCAACTGGTCGCTCGATGCGCCGTGGTTCACCGACGGACCGGACAGTCCCGGAACCGGCCTCTTCGTGCTGGCCGTCGAGCCCAAGCTGCTCGATCCAAATTTCGAGAAGCGCATGAAAGATCAACTCGACCGGTTGCGCCGCCGCTACGGCGTGCATGTCCCCGGCCGTGCCCGGGCCGAAGCGGCGGAGAAGGCAGCGGCACGGGGCATAACGGCTCCGAAAGCCGTGGTGCAGCGCATCTCCGAATTCGCCGCCCGGTATTCTTCCTGAAGACGTCCACACCTTCGGATAGTTGATCGCGCGACAGCGGGCGTACTTGCCGTTACGCCCAGGCTGCCTCGTCGAACCACGTTTCGGAAACAGCCGGAAACCCTCGCGTCGGCTGGGTTTTTCCGGGCTCTCCGCATCTGACCAGTAACATGCATTTCCCGGTCAACTTTTGTTCATTTGACTTTGACTGGGGTGGCGGCTGTTTGCGAGGAGCATCAAAAGAGGGACCCCAATGGCCGTAAGCACCGACAATCCCAGCACCAATCTTTTCGTTCCGGCCCTTGGCAGCCTCTATGCGGCGCTGAACACCACCTCTGAAACCATGCTGCGCGCCGTGGCCGGCATCTTCCTCACCATCCATGGCTCTGGCAAGATCACCGACCCGCTCGGCGCCGCTGAGATGGTCGAAGGCCTCGGCTTCTATCCTGGCGCGTTCTGGTCGGTGCTGCTGGCCTGCACCGAGTTCTTCGGCGGCATTTTCATCGCCATCGGTTTCTTGACCCGCCCGGCCGCCGTCGCCGGAATGTTCGTGCTCCTGGTCACCGTCTGGTTCCACTGGGTCACCTTGGGAGAGGGCTTTTCGGGTGCCGAAAAATCGCTGCTGTGGGCGGCGATACTGTTCTTCTTCGTCATCCGCGGCGGCAACCGCCAATCGGTCGACGCGCGCATCGGCAGGGCGTTCTGAACCAACCGACACCGCGGCAAACGGCGACAAAGGATCGCCCTTTGCCTTCGGCGCGAAACGGATTATGAACGGCTTCAGCCAAGCCCAGTAGATCTGGAAAGCGCGCCGGAGCCAGCCATGACCGAAATCCTGCAGACCCCAAAGCTCGTCGTCGTGTTCGGCGGCTCCGGCTTTGTCGGCCGCCATGTGGTGCGGGCGCTGGCCCGGCGTGGCTATCGCATCAGGGTCGCCTGCCGCCGGCCCGATCTCGCCGGCCATCTGCAGCCGCTCGGCAATGTCGGCCAGATCCAGCCGGTGCAGGCCAATATTCGCGTGCGCTGGTCGGTCGACCGCGCCGTGCAGGGCGCCGACCATGTCGTCAATTTGGTAGCCATCCTGCATGAGAGCGGCCGGCAGAAGTTCACGCCCGTCCACGAGTTCGGCGCACGCGCGGTCGCCGAAGCGGCGCACGCCGTCGGCGCCGGGCTCACCCATATCTCGGCGCTGGGCATCGATCTGAACGCGCAATCCGAGTATGCGCGCACCAAGGCGCTCGGTGAAAAAGCGGTCCTGGAGACGATCGAGGATGCGGTCATCTTGCGGCCCTCGATCAATTTCGGCCCCGAGGACAGCTTCTTCAACCGCTTCGCCAGCATGGCGCGCTATTCGCCGGTCCTGCCACTGATCGGCGGCGGGCGGACCAAATTCCAGCCGGTCTATGTCGGCGATGTCGCCGAAGCGGTGGCGCGCTCGGTCGACGGCAAAGTCCAGGGTGGCCGGATCTACGAGCTTGGCGGACCTCAGGTGCTCACCTTCAAGCAATGCATGCAGGAAATGCTCGCCATGATCGACCGCAAGCGGCTCCTGGTGTCGGTGCCGTGGTGGGTGGCGAACATGCAGGCATCGATCCTTGGGCTTTTGCCCAATCCGCTGCTGACCAAGGATCAGGTCCTGCAGTTGCGCGGGGACAACATCGTCTCGGAAGCGGCCATCAGGGAAAACCGGACGCTCGCCGGTCTCGATATCCAGCCACAGTCGATCGGCAGCATCCTGCCGAGCTATCTCTGGCGCTACCGGCCCGCCGGCCAGTTCCAGCGCAAGACGGCGGAATAGCCAATCAGGCGGCTCGCTAAAGCGCGTCGCGTTTGACCGGCCTCATGCGACGCGCTTTAGGTTGTTGTCTCATGCATGTCGTTATCGCAAAACCGCTGCACACCCTCGGGTCAGGCCCGAGGGCATGCTTTTGCGCGACATGCATTAAAGCGCCGCGTGACCTGCATCGGCAAGCCGCCCTGTGGTTGCGTCGTCAGTTTCTGCACCGGCCAGGGTTTGGTCTCGGCGGTGGTATCGAAGCGGAAGCGCGACAGCATGATCGCCAGAGCGATGATCGCCTCCTGCATGGCAAAGCTGGCGCCGATGCAGACGCGAGGACCGGCGCCGAACGGCAAATACTGAAAACGGTCGATCTTCTCGCGATTTCCCGGATGGAAACGTTCGGGCATGAAGGCGTCGGGCCTGTCCCACAACTTGCGATGGCGGTGGACGACCCAGGGCATGACCAGCACCGCGGCACGCCTCGGTATGTAGAGGCCGTTCCAGGTTTCGGGCTCGATCGGCTCGCGGTTGATCGACGGCGCCGGCGGATAGAGCCTGAGCGCCTCGTCGAAGGCGGCGCGGGTGAACGGCATGGCGTCGAGCCACTTTGTCGGGTCGGGCTCGCGCGCCAGCACGGCGTCGATCTCGCGCTCGACCTTTTCGCGCTCCCAAGGCGCTTCGGCCAGGCAATAGAGCGTCCAGCCGAGCGCACGCGCCGTGGTCTCGTGACCGGCGCCGATGAAGGTGATGATGTTGTCCTCGACCTCGGCGCGCGTCAGCCCGTCCGGTCCCTCCGCCTTGAGCAAAAGCGTGAGGAAATCCTGCGGCACCTTGTCCGGATCGTGCTTGACCCGCTCTTCGCGCATCTTGACGGTGTCGGTGACGATCTTGCGGAAGTAGGCCATGGTTTTGCGGCCGCGGATGCGGGTCAGGCGCGGCAGCCAGTCTGGCGCCCGCAACAGGTCGAGCGGATCGACGCGGCCCATGGTTTCGAACAGCCGGTCGATCTCCTTGGCGAAGCTGCCCGGCTCACCCGATATCTCACCGGAAAACAGCGTCTCGGCCAGGATGTCAAAGGTAAGCAGCGTCATGTCGTGGGCGATGTCCGACGTGCCGCCGCCCTCGTAGCGGGTGACGAACTCCCGCGTACGCCTCAGCATCGGCTCGGCAAAACCGAAGATGTGGCGCGGCGTGAACACCGGCGCCATCGCCTTGCGTGAACGCCGCCAGACCTCACCCTCGGCGGTCAGCAGGCCGTCGCGCAGGATCGGCCGCAGGATCATCTGGCGAACCGTCGCCATCTTGTAGTTTTTGGCATTGTCGACCAGCACGTGGCGAATGAGGCCGGGATCGTTGGCGATGACCAGCGGCCCGCCGATGCCGGTCACCGAAATCCAAGGCTGGTTGTAGGTCGGCTCGCCCCACAGTTCGAGCGGATTGCGATAGACGATGCGGATCATCTCCAGCGTCGAAGGGGGCGACGTGCGCGGCTTCGGCGCCGGCGGGACAAAGGGGGCGGGCTGACTGTCCATGGCGTGCTCCGCTGGTGACCTCAATGTAGTGGCTTGCAGGGCAAGCGTCCATGTCGCCGGCTGTAACGGGGTATTAGAAAGTGCCTGAGCGTCGGAACAGGTCGCCCGCTTTTGTGCGGCCGCTCTGTTCCCAAAACCGGTTCCACTTTTGGGTCCGATGCCGTGGCCCGCCAGGCGTGCTCTTCTTCCATTCGGAAATGCTTGCAAACCTTGGAAAAACCGCCTTTTGCACCTATATCTGGACCATCAAGGACGCGCGATTCGGAGCCGATTTTTTGCGCTGGATGTGCGGCATCAATCAGACAGGTTTTCATGAGCGATCAGATCGACAACGCCAACGGCGCTGAGGCCGAGTACGGCGCCGATTCCATCAAGGTTTTGAAGGGCTTGGACGCCGTCCGCAAGCGGCCCGGCATGTATATCGGCGATACCGACGACGGCTCGGGCCTGCATCACATGGTCTATGAGGTCGTCGACAACGCTATCGATGAGGCGCTGGCCGGCCATGCCGACCTCGTCACGGTGACGCTCAATCCCGACGGTTCGGTGACGGTCATCGACAATGGCCGCGGCATTCCGACCGATATCCACACCGGCGAAGGTATTTCGGCGGCCGAAGTGATCATGACGCAGCTGCATGCCGGCGGCAAGTTCGACCAGAACTCCTACAAGGTGTCTGGTGGCCTCCACGGCGTCGGCGTCTCCGTCGTCAACGCGCTGTCGGCCTGGCTGAAGCTGAAAATCCGCCGCAACGGCCAGATCTACGAGATGAGCTTCTCGCATGGCAATGCCGACGGACCGCTGAGGGTCACCGGCAGCTATGAGCAGCGCAAGGTTGCCGGCACCTATGAGGGGCGCAGCGGCAGCGAGATCACCTTCTTTCCGTCGACCGAGACTTTCACCATGGTCGAGTTCGACTTCGGCACGCTGGAGCACCGGCTGCGCGAACTCGCCTTCCTGAATTCCGGCGTGCGCATCATTTTGACCGATGCCCGCCATGCCGACGTCGTGCGCCATGAGCTGCATTATGATGGCGGGCTCGAGGAGTTCGTCAGATATCTCGACCGCGTCAAGAAGCCGCTGATCGACAAGCCGATTGCTATCAAGGCCGAGCGCGACGGTATCACCGTCGAAGTCGCCATGTGGTGGAACGACAGCTACCACGAGAACGTGCTGGCCTTCACCAACAACATTCCGCAGCGCGACGGCGGAACGCATCTTGCCGGTTTCCGCGGCGCGCTGACGCGCCAGATTACCGGCTATGGCGAATCCACGGGCCTCACCAAAAAGGAGAAGGTGGCGCTGATCGGCGACGATTGCCGCGAAGGACTGACGGCCGTGCTGTCGGTCAAGGTTCCCGACCCGAAATTCTCTTCGCAGACCAAGGACAAGCTGGTCTCATCCGAAGTCCGTCCGGTGGTGGAAGGGCTCGTCAACGAGGCGCTCGGCACCTGGCTCGAAGAGCACCCGACCGAGGGCAAGGTGGTCATCGAGAAGGTCATCCAGGCGGCAGCGGCGCGCGAAGCCGCGCGCAAGGCGCGCGACATCACCCGCAAGAGCTCGCTCGGCGTCACTTCGCTGCCCGGCAAGCTGGCCGACTGCCAGGAACGCGACCCGGCGAAGTCCGAAATCTTCATCGTCGAGGGCGACAGTGCCGGCGGCTCGGCCAAGGGCGGCCGTTCGCGCCAGAACCAGGCCATTCTTCCGCTGCGCGGCAAGATCCTCAACGTCGAGCGGGCCCGGTTCGACCGTATGCTCGGCTCAGACATGATCGGCACGCTGATCACCGCGCTCGGCACCTCGATCGGCAAGGACGAGTTCAACGCAGACAAATTGCGCTACCACAAGATCATCCTGATGACCGACGCCGACGTCGACGGCGCCCACATCCGCACCTTGCTGCTGACCTTCTTCTTCCGGCAGATGCCGGAGCTGATCGAGCGCGGGCATCTCTACATCGCCCAGCCGCCGCTCTACAAAGTGACGCGCGGCAAGAGCTCGCAATACATCAAGGACGAAAGCGCCTTCGAGGAATTCCTGATCGGCTCAGGGCTGGAAGAGGCGTCGCTTGCGCTCAGCACCGGCGAGGTGCGGGCCGGGCAGGACCTGCGCAGCGCCATCGACGATGCGCTGGCGGTGCGCCAGCTCATCAACGGGCTGCACACCCGCTATAACAGAGGCGTGGTTGAGCAGGCGGCGATCGCCGGCGCGCTCAGTCCGGACGTCTTCGTCGATCTCGGCCGGGCCAACGCTATGGCCGAGCGTGTCGCCCGGCGCCTCGACATCATCGCCGAGGACACCGAACGCGGCTGGACCGGCCGCATGTCGACCTCAAACGAAGGGGTCGGCGGCTATGTGTTCGAGCGCACTGTGCGCAGCGTCAAGGAGTTCGCGCATCTCGATCTGGCGCTGATCAATTCGGCCGACGCCCGCCAACTCGACCGCTATGCGCCGCGCCTCGCAGAAGTCTATGGCGAGCCGCCGGTGCTGCGCCGCAAGGATGTGTCCGAAACCATCTCGGGACCGCTGGCGCTGCTCAATGCCGTGTTTGCCACCGGCCGCAAGGGCCTGACCATGCAGCGCTACAAGGGCCTCGGCGAAATGAACGCCGAGCAGCTCTGGGAGACCACGCTCGACCCGAATGTGCGCTCGCTTTTACAAGTCAAGGTCAATGACGCCACCGATGCGGACAGTCTGTTCTCGCGGCTGATGGGCGACGAAGTCGAGCCCAGGCGCGAGTTCATCCAGGAAAACGCGCTATCGGTCGCCAACCTGGATATTTAAAGCCCAAGCAGCTGCTCAGCTTCGGACACTTAAGGTATTGGTAGGCCCAGGCCCACCAACGATCCCTGCTGCGTCGCAACAAAGGATCATGAGGGCCGGTCGGAACGGAAGAGCATCCAAGGCATTGTAATCGATCACAATCGCCGCAGGAGGCACTCATGGGACGTGGCATTTTGCTCTGGCTTCTCGGAGTCCCGATTCCGATCATTATTCTCATCATGCTTTTCGCACGTTAGGGGGCTGACATGCAGTCAACCCTAACGGCTGTCGACGTTTCCGCACCGACGGAATCCTCTTCTACCGCTGTCAGCTGGGGGCCAATCGTGGCCGGCGCCTTTGCTGCCTCGACGCTAACATTGATCCTGATGCTGCTCGGCTCCGGGCTCGGGCTGACGATGGTTTCGCCGTGGTCCGGCTTGAGCACCTCAGTCACAACTTTCGCGGCCTCCACGGCTGCGTGGCTGATCATCGTGCAGTGGCTGTCGTCGGCCGTAGGCGGTTATCTTGCCGGGCGCCTACGCACCAAATGGGTCGGCGTCCACACCGATGAGGTCTTTTTCCGCGATACCGCACACGGCTTCCTCGCCTGGGCGCTTGCAACGTTGCTTGTCGCCGGTGTGCTCGGCTCGGCGCTTTCCGCAGCTGTCGGAACCGGCGTCCACGCCGCTTCGACAGTCGCGTCGGGCGCGGCAATGGGCGCTTCGGCAGGTGCTACCGCAAACGCCGGAGGCGCCGCGACCGACAACGCAACGTCGTACTTCGTCGATGCGTTGTTCCGCCCGGCCGATGCGGCCAGGCTTGCTGCCGCCAACCCGGAGAGCGATGCGGCGGCGACGGCGCAGGCCTCGCGCATTTTGATCGCGAGCGCAGCAGCAGGGGAAGTGTCAGCCGACGACAAGACCTATCTGTCGCAGTTGGTAGCCGCCCGCACCGGGCTGTCGGAACCCGATGCCAGGGCCCGTGTCGATGCCGTGCTTGCCAGGGTCGAAGAGGCGAAGGTCCAGGCCCAGCAGGCTGCCGATACCGCCAGGAAAGCCGGTGCCACCTTCGCGCTGCTTGGCGCTCTGTCCCTGGTCGTCGGCGCTTTCATCGCAAGCGCCCGGCAGCACTTGGGGGCAGGCAGCGCGACGACGAGGAGGCGGTCTTCCTGACCGACCGTTGATCGGTGCTTGAGGGTTCTATCGACGCCGAGACTTTCCCCGGCATCGACCGGTTGTTTTGACGACGTCATCGCCATGAACTGCGCGCTGAATTCGCACAAACGAGCGTGCCCTATCTTCCGGCAGAAGTCGTCGGTGCCGGCTGGCTTGGCTCCAGTTTGCGGCCGAGATCGACGGCGTCACGCAGCACGTCGATATGCGAGCGCGGCGGGGTGCCGGCGGCAGGCTGCTGGTCCTCCACACCGAATCCAGGATTTTTTTGCCCAGGTGCGGGTGGCACACCGTTACCGTTACCTGTCTTTGGCTCAACCTATTCAGGTTGGGCTGAGCGTCCCCCGATACGCCACGATCAGGCCGATCAACGGCATCGAAATTTCCACATCAAAGCAGAATTGCCCGTCCCGTTCCGTTTCGAAGCTCGAGCCTTTGGGAAGGAGGAAGCCGGGCATTGGAATACCCAGCAGCGACCATCGTCTCGGAACCAGGGTCAGACGATCGCCGTCCACCACCAGAGCCAACGCGAAGGACGCGATCCCAAACCGTTCCACCAGAAGATGCTGGTCCCTCCCAGTGCCGGCCGACTGAATCGAAGAAAACCACTTGCCGTCGAAATTACGGATCCAGTGTTCAGAGCGGTTCTCGGGCGAAAAGGTCACCGTGACCGGCACCCGTGGCGCAGCTTTCGGGAAGCCGACAAGCGCCGCCACGAACGCGGCCGCCGGGCGGCGACCGCGTCGTACCTCGGCGAAGCCCGTCCATTGGCGGGTGGCGGTGCTGCCATGCAGATCCTGAAGTCGCGGAGCAAGTGAGGAGAAAGCGGATCCGAGAATCCCGCAGTACAGGGGCGCAACGATCTCGTGTCCCCGAAACCCGGTGAATATCTTCCGGCTTTGGAACAGCGCCTCATAGTCGGCAAGCTCAAGGGCGCGGACCCCGGACCGTGCTCCGGCCTCCGGACGAATGCCCGTCAGCAATTTGCGGATGATCGCTTCGATGGCCATCGATGGAATGTATGGCCCGTCATCCCCTTCGGCCAAAAGATGCCAGCTCCGTTCGGCGTCCTGCCCATCCGTGGTGCCGTACGCGCTGACGAACATACCGCCGCGATGCTCGCCAAAACGCATTCGGTTGAGCACCGCGTAGAAGAGACGCGAGAAAGGTTCCAGCGACGAGAGCCTGAGCCTCGCGCGCGCCTTCGCCAGGAGGTTGAGGGTCCGGTGCAAGATTTCCGGGACTGGCCCGGCTCCCATCCAGATATCGGTCATTGAGGGATGCTCGGGCGGGATGACCTGCAAGTCCGGCACGTCCACCAGCGAGAAACGGATGTTCCGGAGCGGCAGCCGGCCCGGCACCGCGATGGTGAAGCGCATGCTTTCAGCCAGAGCGATGCCATGCGATTGCACCCCATGTCGTCGCAGCTTCACCGGGGCGCCGGCATAGCCCACCACCGCACGCATGACGTTGAGGCCGATTCCGGCATAGGGCGAAGGGGCGATGCCGCCTTTCACAGAGACGATGTCCATCGTCTTCGCCATCTCGCGCAGGACGGCGGCGGTCAGCACAGGAAAGCTGCTGATGCCCGATAGAATGAATATGCGTGCGTCCTTTGCTTGCGCGTCGAACTGAGGCACGCCGAACACAAAGTCGGCGGCGTCGGCAAAGTCGAGATAGTCGATGCCAGCGTCGATGCAGGCCGAAATCACACGATAGCGATTGGTTCCATAATCTTGGAACGGCCCGGAGGCGTCGACGACGAGATTGGGCCGTTGCGCGCGCAGGCCGGCCACAATTTCTGCGCGATCAAGCGCAAGCGGCCTAACCCGGGCCTGCCCTCTGTAGCGCGCGCAGAACGCCTCGGCGCGAGAGAAGTCGCGGCCGCAGATGATGAGTTCAATCTCCGCTATGTCGGATAGAAGCTCCGCCAGGCGCCCGCCGAAAACGCCGTATCCGCCCAGGATCAGGATTCTCATGCGTGCTTTCAAACGTTTCCGCTTTTCAGCGACAGAACCGTCGCAATTTTCGGTTTGCGGTAGGGCAATTTTCGAAAGCCGCTTGACATTGATCGCACCAACTTATCGAGGTTATTGAGAACTCTTTCGGTTTTTTGTGAGACTGCGCACCGGATATTTGGGGTATTGGCATGCTCCGGCGCGCCAATCCGCTTTATGCTTCGGGTCGTTCCAGTTTTCGGCCGAGATCGACGGCGTCACGCAGCACGCCGATATGCGAGCGCGGCGGGGTGCCGGCGGCTGCCGCGACCTCGACGCCGGTCGCCTCCAGCGACCAGTAGAGCCTGTGGGTGAAGATGCGGCCAAGCGAACTGCGCAGTTCGACCTGAATGTTCTCCACGCCGGGGCCGAAATTATCCGCCATCGATCCTGAGATCGGGTCGCCGGTCAGCCAGCCATTGCCCCTGTCGAAGATATTGGTCCAGCGCGTCGCGGCAAACACCGCACCGTGATGCACCGCCCGCTGCGGCTTGCCAGAACGGCTGCGCCCTTCCTGATAGAGGACGGTTCCACCGGCCGCCGTCTCGGCGATCGGCGGACATGCCGAGAACAGCCGCTCAGCGATGCCGCGCCTGAATTCGGCGAGATTGTAGGTCACCAGAAATTCGCTGTGGGTCAGCGGACTGCCGAGCGTGACGAAATCGCTGATCTTCCAAGGCAATGGATGATCGGCGTCGCCGGCGCGGAGGTGGCGGTAGAGCTCCCATTGGGCGCGCCGGAATCCGGAAAAATCATCCAATTTGTCTGGCCACGCAGAACCATCTGACTTGAGCGTAGCCTTGTCGACGGCGCGGATCGCTTTCAGTCTCGCCTTGTCGCGGGCGGCTTCCAGCTTTCGTGGCCTGAAATCGGCCCACAATATCTGCAGCAGATCATAGGCGATGATCGATCCCAGGCTGTGCGAGACCAGCACGATCCGGTCGTAGCCATCGTCCGTCATGAGGCGCCTCAACAGCGTCAGGCCACGGTCGCGGACAAGCGCGCGCTTCTCGACCGTTGCCGCTTCAGCCCGCACATAGGCGGCCACATCACCGAAATAAGGAAGACCGAACCGGTCCACCGACCAGACGACGAACGAGGCCAGGACCGTGACGAGCATGCCCGTGGTCCAGGAAATATGCCCTTGCAAGGCCGACGTCGCGAGCACGAACGCCGCGCCCAAGACTGTTATGACGGCCAGAAGCGTAACGACGTAGAGCCCGCGGGCGTCGCGCGGAATCTCGGCGGGCTTGCGCCAGAGCAGATTCGTCACCCAGGCGGCAAGCCGGCCCCGCGTCGTGCCTTGCGTGATGTCGGCCCAGTAAAGCTCGTAGAAATCAGTGCGGCGGCCATCGACATCATAAGGGGTGGTGATCCGGCGAAGTTCGTGCGAGTTCGTCCGGCTGTCAGGCGTGATCCAGCTCCGGTTGATCTTCGAGCCGGCGGGACCGCCCGGATCGGCGACTTGGGCATAAAACGGCGCGCGGGCGGGGTCATGACTCCAAACAGCCTGAACAAATTCCCTCAGCGTGCCCATCGGTCGCTGTTCGCCCATGCCATGCACGATGATCACGGCCTGGCTGAGCTTGCGCGGCGCCTTTCCGGGGGCCGGCAAGTTGGCCTTCGCGGGCGAGCCGGACTTGGTCGGCGAAGCGACAGGCTGGGGGCCAGACACCGGTGCCTCCGTTGGTGACAAATCCGTCCATCGGAACAGAACTTGCCCATCGTAGTGCTGAATCCGAAGCAAGTGCAAAAAGCGTCGCAGATATCTGTCGCAAATCGCCGACTTTTGCGGGAGGGTTTTGCGACAGAAATTTGTTGAAGAGTTCAACGCTGGCGATTTTGTCGCGAAACTTAGGACTGTGACTTCCGGCGCCGTTTGTCGCGCCGCCATGAAGCATCGGCAAGCCGCCGTTGCCGACAGCCGCCTGATCCGCTACTCCGTCCTCCCGGGCAGCACGTCGTTCAATCCCGCAAGTCAGGCATAGCGCCTGCTTCACAGCCAGTACGAAAGAGAACACATATGCCTCATAACCCCACCGCAGCCAGCCACGCGGCTTCAAGCGCGCCGCGCATCCGCGACTGGTCGCTGTCCTGGCAGATCGGGGCGGTCGTCCTGGGAACCGTATTTCTGGCGCTGGCGTCTTACATCGAAGTGCCTATGGTTCCGGTGCCCGTGACCATGCAGACCTTTGCGGTCACCCTGATCGGTGCGGTCTACGGCTGGAGACTCGGCGCGGCCACGATCGTTGCATGGTTGGTCGAAGGCGCGATCGGGTTGCCGGTTCTATCTGGCGGCGCTGCCGGTGCGCATTACTTTGTCGGCCCGACCGCCGGATACCTCTTCGCCTTCCCCGTGGTCGGCGCGCTCACGGGATGGCTGGCGGAGCGCGGCTGGAACGGCAACCGCCCATGGCTGGCGTTCGTCTCCATGCTCCTGGGCAACGCGCTTTGCCTCGTGCTGGGCGCGGCATGGCTTTCCGTCGCCATTGGCATCGAACAGGCAATTGTCCACGGCGTCGCGCCGTTCCTGATCGGCGGGGCGCTCAAGTCGGCATTGGCCGCGGTGACGCTCAAGCTCATGACCCGCGCGCAAAAATGACCGTCCGGCTGCGGCCGCACCATCTCCATTGCCTGCTGACTTACGCAGGCAAGGGTTACAGCGCTGCGTTCGTCGCCAATTTCGACGCGATCGCGGCTCGGCTCTCCGCAGGCGAACACATCCTGATCGTCTCCGGGCCTGACGATATTTGCGCGCCCCTGCTCGGTGAGGCGGAGCCGCACTGCCTTCGCGACAGCGTGACGGAGCGCGACCGTCAGGCGGCGGCCAGTGTTGGTACGCTTCTGGGGTACTCGATTGCCGAGGACATGGAACTTCAGCTCCATCCCTCGCTTCTGCGAAGTATGCGCGATGCGTTCTCTTCGGGCCGCACCCGGGGTGCTTGCGGCGGGTGCGAGTGGTTTGACCTTTGCAGTTCAATCGCCGCTTCAGACTATGGAACGGTGGCACTCCGGTGAAAGGCAACGTTCGCAGTGGGACGATTGTCGGGGTCGCCAACCCGGATCAGTGATCCATGGCCTTGACGATCTCTTCGGTCATCTTCTTGGCGTCGCCGAGCAGCATCATGGTGCCGTCCTTGTAGAACAGCGTGTTGTCAATGCCGGCATAGCCGGAGCCGAGCGAGCGCTTGACGAACAGACAGGTGCGAGCCTTGTCGACATCGAGGATCGGCATGCCGTAGATCGGCGACGATTTGTCGTCGCGGGCGGACGGGTTGGTGACGTCGTTGGCGCCGATGACATAGGCGACGTCGGCCTGCGCGAATTCGGAGTTGATGTCCTCGAGTTCGAACACTTCGTCGTAAGGCACGTTGGCTTCGGCCAGCAGCACGTTCATGTGGCCGGGCATGCGGCCGGCGACCGGATGAATGGCGTATTTCACGTCGACGCCATTGGCCTTGAGCTTGTCGGCCATCTCGCGCAGCGCGTGCTGCGCCTGGGCGACCGCCATGCCGTAACCAGGCACGATGACGACCTTCTGCGCGTTCATCATCAAATAGGCGGCATCGTCGGCCGAGCCCTGCTTGACCGTGCGCTCGATGCCGTCGTCGGCAGTGGCGGACGTCTCGCCGCCGAAGCCGCCGAGGATGACCGAGACGAACGACCGGTTCATGCCCTTGCACATGATGTAGGACAGGATCGCGCCGGACGAGCCGACCAGTGCGCCGGTGATGATCAGCGCCAGATTGCCGAGGGTGAAGCCGAGTGCCGCAGCCGCCCAGCCCGAATAGGAATTCAGCATCGAGACGACCACCGGCATGTCGGCGCCGCCGATCGGGATGATGAGCAGGACGCCAAGGACAAGCGATGCCGCCACGATCAGCCAGAACACCAGCTTGGACTCGGTGGTGACCAGCAGCACGATCAGCACGATCAGTCCGATGCCGAGGGCGGCGTTGATGAAGTGGCGGCCGCCGATCATGATCGGCTTGCCCGACATGCGGCCGTCGAGCTTGAGGAAGGCGATGACCGAGCCGGTGAAGGTGATGGCGCCGATGGCAACGCCGAGGCTCATCTCGATCAGCGCCTGGGCGTGGATGTCGGCGACCGTGCCGATGTCAAAACTTTCCGGCGCATAGACGGCGGCAGCCGCCACCATGACGGCGGCAAGCCCAACCAGCGAATGGAAGGCTGCGACCAGCTGCGGCATCGAGGTCATGGCGATGCGCCGCGCGGTGACCGCGCCGACCGAGCCGCCGATCAAAAGACCGAGCACGATGAGGCCGAAGCCTCCCGCCGAAGGGGTCGCCAGCGCCAGCGTGGTGGCAATGGCGATGCCCATGCCGATCATACCGTACATGTTGCCCTGGCGGCTGGTGGTCGGGTGCGACAGGCCGCGCAATGCCAGGATGAACAGGATGCCGGAGACCAGATAGAGGAAGGAGGCGAAGTTGGCGTTCATGGCGCTCTACTTGTCCTTCTTCTTGTACATCGCCAGCATGCGCTGGGTGACGAGAAAGCCGCCGAAGATGTTGACCGAGACCAGCATCAGCGCGACGAAACCGAAGCCGGTGGCGATGCCGGACGCCGAGATGCCGACGGCAAGCAGCGCGCCGACGACGATGACCGAGGAAATGGCGTTGGTGACGGCCATCAGCGGCGTGTGCAGCGCCGGCGTCACCGACCAGACGACGTAATAGCCGACGAAGATCGCCAGCACGAAAATGGCGAAGCGGAAGACGAACGGATCGATTGCCCCGCCGGACAGCGCGTGCGCGGCGTCGCCCGCCGCATCGGTGCCGCCTGGAGCTGTGGCCAGATCCTGCACAGCGAGCCGGACGGCGGCGGTAGCCTGGTCGAGCTGGTCGAGGGCTTTCTGCAAGGTCTGGTCCATCACGCGATCCCTTTCGACTTATTAGCGGGCGATTTGGGTGCGGCAGCTTTCCTGGATGCGGCAGCTTTCTTTGGCAGGGCTGGATCTTTTGCAGCGGCGGGCTTCGCAGGCTCAGCCGAGGCGATCATCACCGCCGGCTTGCCGGCGAAAGCCGGATGCACGACCTGGCCACCATCGGTCAGCATCGTCGCCTTGACCAATTCGTCGTCGCGGTTGATGGCAAGCGTCTTGGCGGTCTTGTCGACCAGCGTCTCGAGGAACGCAAACAGGTTCCTGGCATAGAGCAGCGAGGCGGAGGCAGCGACGCGGCCCGGCACGTTGAGATGGCCGACGATTTTCACGCCGTTGGCCGTGGTCACCACCTGCCCGGGCACGGCGCCCTCGACATTGCCGCCGCGCTCGACCGCCAGGTCGACGATCACCGAGCCCGGCTTCATCGAGGCGACCATCGCGGCTGAAACCAGCTTCGGCGCCGGACGGCCCGGAATCAGCGCCGTGGTGATGACGATGTCCTGCTTGGCGATGTGCTCGGCAGTCAGCGCGGCCTGCTTGGCCTGGTATTCCCTGGACATTTCCTTGGCGTAGCCGCCAGCCGTCTCGGCCGCCTTGAACTCCTCATCCTCGATCGCCAGGAACTTTGCGCCGAGCGAGGCGACCTGTTCCTTGGCGGCGGGACGCACGTCGGTGGCGGTGACCACGGCACCGAGACGACGCGCAGTAGCGATCGCCTGCAGGCCGGCGACGCCGACGCCCATGACGAAAGCTTTCGCCGCCGGCACGGTGCCCGCCGCCGTCATCATCATCGGCAGCGCCCGGTCATACTCGGCAGCCGCGTCGATCACCGCCTGATAGCCGGCGAGGTTGGCCTGGCTGGACAGGACGTCCATCGATTGGGCGCGCGTGATGCGCGGCATGAACTCCATCGAGAAGGCGGTGACGCCGGCCCTTGCCAGAGCATCGACGGCAGCATCGTTGCCATAGGGATCGATGATGGCGATGACGGCACTGCCCGGGCGATAGGCCTTCAGCTCCGCCTCATCAGGCCGCCGCACCTTCAGCACCACATCAGCCTTGGCGACATCGCCGGCCTTACCGATCGCAGCGCCGGCCTTGGCGAACTCCTCGTTGGGAATGCGCGATGCCGTGCCGGCGCCGCTTTCGACGATGACGTCAAACCCCAGCCCCGCCAGCCGCTTCACCGTGTCGGGCGAGGCAGCAACGCGTGGCTCGTTCGCATCGAGCTCACGAGGGATGAAAACCGTCTGTCCCACCGCATGATCCTTTCGGCTGGAACCTGTCTGCGCAGGACGCCGACCGAACTTCCGGCGATGTCGCGGGCAAGGGGGTTTTGAAGAATTTACCGGAGAATGAAAGCGCCGACGGCGAGGATCAGAACGAACAGGACAAAGCCCGAGAAGAAGCCGCCCGCAAAGAAACCGAACGCCATTGCCAGAAGCACGGCGGCGCAAAACAGCGACCCGTATTTGGCGAGCATGATAAAGCCGGCATAGGTGCGGTCGTGCTCGGCATAGTCCATCTTCGCGCCTAGTTCGACAGGACCGGTCGGCGAGTGATCAGCCATAGGAATACCCCTTCGAAGACATCTTTCAGGCACATAGCGAAAAGCCAGGCCGAGGGCAATGGCGCTATTGCCGCATCGCTGGAGACAACAGCCTCAAAAGAAAATTGGAGCCGCCAGATGCAGGATGTCGTTTCGGAGGCGCTCGCGGCTGCCGCCCTCGCGCTTGCTTTCCGGCTAACGCGCCGCGCCTGCCGACATTTTCAGCCGGCGAGCTGCGGAAACAGCCCAAGCAGGCCGACGACGATCAGATAGAGCGCGACGATGTAGTTGAGGAGTCGCGGCATCACCAGGATCAGCACGCCGGCAATCAGCGAGATCAACGGAGTGAGCGCGAGCGTGGGAATGGTCATGTCGGGTTCCTCTCTATAGAATTTCCGCCGAAGCGACGCAGATTGACGTCGCCCACGCACCACCGGCGCGCCTCCCAGAACGCCGAAGCGGCCTGAAAGCTCCAGCCGCGCTTTAAATTTGCCAACTGTCAGGCGGCTTCGCGGTAGTATTTGGCGGTCGGCAGAATGGTCAGCGGCGCGAGTTCACCGGCACCAGGTGTCTCAAACAGCATGCGCTGCTCCATCGGCGTCGACCGAAAGAATGGGAAACGGGAGAAAGACCGTTCGCGAATGGCGCTGACGTCGGCGCGGTAGAGCACGACCTTGTAATTCAGGCCCGGATAATTGCGCAACTCGCCAATTTGCTCGGAACAGTAAATGCGACGATAGAAGCCTGCATGTTCCGGGCGGATGGTGGAGAGACAATAAGGCGCGTCGAAGTAGAAGCATGCCATGCCAGCGAGGCGCAGCGTCAGATACGGAATTTGCGGATAGACCCGCGACCAGTCCGGATCGGCGGCAAAGCGGCTGGGATCGGCAAAATGCAGACCAGACGCCAGCATGGGGCGCAATATGTCGCCATAAACCGTCGTGGAAGGCGACTGCGGCGTGGCGCTGCAGGCATGGTGAATACGCAGCGTACTGACCAGAACGCCGTCGATATAGATTCCGAACTTGGAGCAATTGGCCGCTTCGTCGAGCTCGTCATGCACAATATGGTCGGGATTCTCCGGGACCATATCGCTCAGACGGTAAGATTTGTAGCGCAACCTGTAAATGTCTTCGAGATCTTCGCCCTTGTCGCAGCGGCGATATTCCGTCCGCTCAAGCATCGCCGAGACGTTCTTGGCAAAGCCTGACATATCGTCAGACGCATTAGTCCCGCCCGCACCCGCCGCCTGGCGAGGCGAAGTCAACTCGACAATCATCAACTCGTTCCCCGCAACTGCCGCCGCGATCAACACTACGGCAGGGCCGTATGATGTAAAGATGAAAAAAAGATAGAGATCATTTACCAGCTATTAAGGTTAACAATTGGCATAATTATACTAAAGTACCAGTTTTTTCGGTAGAATTCAGCGATGCGTCGCCTTGCTGGCCGTCTTGATGTCCTTGGCGAAGGGCCAGACCGTGCTCGCCATCGTTTCGATGCCGGATGCGCTGAGCGCCGAGCCGAACAGGAATCCCTGAACCAGGTCCGGCTTGACCTGCAAGGCCAGGATCTTGAGCTGCTCGAAAGTCTCGACGCCCTCGACAGTCACCGAAAGCCCCAGCGGCCGTGACAGATTGACGATGCCCTTGAGCAGTTCGAGCGAACGGCTGTTCTGGGTGACGTCCATCAGGAATGAACGGTCGATCTTGATCTTGTCGAGCGGCAGTTTGTGGAGATAACTCAGGCTCGAATAGCCGGTGCCGAAATCGTCGAGCGCGATGCGCACGCCAAGCCGCTTCAATTCCTCGATATACTGACGCGTCAGCGACTTGTCGTCGAGCAGCGCCGTCTCGGTGACCTCGATCTCCAGGCGCCCGGCGGCGAGGCCGGAGCTGGCGAGCGCATCGCGAACCTTTTGCACAACGTCGCGGTTGCGAAAGTCCTTGGCCGAGAGATTGACCGAGACACTGGTCCGTGCTGGCCATTTGGCGCATTCGACGCACGCCGCATGCAGGACGAAGGTGCTGATCTCGGAGATGATGCCCATTTCCTCCGCCAGCGGAATGAAGATGCTGGGCGAGATCGGTCCGAGATCGGGGTGGTCCCAACGGCACAGCGCCTCGCAGCTGGCTATGCGCATCGTGCTCATCGCCACGATCGGCTGGTAAACCACCCGCAACCCCTTGCTTTCCACCGCAGTGCGCAGATCCGCCTTCATCAGCTGACGATTGCGGAAAGCGGCATCCATCGATGCCTCGAACAGCCGCCAGGTGTTCTTGCCGAGTTCCTTGGCTTTGTAGAGCGCCAGGTCCGCCTTGACGATCATGGCGTCGACATCGGTATCCCTGACCCGCGACAGCACCGCGCCACCGCTGGCCTGGATACGCAGTCCGTGGCCGGCGACGTCGACCTCGCCCTGCAGTTCAATGAAAATCCCGTCGATTTGGCTGGTCAGGTGGCTCTCGTCCTCAACGCGGTCGAAGAAGGCCATGAACTCGTCGCCGCCGAAACGGCTGATGGTGATGCCTGGTCCGGCGATCGCTGCCAGCCGCTCCGCGACGGCGTAGATCAATCCGTCGCCGACCGGGTGGCCAAGCGTGTCGTTGACGCTCTTGAAGTCGTCGAGGTCGAGCACGGCGAGCCCGCAGAGACGCTCGAGGTCACCGGATGCCATAGCCTCTCCGATCAGCTCGTGGAAATAGGCGCGGTTGGGCAGGCCGGTGAGGCTGTCGTAGCGCGCCATGAAGCGGATCTTGCCTTCTGCCTCGACGCGGGCCGTCACATCCTCGAAGGTGATGACGCCCAGTTCCTGGCTGCCCTCACGCGCCGAGAACTCATAGTGCTGCCCGTTCGCGAGCGAGACGAGAACCTTGCGGTCGCGGCCCTCGCGCAGGGCGCGCGTAAGCTGGGCTTCGATGTAGCGGCAGTCCTTCGGCGCCAGCATGCCGCCGGCAACGCCGCGCATCAGCAGGCCGTGGATCGATCGCCCGAGCAGCGCGTCGGGCGACTTGAGCGACATCAGATGCGCGGCTTCGGCGTTGGCCACCACCACCCGGCCGTCAGGGCCGAGCATGACAAGCCCGTGCGACATGGTGTTCAGCGCCCGATTGAAGCGCTGGGCGAGGCGGTTCGCCTTCTTCTCTTCGGACAAGGCGGCGAAAAGCACCTCCCTGACCACATCGGCGAAGCGTTTGATCGCGAATAGGAAGGGAGCCGACATCAGACCGAGGATCACATGGTAGACATCGCCACGCAGGATAAAGCCCAGCGAGATCGACCACGTCATGGTCATGATGAAGATCATGACCATCCTCGGGGAGCCGTAATTGCGGCCGGCGATCGCCGTGGCGGACGCCAGCGTAACGCAGACAGCGGCGATTTCGGCATAGTTGTCATGCGCCAAGTAGATGCCGGCGAAACAGAAGGCGCCCAGCATGAAACCATGCATGGAGCCGTAGAAAATGTAATCATTTTCGCGGCGGCGCGCCTCCTCCCAATTCCTGGGTGACGGGGCGTGGCGGTATTTTCTGATGTTGCGCAGGCGCAGAAATGCGACGATCAGAAATCCGGCGACCACCGCAATGTAGATCGGATCCCTGGTCTTCCAGTAGACCAGGGCGACCAGCAGGGTTTGGGCAAAGAATCCAATCGAAAGCGTCAGGCTGTCGCGGAACAGAGTTTCCACGAACGGAATGTAGACGTCGACCGGGATCTCGTTTTTTCTTTTCAGATTCACGCCTGAGTCCCACCCTGGGGAGGCAAGCTGTGTCACATCAGCCTTAAGAAAGATTTAGAGAGGCGGTTCCGGGCCTCACCATCAGGTCGGCTAACGCCAGGGAAGCTACCCTTCAGGTAAACAAGACATCGATCACTCGGCGGCCTGGAGTTCCGGCCGAGCCGCTGTCTTCGCCAGACGATCGAGCAGCCTCAGGCGCTCGCCGGCGGCCTTTTCGGCGCTGGCCCGCCTGACGTGACCATAGCCGCGAATGAGTGCCGGCACCGAGGCAAGCGCTGCCGCGGCCTCGACCTTGCCTGGCGCCAGCGCGCCGGCGACAAGCTCCAGGTCGGCCTCGTACTGCGCAAGAAGCTGCCGTTCCATACGCCTTTCGGAGCTGTAGCCGAACACATCAAAGACCGTGCCGCGCAAGCCTTTCATCGCTGCCAGCAGGCGGAATCCCTTCATCATCCAGGGACCGAAGCTCGACTTCCTCGGCTTGCCGTCCTTGCCGCGCCTGGCCATGATCGGCGGCGCGAGATGGAATTCGAGTTTGTCGTAGCTCTGGAACTGCTTGCCCAGTTCAGCGGCAAAGGAGCCATCGGTGTAGAGCCTTGCCACCTCGTATTCGTCCTTGATCGCCATCAGCTTGAACAGGTTTCTCGCGGCGGCTTCGGTCACATCAGTCGAATCGGGCGCCACGCTGGCTTCGGCCTTGCGCAGCACGGCCACTCTGTCGGCATAGCGCTTGCCATAGGCGGCGTTATGATAGGCGGTGAGGAAGGCGACGCGGCGGGCGATGACGTCATCGAGCGTCTCGGCGACAGCGGTGTTCTGTGCAGCCGCGCCCGGCTGGACGACGAGGGCGCGCACGAAATCCGGCTGGTGGGCGGCGCGGCGGCCCCAGCGGAAGGCTGAGACGTTCATCGCCACCGACTGGCCGTTGAGCTCGATCGCCTTTTCGACTGCCTCGGCAGACAGCGGCAAGCCGCCGTGCTGAAAGGCGAAGCCGAGCATGAACATGTTGGCGCCGAGCGAGCTGCCGAACAGCGCGGTGGCGGTGCGGGTGGCATCAAAAAAATGCGCCTTGTCGTCGCCGGCGGCAGTGCGGATCGCCTTTTTCAGCCGCTCAACCGGCAGCGAGAAATCGGCCGACCGGGTAAACTCGCCGGGCATGATCTCCGCGGTGTTGGCGAGGAAGATCGTGTGGCCTTCGCGCACCGCGGCGAGCACCTTTTGGGCGCCCGACACGACGAGGTCGCAGCCAAGCACAAGGTCTGCCTTGCCGGCCGAAACGCGGATGGCATGGATATCGTCCGGGCTGCGCGCGATGCGGACATGGGTGAACACCGAGCCGCCCTTCTGGGCAAGGCCGGCCATGTCGATCATGCCGCAGCCCTTGTCTTCGAGATGAGCCGCCATGCCAAGCACCGCGCCGATGGTGACGACGCCGGTGCCGCCGACGCCGTCGATGATCGCCGCCCAGCCTTGGTCGCCGAGCGGGAATTCCGCGGGCGCGGGAACGCCGTCGAGCGGATCGGTGGTGCCGGCCATACCCTCGGCCTTCCTGATCTTGGCGCCATGCACGGTGACGAAGGACGGACAGAAGCCGTTGATGCAGGAGAAATCCTTGTTGCAGCTCGACTGATCGATCTTGCGCTTGCGGCCGAATTCGGTCTCGACCGGCTGGATCGACACACAATTCGACTGCACCCCACAATCGCCGCAGCCTTCGCAGACCAGTTCGTTGATGAAGACGCGCTTGTCGGGATCGGGGAAGGTGCCGCGCTTGCGGCGGCGGCGCTTTTCGGCGGCGCAGGTCTGGTCGTAGATCAGCACGGATGTGCCTCTGACCGCGCGCAATTCGCGCTGCACGAGGTCGAGGTCGTCGCGGTGATGGATGGTGGCGCCGGCGGGGAATTCGACCTTGCCGGTATATTTGGCCGGCTCGTCGGTGACGATGGCGATCCGCCCGACGCCCTCGGCCCGCACCTGCCTGGCAATCATGTCCACGGTCAGGCCACCCTCGTGCGGCTGGCCGCCGGTCATCGCGACGGCGTCGTTGTAGAGGATCTTGTAGGTGATGTTGGCGTCGGTCGACAGCGCGAAGCGGATCGCCAGCGCGCCGGAGTGGTTGTAGGTGCCGTCGCCGAGATTCTGGAAGATGTGGTCGCGCTTCGAGAACGGCGCCTGGCCGACCCATTGCGCGCCCTCACCGCCCATGGCGGTGAAACCTACGGTGTCGCGATCCATCCACAGCGCCATGAAATGGCAGCCGATGCCAGCGGCGGCGAGCGAGCCGTCGGGCACCTTGGTCGAGGAATTGTGCGGACAGCCGGAGCAGAAGAAGGGCGTGCGCGAGGCAATGTCTGTTGTCTCGGCGAGCATCGCCTGGAACTGGCGAAGCTTTGCCACCCGCGCGGCGATCTCGTCCGACGGACCGATCGTCCGCAAGATTCTCTCGCCGAGAGCGATGGCGATGTCGTTGGGATCGAGCGCGCCCTTGGCCGGGAACAGCCCGTCGCCGCGCTCGTCCTTCTTGCCGACGATGACCGGCTGCATGGCGGTGCCGTAAAGGTTCTCGCGCAGTTGCACCTCGATCAGCGAGCGTTTCTCCTCGACGACGACGATGGTGTCGAGGCCGCGAGCGAAGTCGGTGATGTGCTGCAGGTCGAGCGGCCACGGGCAGCCAACCTTGAACAGCCTGATGCCGATGCGGTTGGCGGCGGCTTCGTCGACGCCGATGTCTTCCAGCGCCTGGCGAACGTCGAGATAGCTCTTGCCGACGGTGACGATGCCAAGCTTCGGGCCACTGCCGCCGGAATAGACGATCCGATTCAGCCCGTTGGCGTGGATAAAGGCCGAAGCGGCGGCGCGCTTGTATTCATGCAGTCGCTCCTCCTGGCCGAGCATGTCGATCTCGTTGCGGATGTTGAGGCCGCCGGGCGGCATGTCGAAGTCCGGGACGACGATATCAAGCCATTCGAGCGCGGCATCGACCGAAGCCGTCGATTCGATGTTGTCCTTGACGCATTTGATCGCCGCCCAGGTGCCGGCGAAGCGCGACATGGCAATGCCATAGAGCCCATAGTCGATGATCTCCTGGACCCCGGCCGGATTGAGGATCGGCACCATGGTGTCGACAAACAGGAACTCGGTCGCGTGCGCGTTGGTCGAGGATTCGGCCATGTGGTCGTCGCCCATCAGGGCGAGCACGCCGCCATGCCTTGACGAGCCGGCAAGATTGGCATGGCGGAAGACGTCGCCGGAGCGGTCGACGCCCGGTCCCTTGCCGTACCAGACCGAAAAGACGCCGTCATGCGTGCCCTCGCCCAGCAATTCGGCCTGCTGCGATCCCCAGCAGGCGGTGGCCGCGAGTTCCTCGTTGAGGCCGGGCTGGAAGACGATGTCCGACTGGGCGAGCTGCTTCCTGGCCTTCCAAAGCTGCATGTCGAGGCCGCCGAGCGGCGAGCCGCGATAGCCGGAGACGAAGCCAGCGGTGTTCAGGCCAGCCCGGCGGTCGCGCTCGCGCTGCATCAAAAGCATGCGAATGACCGCCTGCGCGCCGGAAAGGAAGATGCGCTCCTTTCTCAGGTCGAACTTGTCGTCGAGCGCGACATCATGCAGCGTCATCAGGCATTTCCTCTGCGGAGGCCGCAGTTCGAGCGCAGCCAACGTCTGAGTTGGAGGCTGCAGTGTTTCTCCCCTTGCCGGGCAGGTCAAACAAAATCGAAGATGCCAGGCGAAGCGCAACAAACGATCCGGTCCACGCCCGATGCTGTAAGAAACGCTCACCAATTGGTTCGTCAGCGCCAAGAAAATTCCGGCCGCGACCGATACCGGCGATGTTGCGTCAGCCGGCCTTCGAGCAGTCGGGCTTGGGCGCGCCCGGCAGCTTACCGTCCGGATGACCGGCAAGCTCTGGATTGGGCGTATAGAGCTGATCGATGACCAGCGGCCGGTCGGGCAGGACCGATTGGTCCTGAGTCGACATCAGCGTGGTGTCGATCTTCTGGAGGACTGCACCTTGGGTATCCTTGATGCTGATCGATATCGCATAGGGCCTGTCCCTAGCGATGCAGGAAAGCGCCGGACTCTCCAGCGACACCTTGCCGAGCTTCGGCCAGACTTTCTGTTCGATGATCAGCGGCTCGCCGCCTGCCGGATTCTGGAAGCTGGCGACGGCAACCTGTCCTTCCTCCATAGGCTGCAGCGGCCTCAACGTGACGACAAAGGTCGCCCTTGCGAGGCGATAATTGAAGACGACCAGCTTGCCGGAAATCTCGAACAATCTGCCTTCGCCGTCCTTGCCGGTATCGCGGCAGGCGCCGAGCGTTGCCGCTGCCACGAGAAAGGCGCCGACAACGGCCAGGCGCAAGATTTTCCTAGACATTGGCGGTCCCTCTGGCTGCCGTTCGGCGGCGATAGTGGCGACTTGCCTTCTGGCGGTTGCCGCACACCGCCATGTCGCACCAACGGCGGCTGGAATTGCGGCTTCGGTCAAGAAACAACCAGCTGCAATTGGGGCAGATCCTCAGCCTTGCGACGGTGTCAGCCGGCAGCAGCGACAGTGCGGAAACCGCCAGTGCCGCCTCGAAGGCGATGGGCGTCGCCGGATCGCCGAACGGCCGTCCCGGCGCACCGATCTCGGTGCGGCTGTCTGCGAGGCCTTCGGCGCAGGCCTTCAGGAAGCCAGGCAGATCGCCTGTGGTGACCGCGCCCCTTGACACTGCACGACGAAACAGCCGGTCGGTCGTCTCGCGGATCGCCAGCACGACCGGCGCGATCCTGTCCGGGAACGGCGCTTCGAGCCGCCTGCCGCCAAGCTCGGCGTCGCGAAAGACGCTCGCCGCGTCGGCGAAACGGGCGATCTCCGCCGGATCTTTGAACCGGTCGAAGGTTTTCTGGGGATCGCCGCGCAGCACGACGGTGTTCGCCGTATCGAGCGCAAGAAGGCCGCCAGTGAAGCGGTGCGGGGTCCAGGAAACCGTCATGGGCGCCATTTCTAACCGATAAGCTGCATTTGACAAGTTAGATTGCCGATGCAAATCTGCTCCGCACGGACGCGGTTCTCCGCGATCCAAGGACATTGGCATGCTCTATTTCTTCCAGCAGGTGCTGAACGGGCTGCATTCCGGCGCGCTCTATGCCCTGCTCGCCTTCGGCTATGTGCTGACCAACGGCATCCTGCACCGGACGAACCTCGCCTATGGGGCGCTGTTCGCCTTTTGCGGACAGACGATGATCCTAACCGCGGCCTTCGGCTATCAGGCCCTGTGGCTGACCCTGTTCGCGGCCGTCGCGCTCGGTATTGTCGCGGCGTTCCTGTATGCGGGGCTGATCAGCCATGTCCTGTCGCGCAGCATCTTCGAGCCGCTGGCCGACCGCACGCCCAATGCGATCGTGGTGACGACGCTGGGCATATTGCTGCTGCTGTCGGAGGCAAGCCGCATCGCCGCTGACACGCATGATCTGTGGCTGCCGCCAATGCTGGCCCAGCCCATCATTTTTGCGAACGGGGCCAACTTCAATGCCACCCTGACGCTTATCCAATTGCTCGACTGCGGGATCGTCGTGGCAACCATTGTGCTCGCCTCCTGGGCGTTCGCCCGCTCGAGCTTCGGCCGGCGCTGGCGCGCCGTGTCCGACGACCCCAAAGCCGCCGCCTTGTGCGGCGTCGACGTGCGCGCGGTGTTTCGGCACGCGGTGCTCGCCGGCGGCCTTTGCGCGGCGCTGGCCGGTGTCCTCGCCGGCCTCTACTATGGCAACATCAGCTTCGGCTCCGGCCTGGTCTACGGGCTGAAAATCCTGTTCGTGACGGCGGTGGGCGGCTATCTCTCGCCGTTGCGGGCAGCACTTGGCGCTGCCGCTTTCGGCATGGCCGAATCGCTGTGGGCCGGCTATTTTCCGGTCGAGTGGCGCGACGCCTGGATGTATCTGTTCCTCGTCGCCATGCTGGTGCTGATCGGCGCCGGGCGAGACCAGAGCAAGATCGTCTGACTGCGCCAACCTGGGTAGCGCTGGCCGCAGACGCCACTTTGATTTTTGCGCATGATCCCTCCCGCGGCTGTTTCGCCCCTTCCCCATGCCACAAGTTTGTTTTACTCGGTCTGCCCTGTGTTGACCCGCCGGTCCACGCACGGCATACCGTTGGGCCACATCGAAGCCGCGGAAAACAAGCGGGAATCGGCGCGGCGCTAATACTTTGAGTCACGCATCGTGCTTTCCGAAAATCGACACCGATTTTCGGGCCGAAGCGTAAAGGGAGGAATGTATGGCAGGGCTTCTCACTCTATCCAGAACGATTGACCGTGTGAACGAGTTCATCGGCAAATGGGTGTCGTGGCTGATCCTGCTGGCAATCCTGGTCAGTGCCGCCAATGCAGTCATCCGAAAGACGTTCGACATGTCGTCGAACGCGTGGCTGGAATTGCAGTGGTATTTGTTCGGCGCCGCCTTCATGCTGGCCGCTGCCTACACGCTTAAGCAGAACGACCATATCCGCATTGACATCGTCTACGGCATGTTCTCGCGCCGCGTGCAGCACTGGATCGACCTTTTCGGCCATGTCTTCTTCCTGATGCCGTTCGTGACGCTGATGGTGATCTATTTCGTCCCCTATGTGTCACTGTCGTTTCACAGCGGCGAAATGTCGAACAATTCCGGCGGGCTGATCATCTGGCCGGCGAAGGCGATCCTGCTGGCCGGCTTTTTCCTGCTCGCGCTGCAGGGCATCTCGGAGATCATCAAGAAGATCGCCATCATGCGCGGCGACATGGACGATCCCACACCGTTCATATCGGTGCATGAACAGGCCGAGCTCGAAGCGAAGGCGCTCGCCGAAGAGGTGCGCTCGTGATCGAGTTCATCGCCCAGAACATGGCGCCGATCATGTTCGCCTCGCTGGTCATCTTCCTGCTGATCGGCTACCCGGTCGCCTTCTCACTCGCCGCCAACGGCCTGCTGTTCTTCTTCATCGGTGTTGTGCTGTCACCCTATTCGGGCGGATCGATCAATCTCGCCTGGCCGCTGCTGCACGCGCTGCCGGATAATTTCTACGGCAGCCGGGTAATGTCGAACGACACGCTGCTGGCCATCCCGTTCTTCACTTTCATGGGCATCGTGCTCGAACGATCGGGCATGGCCGAGGACCTTCTCGACACGATCGGCCAATTGTTCGGACCGATCCGCGGTGGCCTCGCCTATGCCGTGATCTTCGTCGGCGCGCTGCTTGCCGCAACCACGGGCGTGGTGGCCGCCTCCGTCATCGCCATGGGCCTGATTTCGCTGCCGATCATGCTGCGCTACGGCTATGACCGCCGAGTGGCGTCCGGCGTCATTGCCGCGTCGGGCACGCTCGCCCAGATCATTCCGCCGTCGCTGGTGCTGATCGTTCTGGCCGACCAGCTCGGTCGCTCGGTCGGCGACATGTATGCGGGTGCGCTGATCCCGGGGATGGTTCTGACCGGCCTTTACACGACGTATATCGTGATCATGTCGATCGTCAGGCCGAACTCGATGCCGGCCCTGCCGCTGGAGGCCCGCACCCTCGGCCACGGTGTCCTGTCGCTGCTGGTCGCGGTGCTGGCGGCAGTCGTGGTTTCCTACGCGGCCTATCGCTATCTGGCGCCCTCGCAGGGCCAAAACGCCGACATCCTCGGCGCCACCATCGGCGTGATCCTCATCTATGTCGTGGCAATCGCCGACCAGCGCCTGAAGATCAACATGATGTCGCGGCTGGCGCAGCAGGTGATCATCGTGCTGATCCCGCCACTGGCGCTCATCTTCCTGGTGTTGGGCACCATCTTCCTCGGCATCGCGACGCCGACCGAAGGCGGCGCCATGGGCGCTGTCGGCGCGCTGATCATGGCGGCGATGAAGGGGCGGCTGTCGCTGGACGTGATCAAGCAGGCGCTGGCGTCGACGACGCGGCTATCCTCCTTCGTGCTGTTCATCCTGATCGGCGCGCGCGTGTTCTCGCTCACTTTCTACGGCGTCAACGGCCATATCTGGGTCGAACACCTCCTGACATCGCTGCCGGGCGGCGAGATCGGCTTCCTGATCGGCGTCAACATCCTCGTCTTCCTGCTCGCCTTCTTCCTCGATTTCTTCGAGCTCGCCTTCATCATCGTGCCGCTCTTGGCGCCGGCCGCCGACAAGCTCGGTATCGACCTGATCTGGTTCGGCGTGCTGCTCGGCGTCAACATGCAGACCAGCTTCATGCACCCGCCATTCGGCTTCGCGCTGTTCTACCTGCGTTCGGTCGCCGCCCGGGTGCCCTATCTCGATCGCCTCACCGGCAAAAAGATCGCGCCGGTAACCACCGGCCAGATCTATTGGGGGGCGGTGCCCTTCGTTTGCATCCAGGTGATCATGATCGGCTTGACCATCGCCTTCCCGCAAATGGTGATGCACTACAAGGGCACGGCAGCGGACCCGGGCACGATCGACTACCAGGTGCCGGAAACGCCGAGCCTGTCGCCGCTCGGCGTTCCGCCTGCGGATGGCGGCACGGCGCCGACTGCGCCTTCACCGGATCTGTCGCAGCCGCCGAATTTCGGTGAAACGCCGGCTGCCAAGCCGGCAGCGCCAGCGCCCGATCTGTCGCAGCCACCGAGTTTCAATTGACGCCGGAGGCTCTACAGACATGAAAGCGGTGCGGCTGGAGGGCGTCGGCAGCATCGCCCTTCGGGAGGTCGACAAGCCCGTGGCCGGGCCGGACGATCTCCTGGTGCGGATCGAGGCATGCGGCGTCTGCGGCACTGACCGGCATCTTTTCCATGGCGAATTTCCCTGTGCGCCGCCGGTGACGCTCGGACATGAATTCTCCGGGATCGTCGAGGCGATTGGAACCGCCGTGTCCGGCTTTTCTGTCGGCGATCGCGTCACCGGCGATCCCAACATCGCCTGCGGGCGCTGTCCGCACTGCCACGCCGGTCGCATCAATCTCTGTCATAATCTGGTTGCCATCGGCATCCGCCGCGATGGCGGCTTCGCCGAATATGTCGTGCTGCCTCACACGCAGGCCTTCCTCCTCCCGAACGACCTGAGGCCGACGCATGGCGCGTTCTGCGAGCCGCTTGGCTGCTGCCTGCATGGCGTGGACCTGGCGCAGGTCAGACCCGGCTCCTCGGTCGCCGTGCTGGGCGGCGGCGTGATCGGCCTGCTCACCGTGCAACTGGCGAGGCTTGCCGGCGCGACGACAATCATCCTGTCGACGCGTCAGGCCTCGCGGCGTGCCCTTGCAGAAGAATTGGGCGCAACAGCGACGGCCGATCCAACCGCTTGCGACATCATCGACACGGTCGTCGGTCCGTCGGGCCTCCTGCCGGGTGGCGTCGATGTGGTGTTCGAATGTGCCGGCGTAAGGGACACGGTCGAGCAATCGATGCGGCTCGCCAGGGCCGGTGGCACGGTTGTCGTCGTCGGCGTGATGCCTCAAGGCATGAAGGCCGAATTCGAGCCTTTCGACCTGTTGTTCCGGGAATTGAGGGTGCTGGGCTCGTTCCTCAATCCGTTTACGCATCGCCGGGCTGCCGATCTCATCGCCTCGGGTGCGATCGAGATCGACAAGCTCATCTCCCGCCAGGTGACGCTTGAGGAGGCGGCTGCGGTGATCGCCAATCCGCCTGCGCCAGGCGAGGTCAAGGTGCTGGTGGTGCCGCGCTGATCAGCAAATCAAAGCGCTTCGGCGCCACGCGTCCGAAGAACGCGTGGCGCCGAACTGTTGTCAGAGTTTGGCGGAGCGCTGCTGGACCATCATGAAGGTGTCGTAATTGTACTCGGCCACCTGCGCCCAGAGATAGTGCTCCTTTCGGAACGCCTTGATCGAGTCCCATATCTTCTTGAACGGCGCGTTTGAGGCTTCCATCTCGGCATAGACCTCGTTTGCCTTTTCGAAGCAGGCTGCCAGGATTTCCGGGCTGAACGGACGCAATTTGGCGCCCGCTGACACCAGCCGCCTGACGGCCGCCGGATTCAGAAAGTCGTATTTCTGCAGCATGTTGGCGTCGGCGGCCTGCGCGGCGGTGCGCACCAGCGCCTTGTAGGCCGGCGAAAGCTCCTCGTATTTTGCCTTGTTGAACATCAGATGGACGGTCGGCCCGCCTTCCCACCAGCCAGGATAATAATAATTGGGAGCGACCTTGTAGAAGCCGAGCTTCTCATCGTCATAAGGGCCGACCCATTCGGCGGCGTCGATGGTGCCTTTTTCCAGCGCAGGATAGATGTCGCCGCCGGCGATCTGCTGCGGCACGACGCCGAGCCTTTGCACCACTTTGCCGGCAAAGCCACCGATGCGCATCTTGAGGCCGGAAAGGTCGGCGACGGTGTTGATTTCCTTGCGGAACCAGCCGCCCATCTGCACGCCGGTATTGCCACCGGGCAAGCCAAAAAGGCCCTGCGTGGCGAGAAACTCGTTGAACAGGTCGATGCCGCCGCCGTGGTAGTGCCAGGCATTGATGCCGCGCGCGTTGAGCGAGAACGGAACCGCGGCACCCAAAGCCCAGGTCGGGTCCTTGCCCCAATAATAATATGCCACCGTATGGCAGGCCTCGACGGTGCCGGCGGTGGTGGCATCCGCGACCTGCAGGCCGGGCACCAGTTCACCGGCAGCGAAGACCTGCACCTGGAAGTTGCCGTCGGTCGCCTCCGAGAGCATCCTGGAAAAGACCTCGGCGCCACCATAGATCGTATCGAGGGACTTCGGGAAGGAGGACGCAAGGCGCCATGTCACTTTCGGGTTGGTTTGGGCGATAGCCGGCGCGGCAAGCGCCGCCGTAGCCGCCGCAGCGCCGACACCGGTCACGCCGGCCTTGCGGATGAATGATCGACGATCCATGAAGTCCTCCCTATTGGATCAACAGACCGACGTTCGGGAGATGCTCTGTGCCCGGATCGGCTTCGCGGCAAACAATACACGGGCAAGAAGTCGAGTCCAGCCATGGGAGCCGGTTTTGCCGGCGGCGTTTTCGCGAAATACGCGGGCGCGAACACGCCTCCTGCAACTTAAGTCTAACGCCCTTTCCGTGGCCCATGCGACATGCCGAACTTGTCATGGCAAAGCGCCGTCGGATCGCCTATTTTAAAGGCAGAACATATCCTTGCACCGAATGGACCAGGATCAAAAATGCAGCAGCCGCTTGTCGCCATATCGACCGACGTCCGCCAGTTCGACAACTACACCTGGCATGCCGCGCCGCAGCAATATCTGGAGGCGGCGCTTTCGGCGGCCGGCGTGTTCCCGGTGCTGGTGCCGTCCTTCGGCGGCCGGCTCGATTTCGATGAACTCCTGTCATCGGTCGACGGCGTCATGATCACCGGCTCGAACTCCAATGTGCATCCCTCGCACTATGGCGGCGATGCCAGCGAGGCCAACGGCCCCTACGATCCGGCCCGCGACGCCACGACGCTGCCGCTGATCCGCAAGGCAGTGGAGCGCGGCGTGCCGCTGCTCGCCATCTGCCGCGGCATCCAGGAGATGAATGTGGCGCTGGGCGGCACGCTGGCCGCAGAAATCCAGGAGCGCGAGGGGTCGCTGGACCATCGCGCACCGGCGAGCGACAATCAGGACGAACGCTTCGCCATCCGCCAGACCATTTCGATCAAGCCCGGAAGCTGCCTCGCCGGCGTGTTCGGGGCAGGCGACATCATGGTCAATTCGGTGCACCGCCAGGCCATCGACCGGCTCGGCCCGAAGCTGCAGATAGAGGCGGTCGCCAGCGACGGCACGGTCGAGGCGGTTTCGGTGCGCGACGCCCGCGCGTTCGCCGTCGGCGTCCAGTGGCATCCCGAATACTGGGTCAAGTCGGACAGCGTCTCAGCAAGGATATTCCGCGCCTTTGGCGACGCGGTGCGCCTGCACGCCGCGGCGAAATCTGGCGCACGGGCCGCCGCGGAATAGTTCAGCCGTCGAACGTCAACGTCAATCGCTGCTGGCCGCCAGCGACAGCAGCGGCAGGGCTGGTTCGTAGGATTCATAACCGTCGCCGTCGGCGACGCCGAAAGTGACGATCGGGTCGATGCCGTTCGCGCTGAAGGTGACCGTGCCGTCATCCTGCTCGCGCCAGAATTTCGCGCGCTCGATGCCGGGCAAGACCCGGTGGCAATTCTCAGTGACCGTCAACAGCGACAGGCCATGCGCAACCTCAGTGCCGCGCTTGACCGCGCAGGACGCTTCGTCGCCATTGGCCACCAGCCTGTAGTCGCCGGGTGACTGCGCCGACTCATCGGCTGTGCGGCCTTCGCCTGCGCCGCTGTAAAACAGCTGAACGCTGCCGAACAGCGCGACCACCGCTATCAATGCAGCAAGTGCTTTCATCTGCGTTCTCCGGGTGTTTGGCGATAGATAAAGAATGATGTCAAAGTGTTAAGCCGTCGTTAATCGTTAACAAATAGGAAAGCATGCCGCTCAGCTGCGCGCCTTGAGCTTTTCCGTTTCCGGCACCGGCGTCAACGCCCTCCCTTTCGAAAACCAGGAAATCAGATTGTCGACGCACAGATCGGCCATGGCGCGGCGGGTATGTTCCGAAGCCGAGCCGACATGCGGCAAAAGTGAAGTGTTGGGGGCGGCGAGCAGCGCCGGCGGCACGTTCGGCTCGTCGGCGAAGACATCGAGCCCGGCAGCGGCGATGGTGTCGCCGGCAAGCGCCGCGGCAAGTGCTGCCTCGTCGACCGTGCTGCCGCGACCGATGTTGACGAAGACGCCATTCGGGCCGAGCGCCGACAGGATCTCGGCGTTGACCGCCTTTTCCGTCGAGGCGCCGCCGGGCGCCAGCGAGATCAGCGTATCGACCGCCTCGGCAAGGCCTTTCAGCGTGCCGTGGTATTCGTAGGGCAAACCTTCGACCTGGCGCCGGTTGTGATAGGCGATCGGCAACCCAAAGGCCTCCAGCCGGCGCGCAATGGCGAGACCGATGCGGCCCATGCCGAAAATACCGACACGACGGCCGCGCAAGGTCAGCCGACTTAGCGGATAGTTGCCATTGCGTGCCCAACTGCCGTCGCGCAGCCAGGTTTCGGCGCGCGGCAGCTCACGGACGGTGTTGATCAAAAGCCCGATCGCCGTATCGGCGACCTCCTCGGTCAGCACATCCGGCGTGTTGGTGACCATGACGCCGCGCTGCGCTGCGTGACGGGCATCGACCGAATCATAGCCGACGCCGAAATTGGCGATGATTTCGAGATTCGGCAGCGCGTCGATGAGGGCTGCGTTGATCCCGCCAAAGGCGGCAATGCCGCGCACCGTCCGGCGCATCTCGTCGGTGACCAGCGACGCATCCGGCCGTTCGATCCAGGCGCGGCTGAACGTCCGGTCGATGCGGCCTACCGCGTGGTCGTTGAATTGGCCCGGCACCAGAATGGCGACTGCTTGCTGCTGTTCGGCTTTTGTCATGCACGTTCCACTGGTTTGCCGGTCGACTGGCGCACATGCAGTTCCGGCTTGATCAGTTCCTGCGACGGCCGCACCATCTGACCATTGAGCTTGTCGAGCAGCGCGCTAGCGGCGCGGCGGCCGACTTCACGCTGGCCATTCCACACGGTGGTCAGCGCCGGCGTCGCGATCGCCGCTTCCTCGAGATCGTCATAGCCGGTCACGGATATGTCAATGCCCGGCACCAGCCCGGCGCGTGCAATGCCGTTCATCAGGCCGATGGCGACGAGGTCGTTCCAGCAGCAGGCCGCGGTCGGCTTGTCCTTCAGCGCCAGGAACTGCCCGGCGGCCTCGAAGCCAGCCTGTTTGGTGCGCGGGCCGGGAATGCGCCAGGACGGCCTGACCTCCAGCCCTGCCGCCTCCATGGCGTTGAGATAGCCCTGGTAGCGGTCGCGGCCGGTCGAGGTCTGGTCGGTGCCGCCGATCATGGCGATGCGTTTATGGCCGAGCGAGATCAGATGGTTGGTGGCTAGCCCGGTGCCATAGGCATCGTCGCCACGAAACACCGGCACGTCAGCGCCTTCGACGGTGCGTGCGATCAGCACCGCCGGCAGGCCGTTTTCCTCGGCCATGAAGATGTCTTCGGGCGGCGTGCCGATGGCCGGCGACATGATGACGCCGTCGGCGCCAAGCTGCAGAAGCGTGTCTATGAAGGTGCGCTGCTTTTCGAGCTGGTCGTAATGGTTCGACAGGATGAAGGTCTGCCGGCTGCGGTCGAGCTCGCTTTCGATCGAGCGCAGGATCTCGGCGAAAAAGGGATTCATGATGTCGTGGACGACGACGCCGACGATGCCCGAACGCGAGGTGCGCAGGCTGGCGGCGCGGCGATTGTAGATATAGCCGATGGCGCGGGCATGTTCCTTGATGCGGTCGCGGGTGATTCCAGCAACCAGCGGGCTGTCGCGCAGGGCCAGCGACACCGTGGCCGTGGACACACCGAGCGCATCCGCGATCGTCGAAAGCTTGATCTTCTGTGCCAGCGCCTTGCGCTCCCCCGACGATCCAGAGCTGATCCATGATCTCCAGCGAAACCGGATGCCCGTTTTCGGGATCATGGTCTAAACAGTTTAAACGCGGCCTTATGCCACCCTTCCGAAACAAATCAAAGTTTTTTTGCCAGCGCCTCCATCTCGACATCGAGGGCAGCGCGGTTGCGAACGCAAAGCCGGTGCTTGCGATGAACAATGAAAGCCGCTGGCGACGATGACGAGTACCTAGGACATCAAGCATCAACAGGATGAACCAGTGTCGCTATGCATCAGGGATGCATGCGGGCACCCTTGGTGATCTTGTCGACAAGCTTCTTTTCGGCGCGCAGCGCGATGCCGACGACCTTGGCGTCGTCGGGTGCGAATTTGGCAAAGACGGCGCGGTTCGCCGCGTCGTGGCCGGTCGAAAACATTTCGTCGACGTAGAGCGAGGTCTGCACACCGCGCTCCAGCGCCCGCCGATGGATCGCAGTGAGCGTCGAGCGTTCGGCCGAAAGCACGATGATCGGCTGGACCGAGAGCGGATTGTAGATATTGCCGGCGCGGTCGCGATAGGGTTCGCCGATGATGTCGCTATACTGCGCGACGATGCCGCTGGTCAGGAACGCGGTGACGTTGAGCTTTTGCCAGACGGGAAGGTCGTCCTGCAGCACGATTGCAAATTTCGTGTCGAACATGAGACAATTGCCATTCGAGGTTTGTGAATGAATCGATGTCACACGGTCTAGATGGCGAGGCCTTTCAGGGTCTTGGACGTTTGTGCGTTGACGCGGCTGAAAACTGCGTCATCTCGGCGCCCGATTGCGTCGGAATGGAGCGTATCGAGGCCCGGTTCCATGGCTGCGCCTTCGATCTCCATCGTCACGATACCTACGCCATCGGCGTGACGCTGCATGGCGTCCAGACTTTCCGGTATCGCGGCGCAACGCATCACAGCCTGCCCGGTCAGATTATCGTGCTCCATCCCGACGAATTGCACGATGGCGGCGCCGGCACTGAAGACGGTTTGCGTTACAGGATACTTTATCTGGAGCCATCCATCGTGCTGGACTGCCTCGATCAGACAGGCGCATCGCTGCCTTTCGTCAGGAATGCCGTGGTGACGGATCCTGTTTTCCGCACGCGGCTGCTTTCGGCGCTGGGGCCGTTGGACCAGAAGCTGGACGATCTGTTTGTCGCCGACTTCGTTGCGCAATTGATGCAAAGCCTGGCACGGTATTCAGGTCGGCCGGCGAAACCGATCCCAAGGACAGCGTGGCGGGCTGCCAGCCTGGCACGCGACTATCTGGAAGAAAATGTTTTCCGTACCGTCCGTTCCGAGGAGCTGGAGGCGATCACCGGGCTCGATCGCTACGCCCTATCGCGGCATTTCCGTGCCGCTTTCTCCACCAGTCCGCACCGCTTTCTCTTGATGCGCCGGCTTCAACGAGCACGCCGCATGATAGAGGCGAGCGAGTCATTGGCGCAGATCGCAATAGCGGCCGGTTTCAACGACCAAAGTCATTTCAGCAGGCACTTCAAGAAGGCGTTCGGTGTCACGCCGGGCCGCTGGTCGGCATTGGTGCATGGATCGTCAGCAGCCGCTGCCTGATGGCGTCAGCCGCGGATCATTCGTCGGCGTCGATCTCGTCATCGACGAGAACCATCTCTCCGTTCGAGAGGTTCGCCTCAACGCGGGCGAGCAGCTTGAACAGCGCCTTCTGGTCCTTTTTATCGAGGCCCTTCAGCGCCTGCTTCTCGGTCTTCTTCACCGATTTCTCGATGGCATAAATGATTTCGCGGCCAGTGTCGGTCAGAAAGATATGGGCCTGGCGGGCATCGGCGGAAGAAGCGCGTTTTTCCAGAAAGCCTTGCGCCTGCAGCCGGTTGATGGTCTTGGTGATGGTCGGCGGGCGAACACCGAGGCGACCGGCAAGATTGCCGGGCGTCTGCCCGTCCTCACGGTCGAGCGCCAGCATGATCTGGTCCTGGCCGGCATAGAAGCCGTGCGCCAAAAGCCGCGCGGCGAGTGCCGTACGCGCCAGCCGCGCCGCCGAATGCAGCCGGCTCATTGTCGCAGTCTTGTCCGCCTTGGCCATGGCTATCCCTCTTCGGCCGAACCGGTATGGACAGCATAGAGGCAGCCGCCCGGTTGGCAATGGACGATCAAAAAAGATCCGGCTTTGCAAAACAGCTTTGCCGGCAAGCAATGCGGTGTCCGCCGAGGCTAATGCCAGATGTTTATTTCAGTTAGATGACAAACGACTTTTCAGCGCAGGTGGTCGGGTTCGGCAGGAGCGCCGCACCGATGCGGGTCTCAATCAGCCCTCACCGCGACGATCATCAAGGCCTGGTAGGCGTCCGCCACCTCGCGCAGCGCCGCCTGCGAAAGCGGCCCGGCGCGCCGCGCGATACCGTCCCTGGCGTTCGACGTATCCCGCTTGCCGGACCGGTCGGTGTAGGGCGCGACAGTAGTGAATATCTGTTCGCTCAGGCCGTCGGGGAAAAACAGCTGGCCGGTCATCACCGAATTGTCGTTGGGGAAGACTTTGAAATGGATGTGGGTGGTGCGGCCGCGATACCAGCCGGGATAGATGGTGGCGAACGAGACGATACCGCTGTCATCGCTCTTTTGCCAACCGCGCAGAAAACTCTGGCCTGACGTATCGACATCCTGGCCGTCGCCTTGTCCCGGATAGCCTGAATAATGGCCTTGCGCGTCGCAATGCCAGATATCGACCCGCGCGCCGGCAAGCGGCCGGCAGCCTGCGTCGATGACCTGCAACCGCAGATTGAGGGCAATGCCCGCTTTGCCTTCGGTGATATCGGCGCGTTCGAGCTTCGGGTCGAAATAGAACGGGCCCTCGGTCGCTTCCGGTGTGATCGCGCAGACGCCGGCGCCGCTATCGAACAGGGCAAGCCCGGCATAGGGCGAGGCCTGCTGCGCCAGCGCGATGCCCGGCAGAAAGACACCGCCGCCCGCGCTAACGGCAATGAGGCCAAGCGCCTGGCGCCGGCTCAACGGCAAGGAGGACGGTTTGTCGGACATCCGGCGCCTCTTTTTGGTTTCTGTCGAGCAAGCTGGCTTGGTCTTATCTAGTCAGTGAGACCAGCCAACGCCAATGAAAACCCAGCAAATTTGGGAAAACCCGGCAATGTTGGCGACCTGTTTGGCCCATCGGTTGCCACGTGCAAAAGCACGGCGTGCATCCTATATGGAGCCAACAATCCTTTTCGAGGCCCAACATGAGCGATGCACAGACGATACAAATCCCCGTAACCGTTCTCACCGGCTATCTTGGCGCCGGCAAGACGACGCTGCTAAACCGCATCCTTTCGGAAAGCCACGGCAAGCGCTACGCCGTCATCGTCAATGAGTTCGGTGAGATCGGCATCGACAACGAGTTGATCGTGGAATCCGACGAGGAAATCTACGAGATGAACAATGGTTGCGTCTGCTGCACGGTGCGCGGCGACCTGATCCGCGTCGTCGAGGGCTTGATGCGCCGGCCAGGCCGCTTCGACGCCATCGTGATCGAGACGACCGGCCTCGCCGATCCGGTGCCGGTGGCGCAGACCTTCTTCATGGACGACGACGTGCGCTCCAAGACCAGGCTCGACGCGGTGGTGGCGCTGGTCGACGCCAAGCACCTGCCGTTGCGGCTGAAGGATTCCCGCGAAGCCGAGGACCAGATCGCCTTTGCCGATGTCGTCGTGCTCAACAAGACCGATCTCGTCACGCCGGAGGAACTGAGCAAGGTCGAGGCGACGATCCGCGCGATCAACCCGGCGGCCCGGATTCATCGCACCACGCGCGCCGGCGTGGCGCTGTCCGAGGTGCTCGACCGCGGCGCCTTCGACCTTTCCCGGGCGCTGGAGAACGATCCGCATTTCCTCGAGGCGCGTGACGACCACGACCATCATGATCATGACCATCATGACCATGATCATCACGATCATGACGGGCATCATCACCATGACCACGCGCACCCGTCCGATATCCATGACGTGACGGTGCAGTCGGTGTCTCTGCGGGGCGGCGAGATGGACCCGAAAAAATTCTTCCCCTGGATCGAGAAGATCACCCAGATGGAAGGCCCTAACATCCTGCGTCTGAAAGGGATCATCGCGCTTAAAGGCGATGACGAGCGCTACGTCATTCAGGGCGTGCACATGATCATCGAGGGCGACCACCAGCGCGCCTGGAAGGACGGCGAGAAGCACGAGAGCCGGCTGGTCTTCATCGGCCGCGAACTCGACGCCGAGCGGCTGAAGAAGAGTTTTGATGCCTGCCAGGCGGCTTGATTTTCGGGCCTTATAACGCTAGCGCTGCACGTTCTCTCCTTCTCCCCTTGTGGGAGAAGGTGGCCGAGCGAAGCTCGGTCGGATGAGGGGTGTTCCAGCTTGGCAACGACGGCACTCCGTCCAGCACCCCTCAACCGTCTTGGCGCTGCGCGCCAATCCACCTTCTCCCACAACAAGGAGAGAAGGCAAGCTGCACCTATCCGCGCTGGCGGCTCCCCCGCGGAGGTAGACGACCAGCGGAAATCTCGAACGGAATCTCCCATGCCGACAGTCGCCCCGCTTGATCTCCAGGGACATTGCATCGCCGCCGTCTTCCTTGGCGACGTGCCGCATTTCGCACTGGCCGACGGCACAATCCATCGGCTGGACCATGGCCACAAGACGGCGCAGGCCAATGACGGGCTTCTCGCCGCCTTCCACGATGCGGCCAACGACCGGCTGATCACCGGCGGCGAGGACGGCAAGATTTTTTCCGTTACCGCCGGCGGCAATGCGGCAGAATTGGCAAGCGCCGGGAAGAAATGGATCACCAGCGTTGCCGCCGGACCACAGGGCGCCATCGCCTATGCCTCGGGCAAGATCGCCTTCGTGCGTTTCTCCGACGGCAAGACCAAGGAATTCCTGCATCCGCGTTCGGTAGAGGGGCTGGCGTTCTCGCCCAAGGGGATGCGCTTCGGCGTCGCCCGCTACAATGGCGCGACGCTGCATTTCCCGGCGGCGAACGGCAAGCCGGTCGAGCTGGAATGGGCCGGCGCCCATACCGGCATCACCTTCTCGCCGGATGGCGCCTTCCTCGTCACCACCATGCAGGAGAACGCGCTGCATGGCTGGAAGCTCGCCGATGGCAAGCACATGCGGATGACCGGCTATCCCGGCAAAGTCAAAAGCCTGGCATGGGCGCCCAAGGGAAAATGGCTGGCCAGTTCCGGAGCCCCGGCGGCGATCGTCTGGCCGTTTTCGGGCAAGGACGGGCCGATGGGCAAGGCGCCGCTGGAACTCGGCACGCGCGGCAACGCCATGGTGACCTCGGTCGCCTGCCATCCGAGCCAGGATGTCGTCGCCGTCGGCTATGACGACGGCATGGTGATGGCGGTGCGTTTCGCGGACGCCAAGGAGGTGCTTCTGCGCCGACCGGGCAAGGGCGCCATTACCTCGATGATGTGGGACAAGGAGGAACGCCGCGTCGCCTTCGGCAGCGCCGCCGGCGACTGCGGCGTCATCGATATTTCGGCCTAGGGCCGTAGGGGAGTAGGGCAGTAAGGGAGTAGGAACACATTCCCCTATTGCCCTCTGTCACTGAACCGCGCGGCCAATTGCGGTTCCGGCCGTCGATTGGCTAGAGTGACGCATGAGGGGGTATTCATGCATACAATCGACCATTCAAAGATGGCGATCGGTGGCATCAGCACTGCTCGCATCGCGGATCTGCGCGAGACCGAGGCCGAAGCCTTCCGCAAGGCAAGGCCGAAATCAGCAGCCAAGGTCGGCAACGGCCTGCCGGGCTTCTTCGGCGGGGTGCCGATGCACTGGATGAACGACTGGCCGACGCCGTTCCCGATACTGGTCGACAGCGCCAGAGGCGCCACTATCACTGACATCGACGGCAATCGGCTCGACGATTTCTGCCTCGGCGACACCGGCTCGATGTTCGGCCACTCGCCGCCGCCGGTCGCCCACGCCATCCGTAGGCAGGCCGGACGCGGCCTGACCTACATGCTGCCTTCGGAAGATGCACTCGCCATCGGCCCGCTGCTGCAACAGCACTTCGGCCTGCCGTTCTGGCAGATTGCGACAACGGCGACCGATGCCAACCGCTTCGCGCTGCGCGTCGCCCGCGCCATCACCGGCCGGGGCAAGATCCTGGTCTTCAACGGCTGCTATCACGGCTCGGTCGACGAGACGATGGTGCGCCTGGTCGACGGCAGACCGGCCAACCGGCCAGGACTGGCCGGCGAATTCCGCGACCTGACCGGGGCGACCGATGTCGTCGAGTTCAACGATGTGCCGGCGCTTGAGACAGCACTCCGGGACCAGCAAATCGCCTGTGTCGTCACCGAGCCGGTGCTGACCAATTCCTGCATGGTGCTGCCCGATCCCGGCTTCCACAACGCGCTGCGGCGTCTCACCCGCGCCGCTGGCACCCTGCTTCTGATCGACGAGACGCACACGATCTCGACCGGTCCCGGCGGCTACACCAGGAAACATGGCCTGGAGCCGGACCTGTTCGTGCTCGGCAAGCCAATCGCCGGCGGCGTGCCAGCCAGCGTCTGGGGCATGAGCGATGGCGTCGCCACCCGCTATGCCGACTATGTCAGGACCAAGGAACCAGGCTATTCCGGCATGGGCACGACGCTCTCGGCCAATCCACTGCAGTTCGCAGCGATGCGCGCCACGCTCGAAGAGGTGATGACCGACGAGAACTATAGCCATATGGACCATCTGGCGCGGCGGCTCGACGCCGGGCTGACCACCGTCATCGCCCGTTACCGCCTGCCTTGGCATGTTGCCCGAGTCGGCGCCCGCGTCGAGTTCATCTGCGCACCCGGCCCGCTGAGGAATGGCGGCGAGGCGGAAGCAGCGCACGCACCGGCGCTCGAAGCGGCTGTCCATGTCGCGCTGGTCAATCGCGGCGTGCTGATCGCGCCGTTCCACAACATGATGCTGATCTCGCCGGCGACCAGCGCTGCCCAAGTGAACCGCCTGATCACCGCCTTCGGCGCGGTTGCGGCAAGGCTCGCGGCATGAGACAAGCTTGCACATGAGAGAAGCGCACAAGCAAACTTTGAACGCCATCATCGCCTCCCCTTCGGGCTCAACGCCCGCCGAGGCGCATACCTTTCTCGACGCCCATCCCGAGATCGAAGCGTTCGACATCGTGCTGACCGATGCCAATGGCGTCGGGCGTGGCAAGATCGTGCGCCGGCACGAGTTGATGAGCATCTTCGAGGGCGGCAGGCATATGCCGATCTCGATCCTCGGCCTCGACATCACCGGCGAGGACGTGCACGAGACCGGACTGATCTGGACGACGGGCGACGGCGACCTGCGGGCATGGCCGATCCCCGGCACGCTGGTGCCGCTGTTCGGCACACAGCCGCCGCGCGGCCAGGTGCTGATGGCGATGTACCATCTCGATGGCCAGCCGATGTCCTCCGACCCGCGCCTGGCGTTGGGCCGGCAGGTGGAGATACTGGCGGCCAAGGGCCTGCATCCGGCCGGCGCCTTCGAGCTCGAATTCTTCCTGCTTGCCAACGAGCGCGACGCCGACGGCAAGGTGCAGCCGGCGCACGCGGTGCTCGACGGCCGCCGCTCGGCCAAGACAGAGGTCTATTCCGTCGACCATCTGCACGGCATGGAGCCGCTGTTTTCCGATATCTATGCCGCGGCCAGGGTGCAAGGCATCCCGGCCGAGACGGTCATTTCCGAATATGCGCCCGGCCAGTACGAACTGACGCTTAACTATCGCAAGGACGTGATGCGGGCCGCCGACGACCTCGTCATGCTGAAGCGGCTGGTGCGGGCGCAGGCGCGCCGCCACGGCGTCACCGCCTGCTTCATGGCCAAGCCGATCGAGAAATACGCCGGCTCCGGGATGCATTTCCATGTCTCGCTGCAGGACAAGGCCGGCAACAACGTCTTTGCCGAAGCCAGCGGCGAGACCTGGTCCTTGCCGCTGCTGCGCGGACTGGGCGGCCTCATCCAGACCATGGCCGAATCGATGCTGGTGTTTGCACCGCACGCCAATTCATGGCGGCGTTTCGTTTCGCAATCCTATGCGCCGGTGGCGCCGACCTGGGGCGTCAACAACCGCTCGGTGGCATTGCGCGTGCCGGCTGGCGACGCAAAAAACCGGCGCATCGAGCACCGGCCGTCGGGCGTCGACGCCAACCCCTATCTGGTGGCGGCAACCGTGCTGGCCGGCATCGTCAAGGGTCTCGATGAGAGCCTCGATCCAGGCCCCGAAACCACCGGCAATGGCTACGAATCAGCAATCACGCGCACCACCATGCCGGTGGACTGGCGCGCCGCGATCGAGGCGGCAAGGGCCTCGACATTCCTCAAAGCGGCGCTGGGGGAAGATCTGCACCGAACATTCGTGGCGATCAAGCAATCCGAATATCTGCGGGTGGCGCGTACGGTCAGCGAACTGGATTATCATCTCTATCTGCACGAGGTGTGAGGCATCGCATCGCCGGTCATTCGCCCAGCGAAAGCCGGGTCCCGGCTATTTGAAGGAACCTTTCGGGGGCTTCGCTCATTCCGCATCTGATCGCAGCAGCGGGCAAGGCCGCATCAGCCATGATCGCCAGGATGCAGACAAATTCTCCACACCACGCCAAGGTGCAGGCAAGACGCTGGCCCAAGCCTGAATTGCCTGAGACGGCAGAAGACGATGGCGCAAGCACCATTCCCGAACTCAGCGAAGTGGCGAAGGCCTGTCGCCGCTGCCCGCTGTGGCGCAACGCAACGCAGACCGTGTTCGGCGAAGGGCCTGACAAGGCCAAGGTGGTTTTCGTCGGTGAACAGCCAGGCGACCAGGAGGATCTGGCCGGCAAACCTTTCGTCGGTCCGGCGGGAAAAGTCTTCGACGCCATCCTGGACGATGCCGGCGTCGACCGGCTGAAAGTCTATGTCACCAATGCGGTCAAGCATTTCAAGTTCGAGCCGCGCGGCAAGCGGCGCATCCACTCGAAGCCGAATACCGGCGAGGTACAGGCCTGCCGCTGGTGGCTCGACAGGGAACTCGATCTGATCAAGCCCAATCTGGCGGTGGCGCTCGGCGCAACGGCGGCGCAGTCACTGCTCGGCAAGGTCGTGCCGATCATGAAGATGCGCGGCGCGGTCGTGGATCGGGACGATGGCTTGCCTGTGTTCGTCACCATCCACCCGTCCTTCATCCTGCGTATTCGCGAGCCGGCGGACAAGCAGGCCGAACGCGAGCGGTTCCTGCAGGACATGAAGGCAGTGAAAAAGCTGATGGCCGCCTGACCCCTATCTGATCAGGATTGCCCTCAAATCATTGACGTTCGTCCCGGTCGGGCCGGGCACGAAGAGATCGCCGACGGCGTTGAATGCCGTCCAGGCATTGTTGCCGGCAAGCATCGCCTTGGCATCGACGCCTGCCGCCCGCATCCGCGACACCGTCGAGCCGTCGGCAAAGGCGCCGGCATTGTCCTGCGAACCGTCGATGCCATCGGTGTCAGCGGCCAGTGCATGGGCGCCCTCCATGCCGCTGATGCCGATGGCGAAGGCAAGCAGAAACTCGGTGTTACGACCGCCCTTGCCCTTCGCCCGCACGGTCACCGTCGTCTCGCCGCCTGATAGAATCAGCACGGGCTTCGGGAAAGGCCGGTTGCGCGTCGCGACTTCACGGGCGATTGCCGCATGGACACCCCCAACTTCGCGCGCTTCGCCCTCGATGGAATCGGAGAGGATGGCCGCCTCGATGCCATGGCGCCTGGCTTCGGCCGCAGCCGCTTCCAGCGAGACACCGGCCGAGGCGATCAGATGCACTTCGTTGCGCGAAAAACGCGGATCATCGACGCGCGGCGCATCGGCGGCCGGCGAATTGATATGCGCCATCACGGCAGCCGGCAGTTTCATGCCATAGGCGGCGATCGATGCCAGCGCCTCTTGGCGGTTGCCGGAATCGGGAACCGTCGGGCCGGAAGCGACAAGCGCCGGATTGTCGCCGGGAATGTCGGAGACCACCAAAGATACCAGCTTTGCCGGATAGGCAGCTGCCGCCAGCCTGCCGCCCTTGATGGTGGAAACATGCTTGCGGATGGTGTTCATGGCGGCGATCGGCGCGCCGCAGGCGAGCAGCGCCTCGTTGACGGCGATCTCGTCAGCCAGCGTCAGACCTTCGGCGGGCGCCGGCAGCAGCGCCGAGCCACCGCCGGAGATGAGCGCCACGACCAGATCGTCCGCGGTCAGCCCCTGCACCTTTTCGAGCAGCCGGCGCGACGCTTCGAGCCCTGCGGCATCCGGCATCGGATGCGCCGCCTCGATGATCTCGATGCGCTGGCATGCCGCGCCATAGCCGTAGCGGGTGACGACCAGCCCTTCGATCCGCCCGTCCCACACTTTTTCGAAAGCCGCCGCCATCTGCGCCGAGCCTTTTCCTGCACCAATGACGATGGTGCGCCCCTTCGGCATTGCCGGCAGATGATCCCTGATCGTCCTCTGCGGATCAGCGGCGGCAACGGCGGCATTGAAGATGGCGGCGAGGAAGGATTTGGGATCGAGCGCCGTCATTTTGCTTCCGGCGGCAGTGCCAGCTCGCGCCCGTCGACGCCGAGGTGGCTGCACAGCGCATCGACGACGACGCCGTGATCCTCACGCTCCGGCAGGCCCGAGACCGCGATCACACCGATGACGCCGGAACCTTTGACCGTTATGGGAAAGCCACCACCGGCCAGCACATAGTCCGATATGTCGAGCCCCTCGCCTGGCTTGAAGCTGCGGTCGGGACGCTGCTGCTCCAGCACCATGCGGTAGGTGCTTTTCAGGAACCGCTGCACCACGTTGATCTTGCGCCGCGCCCAATCCGGATTGGAGGCGTTCGAGCCCGGCATTGCCGCGTAGAACAGCGGCCGGTCGAAGGTCCTGATGTCGACGATGATCGGCAAGCTCTGGGCCAGTGCCCGGTCGCGGATCGTCGAGCCGATCTTGAAGGCGACAGCTTCGTCGAAGACCGAGAAGACAAGCTCGGCTTCCTGTTTCTGGATCAGAGCGATATCGTCTGCAACCGCCATGTCGTTCCCCTATCAACGTCGCGGCACCCTTTGACCGATGGCTGCCGCTGGGTCAAGCGGGGCGTGTGGGATAGCTAAACCGCCATATCGGTCTTCATCGCCCGCCCGGCGACGTAGACCTCGCGCACGGCACGGTCGTCGCCCAGCGTCTGCAGCAGAAACAGCTCCTCCGCCAGCGTGTCCGCCGTCTCCATCCGCAGCCGCATGGCCGGCGTGGCGCGGGCATCGAGGACGACGATGTCGGCATCGCTGCCTTGGTCGAGCGTGCCGATCCTTTCCACGATCGACAGCGCCTCGGCATTGCCGCGGGTGAGTTGCCAGAACGACTGGAACGGATTGAGCTTCTCGCCGTTCAGCGCGATCACCTTGTAGCCCTCATCCATGGTGCGCAGCATCGAGTAATTGGTGCCGCCGCCGATATCGGTGGCGGTGGCGATGCGGAGTGGTTTTTCGCGGCGGCGGTAACGCTGATAATCGAACAGGCCCGAGCCGAGGAACAGGTTCGAGGTCGGACAGAACACGGCGACCGAGCCCGTGTCCGAAAGCGCATCCGCCTCGCGTTCCGAAAGATGGATGCAGTGGCCGAACAGGCTTTTGCGCCCGAGCAGCCCATAGCGCTCGTAAACATCGGTATAGTCGCGTGCCTGCGGATAGAGTTGCAGTGTAAAGGCGATCTCGGCGTGGTTTTCCGACAGATGCGTCTGCATGTGCAGATCAGGATATTCGCGGCAGAGCGCGCCCGCCATTTCCAACTGTTCGGGCGAGGAGGTGATGGCGAAGCGCGGCGTGATGGCATAGTGCTGGCGCCCCTTGCCATGCCACTCCTTAATCAGCGCCTTGCTGTCGTCATAGGCCGATTGCGGCGTGTCGAGCACGCCCTCCGGTGCGTTGCGATCCATCATCACCTTGCCGGCGATGTTGAGCATGTTGCGGTGATGCGACTCGGCGAAGAACGCCTCGGCCGATTCCTTGTGCACCGAGCAATAGGCGGCGACGGTCGTCGTGCCGTGGCGCAGCATCTCGTCGAGGAACAGCCTGGCGATGCGGCGGCCATGCTGGGCGTTCTGGAATTTGGTTTCCTCGGGAAAGGTGTAAGTATTCAGCCAGTCGAGCAGTTCGGCGCCGTAGGAGGCGATGACCTGCATCTGCGGAAAATGCGCATGCGGGTCGATGAAACCAGGCAGCAGCACATGCGGACGGTGGTCGATCTTTTTTGCGCCTTCATCAGCCTTTTTCTCGACGTCGGCATAGGCGCCCGCGGCAACGATCCTGCCGTTGCGAAGCAGCAGGCCGCCGTCGTCCTCGTAGCGCCAGGCGGAATGGTCGTCGACGGTCTCAGGCCAGCGCAGGAAGGACAGCGTGCGGCCGCGCAGGAGGGTGCTGGTCATGCTTATTTCCCCGCCTCCTCGAACCATGCCACCAGCAGCGTCCGCTCCTTGTCGGTGATATGGGTGACGTTGGCGGGCGGCATCGCGTGGCTGCGGCCGGCCTGCAGGTAGATCTCGCGGGCCTGCCCGGCGATACCGGCGTCCGTGTCGAGCATCACACCTTTCGGCGCGTGATAGATGCCCTCGTAGGACGGCTCCTGCGCATGGCACATCGAGCAACGGCCAAGCACCGTATCGCGCACTGCGGGAAAATGCGCCGAGGCGATATAGACCTGTGCCGTCGAGGACGCCTTGACTTCGCCGGTCAGCACTTTCGGCGCGGTTGACAGCCAGATGATGACGACGAACAGGACGGCGGCAGCCAGCCAGATCCAGGTCGGGTTGCCCTTGCGCGCATGCATGGTGTTGAAATAGTGCCGGATCAGCACGCCGATGATGAAAACCAACGAGGCGATCACCCAGTTGAACTGGGTAGCAAACGCCAGCGGGTAGTGGTTCGACAGCATCAGGAAGAGAACGGGCAGCGTCAGGTAATTGTTGTGCAGCGAGCGCTGCTTGGCGATCTTGCCGTATTTCGGATCTGGCTTCCTGCCGGCGATCAGATCGGCGACGACGATCTTCTGGTTCGGAATGATGACCATGAAGACATTGGCCGACATGATCGTCGCGGTGATGGCGCCAAGATGCAGGAAAGCGGCGCGGCCGGTGAACAGATGGGTAAGACCCCAGGCGATGAACACCAGCACGCCATAGAGCACCAGCATCAGGCCGGTGTCGCTCCTGCCAAGCGGCGAACGGCATAAGAGATCGTAGACCACCCAGCCGACGCCGATCGTCGCCAGCGACAGCAAGATGCCTGTAGGCACCGACATGGCAAGCACGTTGGGATCGATCAGGAAGAGGTCCGCGCCGGCATAGTAGACGACGCACAGCATGGCAAAGCCCGACAGCCAGGTAGCGTAGGATTCCCATTTGAACCAGGTCAGGTGCTCAGGCATTTCGGTCGGCGCCACGAGATATTTCTGGATGTGGTAGAAGCCGCCGCCATGCACCTGCCATTCTTCGCCGAAGGCGCCGACAGGCATGCCCGGACGCTGGCGCAAGCCGAGATCGAGCGCGACGAAATAGAAGGACGAGCCGATCCAGGCTATGCTGGTGACGACATGCAGCCAGCGCACGGCGAAACTCAGCCAGTCCCAGAAAATCGCAAAATCGATCATTGAAAAGTCGTCCCTGCCGATTGGGTGACTTTACGGACTGGAGCGCAAACGGAAAGGGCCGAGCGGCACGATGACTTTCAAAAAAAAATGGAAAATACTACAGCGCCGCGCGTCCCTTGGACGCGCAAAGGACGCTGTAGAACTTTTATCTGGTGCATGATCCTTTCCGAAAATCGATTCCGATTTTTCGGGGTCATGCACTAGGGTTATCCCTGCGCAGCCGCATGAGAGCCCCAAAGCCGCATGGCCTATCTCGACAACATCTCCGTCTTCGTTCGCGTCGTCGAGCTCGGCAATCTGTCGGCGGCGGGGCGCGACATGCGCATTTCGCCAGCGGTCGCCTCCAACCGCATCAAGGAGCTCGAAAAACATCTCGGTGTCAGGCTGTTCAATCGCACGACGCGGCAATTGATGCCGACCGAGCACGGCACGGTGTTCTACTCCGGCGCCAAGCAGGTGCTTGAGGCGGTCACCGAGGCGGAAGCCGCTGTCAGCGCTTTGTCCGGCCAGCCGCGTGGCACCATCAAGGTGACAGCGCCGCTTGGCCTCGGCCGGCGGCTGGTGGCGTCGGGAATCCCCGATTTCCACGACAAATATCCTGACATCGAGGTTCGGCTGAGGCTTTCGGACCACAATGTCGACATCATGAAGGAAGGCATCGACGTCGCGTTCAGACTGGGTATCATCGAGGATTCCAGCCTGAGAATGCGCGGCATCATGGAGTGCGAGCGGGTGCTGGTGGCGGCGCCGAAATATCTGGAGACGCGCGGCGAACCGACCGAGCCGCAGGAACTGATCGCCAGCAAACACGACTGCCTGATGCTGCGCTACGCCGGCGCGCGCGAATATGTGTGGACGCTGCAGACGGCCGACGGTCCGCGGAAATTCGAGGTGCACGGACCCTATGACACCGACGATGGCGACGTGCTGACCGGCTGGGCGCTGTCGGGCCGCGGCATCATCAACAAGCCGCGCTTCGAGGTCGAGCCGTTCATCCGCGACCGCCGTCTGAAGGTGATCCTGCCCGACACTCCACCGACGCCGGTGCAGTTCGCCGCCGTCTACCCGCACAAGAAGCTGCAGGACCCGAAGGTGCGGCTGCTGCTCGATTTCATGGCCGAGCGCTGCCAACGGCTGATCAAGGAAATTCTGGCCGGCAAATGAGCGTTGCTCGAATTCTGGCCGTCAGCCGGCCATTGCCTTGCCACGAGAGACGGGGTGCGGCGCGGCTCGCGCGCCAGCATGGGCGGCCAGTGCCGTCATGATCTCGGCCGCCGCCAAGGCCGCAATGACTTGCGGACGCTTGTCCTTGACCGCATCGCCGCCGATCGGCGAGACGAGGCCGGCAAATTGCGCCTCGCTGCCGTCCGCCGCCTTCAGGAACCAGTTCCTGAATGTCGCCTTCTTGGTCTTCGAGCCGATCATGCCGACATAGGCGGCATCCCGGCGTTTCAGTGCCTCGGCGACGATCAGGAAATCCAGTGCGTGGTCGTGAGTGAGGACGACGAATGCGGCGCCAGCCGAAGCCTTGCGCACCATCGCCTCGGGCATTGGCGTCAGGCTGGTTTCGACCGTGTCCGGCATGCCCTCCAGCGCCTCGGCCCGCGTCTCGACAACGACGACACGGACCGGCAGCAAGGCCACCGCCGAGGCTAGCGCCTGGCCAACATGGCCGCCGCCGAAGATGTAGACATGCGGCAGCTGCGCCTGCTCGGCGTCCGCCGCCGCGACCAGCTCTTGCGCCAACGCCGTGTCGACCAGCCGGATCAGCACCTCGACCCTGCCGCCGCAGCACTGCCCGATCTCGGGCCCGAGCGGGACATCGAGGGTAGCGCGGACATCCCTCCCCCTTGAGGGGAGGGTGGCGGCGAAGCCGTCGGGTGGGGTCGCCGCGCCAGTGCTCGACATTTTCTTAGGTCGCGTGCTTCCTCTACCGACCCCCTCTGGCCGCTCCGCGGCCATCTCCCCCTCAAGGGGGGAGAAAAGCAGCTGCCGTGCCTTATCGATCGCGATGAATTCGAGCTGGCCGCCGCCGATCGTGCCAAAAATCGCCGCGCCCGAGACGAGCATGAAGGCGCCCTTCTCGCGGGGCGTCGAGCCTTTGGTCCCGGCCACCTCGACCAGCGCGACACGGCCGGCGCCGCCAAGAAATGCTTTCAGGGTTTGCACTTTCGAGGTCATGTTTTTGCTTTCCCTATCGGGAAACATAGGGTTTTTCGGCCCGGATTGCACGCCTTCAACCCCGGGACCGACTTCAAGCACCAGCCTTGGCTTCCCTCTTCAGCCGTTCGATCGCCATCAGCACCCGCTCCGGCGTCGCCGGTGGGTCGAGGCGCGGGCAGATCCGGTGGTCGGCAACGCTTGCCACCGCATCCGACAGCGCATGCAGCACCGAGATGCCGAGCGGCAGCGGCGGCTCGCCGACCGCCTTGGAGCGGTGCACCGTCGGCTCGCTCGCTTCCGGCCAATCGGCCAGCGTCACATTGAAGATCTTCGGTCGGTCCGAGGCGAGCGGAATCTTGTAGGTCGACGGCGCATGGGTGCGCAGCCGGCCGTTTTCGTCCCACCAAAGCTCCTCCGTCGTCAGCCATCCCATGCCCTGGATGAAGCCGCCTTCGACCTGGCCAAGGTCGATGGCGCGGTTCAGCGAGCGTCCGGTCTCGTGCAGGATGTCGGTGCGCTCGACGACATATTCGCCGGTCAGCGTGTCGACCGAGACTTCCGAGCACGCGGCGCCATAGGCGAAATAGTAGAAGGGACGACCCTCGCCCTTGTCGCGATCCCAATGGATTCTCGGCGTCTTGTAGAAGCCCGCCGCCGAAAGCTGGATGCGCGCCATATAGGCCTGCCTGATGAGATCGGCGAAGGCGATCTCCTGGTTGCCAATGCGCACCCGGTTGGGCAGGAACAGCACCTGGTCGCGCGGCACCTGGTATTTTTCGGCTGCGAAGTTGGTCAACCGCTCCTTGATCTGCCGGGCCGCGTTCTGCGCCGCCATACCGTTGAGGTCGGAACCGGACGATGCGGCCGTCGCCGAGGTGTTCGGGACCTTCCCGGTCGTGGTCGCGGTGATCTTTACCTGGTTGAGGTCGATCTGGAATTCTTCCGCCACCACCTGCGCCACCTTGACGTAGAGACCTTGCCCCATCTCGGTGCCGCCATGGTTCAGATGCACCGAACCGTCGGTGTACACATGCACCAGCGCGCCGGCCTGATTGTAGTGCGTCGCGGTAAACGAGATGCCGAACTTGACCGGCGTCAGCGCCAATCCACGCTTGATGAAGCGGCTGTTGGCGTTGAAAGCTTCAATGGTGCGGCGACGCCTCGCATAGTCGCAACTCGCATTCAGCTCGGCGACGATGCGGTGGATGATGTTGTCCTCGACCGTCTGGTGATAGGGCGTGACGTTGCGGTCGCTGGTGCCATAAAAATTCTTCTTGCGAATCTCGAGCGGGTCCTTGCCAACGGCAAAGGCGACCTCTTCGATGACACGCTCGGCGCCGACCATGCCTTGCGGCCCGCCGAAGCCGCGGAAGGCGGTGTTCGACACGGTGTTGGTGTAGAGCGGCGCCGATTGCGCATGAACCGCCGGCCAGAAATAGGTGTTGTCGCAGTGGAACAGCGCGCGATCGGTGACCGGGCCCGACAGGTCCGCCGAGAAGCCGCAGCGCGCCGCAAACATGAAATCGACGCCGAGGATATTGCCCTCGTCGTCGAAGCCGACCTCGTAATCGACGAGGAAGTCATGGCGCTTGCCGGTGGCGATCATGTCGTCGTCACGGTCGGGCCGGATTTTCACCGCGCGATGGTGTTTTTTCGCAGCAATCGCCGCGAGCGCGGCAAACTGGTTGCCTTGCGTTTCCTTGCCGCCAAAGCCGCCGCCCATGCGGCGGATCTCGACCGTGACGGCATGGCTCGGCACGCCGAGCGCATGGCTGACCATGTGCTGGATTTCGCTCGGATGCTGGGTCGACGAATAAATCGTGACGTCCTGATCCTCGCCGGGAATGGCCATGGCGATCTGGCCTTCGAGATAAAAATGGTCCTGGCCGCCGATGCGCATTTTTCCTTTCAGCCGGCGCGGCGCCGCCCTGATCGCAGCCGCGGCATCGCCGCGCCTCAGGGTCAGCGGCGGCGTGACCAGCTTGTCCTTCCTGGGATCGAGGACGCCGATGTCGGTGACGAAAGGCAATTCCTTGTATTCGACCTTGGCCTGCCTTGTGGCGCGGCGCGCCTGCTCGCGGGTTTCGGCGATGACGCAAAAGATCGGTTGGCCGAAGAACTGCACCTTGCCGTCGGCCAGCACCGGTTCGTCGTGGCGGCCGGTCGGCGAAATGTCGTTTTCGCCCGGCACGTCGCTCGCCGTCAGCACGTCGACGACGCCGGGTGCTGCGCGCACCGCCGCCAGGTCCATGCTGCTGATGGTGGCATGCGTGGCCGTCGAAAGCCCGAGGCAGCCATGCAGCATGCCGGATGATTCCGGCATGTCATCGATATAGACGGCCGTGCCGCGGACATGCTTGTGCGCGGAATCATGACGCTGGTCGGTGGCAACGCCACCAGCGATTTTCTGCGACTTGAGGTTTGGAGCGTGCTTGGTCATCACGCCGCCTCGTGGCGCGATATCTGGATCGGTGCTTTGGTGCCGCTGGTCTCGGCCAAGAACCGCAACAGCAGGTTGCGCGCCGCCAGCGCCCGGTATTCGGCGCTCGCCCGCATGTCGGTCAGCGGGGTAAAGTCTTTGGCGTACTCGGCCATGGCGGTCTCGACCATCGGTTCCGTCCAGGGCCTGCCGAGCAGCGCCTTTTCCACGCCGAAAGCCCGCTTCGGCGTTGCCGCCATGCCGCCATAGGCGATGCGCACCTCCGCCACCGTGCCGTCCTTGGCCAGGGCCAGCAGGAATGCGCCAAGTGCGGCGGTGATGTCCTCGTCACGGCGCTTGGTGATCTTGTAGACGGCGAATTTGGTATCCCTGCCCGGCACTGGGACATGCACGGCCTCGACGAATTCGCCCGGCTGTCGGTCCTGCTTGCCATAGGCGATGAAGAAGTCTTCAAGCGAGATCGTCCGCCGCTTGTTGCCGCGGCGCAGCGTCAGCCGCGCGCCGAGTGCGATCAGCGGCGGCGGCGTGTCGCCGATCGGCGAGCCATTGGCGATGTTGCCGCCGATCGTGCCCATGTTGCGCACCTGGTCGCCGCCGATGCGATCGAACAGCGGGCCCAGCGCCGGGATGCGTTTCGCCAGCATTGAGAAAGCCTCGGTGTAGGTGACACCAGAGCCGATCGAGATGATGCCCTTGTCTTCGGAAATCCGGCACAGCCCGTCGAGATTGCCGATGAAGATCGCCGGCGCAATCTCGCGCATGTGCTTGGTCACCCACAGGCCGACATCGGTCGAACCGGCAACGATGGTGGCGCCCGGCTCCTTGTCGAGCACGGCGGCGAGGTCGTCGGCATCGGCCGGGACGACCAGGCGCTGCTTGCCGGCGCCGATCTCGATGCGCGAACCGTCTTTCATCGCTTCGAGCTTGCTCGTGATCGCCTCGCGCTCCGCTGCCAGCGGATCCTTTGCCGCCTTGCCGTAGCTGGAGATGGCACGTGCCGCCCGCATGATCGCCTCGTAGCCGGTGCAGCGGCAGAGATTGCCCTGAAGCGCCTTTTCGATGGCTGCATCCGACGGCTCCGGTGACCGCATCCACAGGGCATAAAGCGACATGACGAAGCCCGGCGTGCAGAAGCCGCATTGCGAGCCGTGGAAATCGACCATCGCCTGCTGCACCGGATGCAGTTTTTCGCCGTCGCCGCGCAGATGCTCGACGGTTACCACATGCGTGCGATCGAGCGAGCCAAGGAAGCGGATGCAGGCATTGACGCTTTCATAGACCAGCCGGCCGCCTGACAGTCTTCCGACCAGCACGGTGCAAGCGCCGCAGTCGCCCTCGGCGCAGCCTTCCTTGGTGCCGCGCAGCGAGCGCTCGAGCCGCAGCCAGTCGAGCAAGGTCTCGTCGGGCGCGACCGTGGTCAGCGCAATTTGCTCGCCATTGAGAATGAAGCGTATCTCGCTGCGTATGTTGAGCGTGGCCATGCCTCAACTCCCGCGATAGGTCGAATAGCCGTAGGGCGATATGAGCAGCGGCACATGATAGTGCATCGGCTCGGCCATGCCGAAGCGGATCGGCACGCTGTCGAGGAAGGCCGGTTCCGGCAGTCTCAGCCCCTGCCGGCGCAGATAGTCGCCGGCGGCGAAGACCAGCTCGTATTCGCCGGTGCTGAATTCCGCGTCGGCAAGCAGCGGCGCGTCACAGCGGCCGTCGGCATTGGTGATCGCTGTCTTCAGATGCGTCCGCATGTCGTCGTTGATGCGGTAAAGCTCGATCGACAGGCCGGCCGCCGGCCGGCCGGTCGCGGTGTCGAGGACATGGGTCGTCAGACGTCCGCCTTCGGCTTTCGACGTTTCCGCCACTGGCTGCTCCCATTCCGGTACACTCAAAACGTGCTTGACGAATTGTGCGCCAATTAAAGGCGATGCATAAGTCCCGGTCGAGTGAAGTGCTGCAAAAACACTTTCAAAAATTTTCGGGGGAATGCGCAAGCAATCCTTTCGACTATCCTGATCACACTATCCGGCAGGAGCGACAATGCGTTACGAACGAGACATGCGCGGCTACGGCGCCAATCCGCCGGATCCGAAATGGCCCGGCAGGGCGCATGTCGCGGTGCAGTTCGTCGTCAATTACGAGGAAGGCGGCGAAAATTGCGTCCTGCACGGCGACAAGGCTTCGGAAGCCTTCCTGTCCGAGATCGTCGGCGCTGCACCCTGGCCCGGGCAGCGCCACCGGAACATGGAATCGATCTACGAATATGGCGCCCGCGCCGGTTTCTGGCGATTGCTGCGCCTGTTCACCGAGGCTGAGGTGCCGATCACCTGCTACGGCGTCGCCACAGCACTGGCGCGTTCGCCCGACCAGGTCGTGGCGATGCAGGAGGCCGGCTGGGAGATCGCCTCGCACGGGCTGAGATGGATCGACTACCGCGACCATGCGCCGGAGGACGAGCGCCGCGACATGGACGAGGCAATCCGGCTGCACTACGAGGTGACCGGGGCACGGCCGACCGGCTGGTACACCGGCCGCACGTCGATCAACACCGTGCGGCTGGCGGCGGAAGAGGGCGGCTTCGACTATGTGTCGGACACCTATGACGACGAGCTGCCGTACTGGTTCGAGCATGGTGGGCCGGACGGGTCGGCAAAGCCGCAGCTCATCATCCCCTATACGCTCGACGCCAACGACATGCGTTTCGCCACGCCGCAGGGCTTCAACTCGGGCGACCAGTTCTTCGCCTATCTCAGGGATAGTTTCGACACGCTCTATGCCGAGGGCAAGGCAGGGCGGCCGCGCATGATGAATATCGGCCTCCACTGCCGCCTCGTCGGCAGGCCGGGCCGGGTCGCGGCGCTGAAGCGCTTCGTCAACTACGTCAAATCGCACGACAGGGTCTGGCTGGCGCGACGCATCGACATTGCAAGGCACTGGCAAGAGAACCATCCGTTCCGGCCACCGACGCTGCGCCCGTCGAAGATGGAATTCGAGGCTTTCGTCCAGGCATTCGGCGGCGTATTCGAGCATTCGCCGTGGATCGCCGAGCGCGCCTATGAGCTGGAGCTCGGTCCGGCGCATGACAGTGCCGGCGGTCTGCACAATGCGCTGTGCCGTGTCTTTCGCGGCGCCAGCGAGACCGAGCGGCTCTCCGTGCTCAACGCCCACCCCGACCTTGCCGGAAAACTGGCTCAGGCCAAGCGGCTGACAACGGAATCGGCCAGGGAACAGGCTTCCGCCGGGCTCGAGGCGCTGACCGATAAAGAGCGCGAGCTGTTCTCCAAGCTCAATGCCGCCTACGTCACCAGTTTCGGCTTCCCCTTCATCATCGCGGTGAAAGGCAAGACCAAGGAAGAAATCCTGGCGGAGTTCGAGGCGCGCATCGGCAACAGCCGCGGCGTTGAATTCGAAACCGCCTGCAAACAGGTCGAGCGTATCGCACTGCTCCGCCTCAAGGACATGCTTCCGCAATAGGCCTGGCTTCCGCAACAGGCTCTGAACTGATGGATACGATGAAAATGGCCGACCGAACCTATTACGCGCCGCAGGGCGGCCACTCCGGCCAGAGTGAGCTGCTGACCGGCCGGGCCGTCTTCACCGAGGCCTATGCCGTCATTCCACGGGGGGTGATGCAGGACATCGTCACCAGCGCCCTGCCGTTCTGGGACGAGACCCGCGTCTGGGTGCTGTCGCGCCCGCTGTCGGGTTTTGCCGAGACGTTTTCGCAATACATCGTCGAGGTCGCGCCCGGCGGCGGCAGCGACCGGCCGGAACCGGATGCCGGCGCCGAGGGCGCCCTGTTCGTGGTCGAGGGCGAGCTGACCGTTTTGCTGGCTGGCGAGAAACATGTCCTGCAGCCGGGCGGCTTTGCTTTCCTGCCGCCGGCCAGCGGATGGACCGTTCGCAACGAGGGCGGCGCACCCGTTCGTTTCCACTGGATCCGAAAAGCCTACGAATCCGTGGAGGGCATCGATACGCCGCAAGCCCTTTTTGCAAACGAACAGGACATCGCGCCCACGCCCATGCCCGGCACCGAAGGCAGATGGGCGACAACGCGTTTCGTCGATCCCGAAGACATGCGCCACGACATGCACATCACCCTGGTTACACTCGAGCCGGGCGCGGTCATCCCCTTCGCCGAGACCCATGTCATGGAGCACGGCCTCTATGTGCTGGAGGGCAAGGCGGTCTACCGCCTTAACCAGGACTGGGTCGAGGTCGAGGCCGGCGACTATATGTGGCTGCGCGCCTTCTGCCCGCAGGCCTGCTATGCCGGCGGTCCGAGCCAGTTCCGATATCTGCTCTACAAGGACGTCAACCGGCATGCCAAGCTTGGCGGCGCCGGCGTCGCGAGGCGCGCGCCATGAGCCGCATTGTGGCGCGCCCGCTGACCCGCGAGAACTTCGCTGAATTCGGCGACGTCATCGATATGGGCGGCGACAATCACTACCCGATCAATGGCGGCAAGGCGGAACGCTACCACGACCTCGCCACCGCCGAGGCGCAGGGACCGAATGCGCGCGTGCTGATCTCTATGGTGCGCGGCACGCCTTACGATTTTCCGCTGAAGCTCACCATGGTCGAGCGTCACCCGTTCGGCAGCCAGGCTTTCATCCCGCTGTCGCCACGGCCGTTCCTGGTCGTCGTCTGCCATGACAGCGACGAAGGCCCAGGAGAGCCGCACGCATTCATCACCGCGCCCGGGCAAGGCGTCAATTACCCACGCAATCGGTGGCACGGCGTGCTGACGCCGATCGGTGAGGCCCAGGATTTTCTCGTCGTCGACCGCGGTGGCGACGGCTCCAACCTCGAAGAGTGCCATTTCTCGCACGGTTACGAGATCGATCTGCCGGACAGGAGCCAATAATGGCCGATACTTCGCTGATCGACCGCCTGCTCGACGTCATCGAGCATGACATCGTGCCGAAGACGGCCGAAGGCGTCGCCCATGGCAACAAGCTGTTCGGCGCGGCGATCTTGAGAAAGGATGACCGCTCGCTGGTGCTCGCCGAAACCAACAACGAGGCGGAAAATCCGCTCTGGCATGGCGAGGTGCACTGCCTGAAGCGGTTCTACGAAATGCCGAAGGCCGAGCGCGTCGACACCAAGGACGCGATCTTCCTCGCCACGCACGAACCCTGCTCGCTCTGCCTGTCGGCGATCACCTGGACCGGCTTCGACAATTTCTACTATCTGTTTTCGCACGAGGATTCGCGCGACAGCTTCGCCATCCCACACGACCTGAAGATCCTGAAGGAGGTCTTCACCCTCGACCCTGGCGGCTACAATGCCGAGAACGCCTATTGGAAGAGCTTTTCGATCCGAAGACTGGTGCGGTCGCTGCCCGGGGCCGAGCGCAAGCGGCTGGAAGCACGGATCGGCAAGATCTCGGCGCGCTACGACGAACTGTCCAGCGCTTACCAGGCGAGCAAGGACGAAAACGACATTCCGTTGAGTTGACGCGGATTGACCAATCGAATTCGTTGGCTGGCCCACGACGACGTCCCACGGGCTCCATCATTTGGCGGTCCTGGAGTCGCCCGCATGAAAACCGTCACTGAATTTCCCCGCAAGGTCGTCGAGTTTCCGGACATGGGCATCGGCATGCCGGATGGCTGCCGGCTGTCGGCGCGCGTGTGGATGCCGGCCGATGCCGCCGACGATCCGGTGCCGGCGATCCTCGAGCACCTGCCCTACCGCAAGCGCGACGGCACGATCTTTCGCGATCAGCTGACGCATCCCTATTTCGCCGGCTATGGCTATGCATCGATCCGCGTCGACATGCGCGGCAATGGCGATTCCGAAGGGCTGATGGACGACGAATATTCCGAGCAGGAATTGCAGGACGCCTGCGATGTGATAGCCTGGGCGGCCGCCCAGCCCTGGTGCAACGGCAATGTCGGCATGATGGGCATCTCCTGGGGCGGCTTCAACTGCCTGCAGGTTGCAGCCAAGCAGCCGCCGGCGTTGAAGGCAGTCATCAGCCTGTGCTCGACCGTCGACCGCTATGCCGACGACATCCACTACAAGGGCGGCTGCCTGCTGATCGAGAATTTCGGCTGGGCCTCGACCATGCTGTCCTATTCGTCGCGGCCACCGGACCCGCTGCTGGCCGGCGACAACAGATGGCGCGACCTATGGCTGACCCGGCTGGAGAACCAGCCCTTCCTGGCGCCGCTGTGGCTGAGACACCAGCACCGCGACGCCTATTGGAAGCGCGGTTCGATCTGCGAGGACTATTCCGCCATCCAAGCCGCCGTGCTGTCGATCGGCGGCTGGCATGACGGCTATCGCAATACGATTTCCTACCTCGCGGCCAATATCGAGGCGCCGGTCAAGGGCATCGTCGGCCCGTGGATCCACAAGTACCCGCATTACGCCGCACCGAAACCAGCGATCGGCTTCCTGCAGGAGGCCTTGCGCTGGTGGGACCGGTGGTTGAAAGGCATCGACACCGGCGTCGAGGCCGACCCGGCCTACCGCGCCTATGTGATGGACAGCGTGCGCCCCGCGCGTTGGCATCCCGAGCGGCCCGGCCGCTGGGTTGCCGAAGCAGACTGGCCATCGCCCAACATCAAGGCTGAGGCCATCGAACTGATCCCGGAAGGCGCCAGGCCTGCAATCGTGGCTTCGCCACAAAGCTGCGGCCTCGCCGGCGGCGAATATTTCCCCTTCACCTTCGGGCCGGAACTGCCCGGCGACCAGCGCCCCGACGATACGCTGTCGGTGTGTTTCGACCAGCCCCCGCTCGGCGAGGCGATCGACATTGTCGGCGCGCCGGAGGTTTTGATCCAGGTCGCCTCGGATCGACCGCAGGCGAACATCGCGGTGCGGCTGTGCGACGTGCATCCTGACGGCGCATCCGAATTGATCTCCTACGGCGTGCTCAACCTGACGCACCGCAACTCGCATGAATTCCCCGAGGCGCTGGTGCCGGAAGAGACCGTTTTGGCGCGGGTGGTGCTCGACCAATGCGCCTATCGCGTGCCATCAGGCCATCGCCTGCGTATTGCCGTTTCGAACGCCTACTGGCCGATGATCTGGCCATCGCCGGAACCGGTTCGGCTCGACCTTTCGGCGGCTACGCTGAAGCTGCCGCTGCGTCCGCCGGCGCAAGGCGACGAAGTCACGTTCCCTACGCCCGAGGCAGCCGTGCCCTGGGCAACCGAAACGGTCCGTGCCGCCAATTCGGAGCGTCATGTTGATCGCGACGAGAAGACCGGAATCGTCACGCTTTCCATTGTCGACGATTTCGGCGAGGTGCGCGACCTGGAGCATGGCCTCGCCAATGGCAGCGTCGCCCGCGAGACATGGGCGATCCATCCTGACAATCCGCTGTCAGCGTCGGGCAAGACGCACTGGACGCAGACGCTGTCGCGAAATGGATGGTCGGTGCGCACAGAAACGTCAGCCGAGATGCGGTCCGATGCGCAAAACTTCATTATTAGCGCCAGAATCGAAGCCTATGAAGGCGAGGAACTGGTTTTCGAGCGTAATTTCGAAGAGAAAATCCCGCGCGATCTGCTTTGAGCGCTTATGCGGATTGGTCCAATTGCGACGTACGATTTACGCCACGGCATGTCGCATTCGGTCTTGCTTACGGCGGTCCCTTGCGGTCATTATTCTCCTCACAAGAAACCATAAAAAACGACCACAAGGTCGAACCAACAGAGTGAGGAACTCAACATGTCAAACGAACTGGAATTTCTTAGCCTGCGCGTCGCATCCGGCAAACTGAGCCGTCGTGATTTTCTCGGCCGGGCGGCAGCGCTCGGCGTCACCGCGACCTTCGCCAACTCGCTGCTTTCAAGTGCAGCGCGCGCCGCGGGTCCGGTCAAGGGCGGCACGTTGAAGGCCGGCCTGGTCGGCGGCGAGTCCACCAACAGCCTCGATCCGGCCCTGTTCATGACGCAGGTGCCGTTCGCCTTCGGCAAGATGTGGGGCGAACTGATCGTCGAGCTTTCCCCGGAAGGCACGCTCGAGAACCGCATCGCCGAGGAGATCGGCTCGTCTGACGACGCCAAGGTCTGGACGCTGAAGATTCGCGACGGCGTCGAATTCCATAACGGCAAGACGGTAACCGCCGAGGACGTCGCCGCCACACTCGAACGCCATTCGGACGAGAAGTCGAAGTCGGGCGCGCTCGGCTACATGAAAGGCATCGAGAGCATCAAGGCCAGCGGCAAGGAAGTCGTGCTGACGCTGAAAGAAGCCAATGCCGACCTGCCCTATCTGCTTAGCGATTACCATTTGATCATCCAGCCCAATGGCGGCAAGGACAAGGCCGACGCCGGCATCTCGGCCGGACCCTACAAGATCACCACCAACGAGCCCGGCGTGCGCCATGGCGGCGAGCGATTCGCCAATTACTGGCAGGCCGACAAGATGGGCCATGCCGACCAGATCGAGATCATCGTCATCAACGACGCCACGGCGCGCACTTCGGCCTTGCAGGGCGGCCAGGTCAACATGATCAACCGCGTCGAGCCGAAGATCGTCGACCTGATCAAGCGGCTGCCCGGCGTCACCATCCGCAACCATGCGGGTCCTGGCCACTACGTCTTCATCATGCATTGCAACACGGCGCCGTTCGACAACAACGATTTGCGCATGGCGCTGAAGCTGGCGATCGACCGCGAGGAGATGCTCGACAAGATCCTCAGAGGCTATGGCTCGCTCGGCAACGACTTCCCGATCAACTCGGCCTATCCGCTGTTTTCCGAGGACATCGAGCAGCGCAAATACGATCCCGACAAGGCCAAGTTTCATTTCAAGAAGTCGGGCCATGACGGCGCCGTCCTGCTCAGGACATCGGACGTCGCCTTCCCCGGCGCCGTCGATGCCGCGCAGCTGTTCCAGCAAAGCGCGGCCAAGGCCGGCATCACGCTGGAGATCAAGCGCGAGCCGGGCGACGGCTACTGGTCGGAAGTATGGAACAAGCAGCCCTTCTGCGCCTCCTACTGGGGCGGACGCTCGACGCAGGACCAGATGTACTCGACTGCGTACCTGTCGACGGCCGACTGGAACGACACGCGTTTCAAGCGTCCCGAGTTCGACAAGATGGTGCTGGCGGCGCGTGCCGAGCTCGACGAAGCCAAGCGCAAGGCGATGTATCGCGACATGGCGATGCTCGTCCGCGACGAAGGTGGCCTGATCCTGCCGATGTTCAACCAGTTCATCGACGCGACGGGCGCCAAGGTCGCCGGCTGGGTCGACGATCCGCATCAGGAGCTGATGAACGGGTACGCTCTGGCAAAGTGCTGGCTCGAAGCCTGAGCCCGGCCTTGCGGATATGTCCTCACCCATCGTGAAACTGGTGGCCCAGCGCATTGCGCTGGGCATCCTCCTGCTGTTGGCCGTATCGGTCCTGATCTTCGCCGGCACCCAGATCCTGCCCGGCGACGTCGCGCAAGCCATCCTCGGACAGTCGGCGACACCGGAGTCGCTTGCCAATTTGCGCGAGCAGCTCGGCCTCAACGATCCGGCCTTTATCCGCTATTTCCGCTGGCTCGGCGGCGTCGTGACCGGTGATCTCGGCACCGCCATGTCCAGCGGGCAGGATATTGCGACGTCGATCAAGGGGCGGTTGTGGAACACGCTGTTCCTCGCCTTCTGGGCGGCGGTCGTTGCCGTGCCGCTGGCGATCATCCTCGGCCTGATTGCGGTGCGTTACCGCAATGGCTGGGTCGACAAGCTGATCTCCGGACTGGCGCTTGCCTCGACCTCGTTTCCCGAATTCTTCATCGGCTATGTGCTCGTCTATTTCTTTGCCGTGAAATACCAGATCTTCCCCGGCATCTCGACGGTCTATGATGGGATGCCGTTCGGCGAGCGCATGCAGGCGATCATGCTGCCGGCGGCGGCACTGACGCTGGTGGTGCTCGCCCACATGATGCGCATGACGCGCGCCGCGATCCTCAATGTCATGCAATCGGCTTATGTCGAGACGGCGGAGCTCAAGGGGCTTTCGGCATTCGCCGTCATTCGCAGGCATGCCTTCCCCAATGCGATTGCGCCGATCATCAACGTCGTCATGCTCAACCTCGCCTACCTGATCGTCGGCGTCGTCGTTGTCGAAGTGATCTTCGTCTATCCGGGCATGGGGCAGTATCTCGTCGACCACGTCACCAAGCGTGACGTACCGGTGGTGCAGGCGGTCGGCCTGATCTTCGCCGCGGTTTATATCAGCCTGAACATCATTGCGGACATAGCGGCGATCGTCGCCAATCCGCGTCTCAGACATCCGAAGTGAGGGGCGGCGCTGTGCTCGACATAAAACGCATCCCCATCCCTGCGCTGATCGGCCTGGTGCTGACGGCATTGTTCGTGCTGGCGGCGATCTTCGCGCCCTGGATCGCGCCTTACGGCAATGGCGAGATCGTCGGCGACGTCTGGGCACCGATGTCAGCGACACATTTGCTGGGCACCGACAACCTCGGCCGCGACCTTCTTTCGCGCATGATCTACGGCGCCCGCGTCACGCTGTTCATCGCGGTGCTGGCCACCGCGCTGTCCTTCTCGCTCGGCGCCATCCTTGGCTTCTCGGCGGCGGTTTTCGGCGGCTGGTTCGACACGCTTATGTCGCGCCTTGTCGATCTCCTGATGTCTATCCCGACGCTGATCATGGGCCTCGTCGTGCTCTCCGTGCTGCCAACCAATCTGGTGACGCTGATCCTGGTCATGGGCATTCTCGACTCGACCCGTGTCTACCGCCTGTCGCGGGCGGTCGCCGTCGACATCAACGTCATGGATTTCGTCGAGGCGGCCAAGCTGCGCGGCGAAGGCAGCGTGTGGATCATCTTCCGCGAGATCCTGCCCAATGCGTTGTCGCCGCTGGTTTCGGAACTCGGCCTGCGCTTCATCTATGCCGTGCTGTTCCTGTCGACGCTGTCCTTTCTCGGCCTCGGCGTGCAGCCGCCTAGCGCCGACTGGGGCGGCATGGTCAAGGAAAACAAGGACGGCATCGTCTTCGGCATCGCGGCGGCGCTCATCCCTGCCGCGGCGATCGCCATGCTGGCGATTTCCGTCAACCTTGTCGCCGACTGGGTGCTCAACCGCACGACGAGCCTGAAGGGAGGGCGCGGGTAATGGCTGACCAGCGAGCAAAGTCCGTGCTGCTCGATATCCGCAATCTGCGCATCGAGGCCACCGTGTTCCCGCCGGGCGAAGCGCCGAAGAACATCGTGCTGGTCCACGACGTCTCGCTGTCGCTCGAGAAGGGCAAGGTGCTCGGCCTGATCGGCGAGTCTGGAGCCGGCAAGTCGACCATCGGCCTGGCGTCGATGGGCTATGGCCGCGGCGGCGTGCGGATCACCGGCGGCGAAGTCATCCTCAACGGCCGCGACATCCTCAAAGGCGGCAAGGAGGGCTTTCGCAAGCTGCGCGGCCGCGAGGTCTGCTATGTCGCGCAATCGGCTGCCGCCGCCTTCAACCCGGCGCACAGGCTGATGGACCAGGTCGTCGAGGCGACGCTGCTGCATGGCACGGCGACACGGGCCGCGGCCGAAAAGCGCGCCATCGCGCTGTTCAAGAAGCTCAGCCTGCCGAACCCCGAAAGCATCGGCGAACGGTTTCCGCACCAGGTGTCAGGCGGCCAGCTGCAGCGCGTGATGACTGCGATGGCGCTGTGCTCCGAGCCCGACCTGATCGTCTTCGACGAGCCGACCACGGCGCTCGACGTGACGACGCAGATCGACGTGCTGGCGGCGATCAAGGACGCCATCCGCGACACGCATGTCGCGGCGCTGTACATCACTCATGACCTTGCCGTGGTCGCCCAGGTCTCGGACGAGATCATGGTGCTGCGCCATGGCCGGCTGGTCGAATGGGGCGGCACCCGCCAGATCATCAAGGAGCCGCGCCAGGAATACACCAATGCGCTGGTGTCAGTGCACGAGATCGAGCACCAGGAGCAAAGGCCCGGCACGACGCCGTTCCTGTCGGTCAAGAACATCACCGCCGCCTATGGCCGCAGCCACATCAAGGTGCTGAAGAACGTCTCGGTCGACATCTATCCTGGCCAGACGCTGGCGGTGGTCGGCGAGTCCGGCTCGGGCAAGTCGACGCTGGCGCGCGCCATCACCGGCCTTCTGCCGCCCGAACAAGGCACCGTCACCTTCGACGGGCGGCCGCTCGCCAACCGGCTTGCCGATCGGCCCAAGGAGGATCTGCGCCAGTTGCAGATGATCTACCAGATGGCCGACGTGGCGATGAACCCGCGCCAGACCGTCGGCACCATCATCGGCCGGCCGCTCGAATTCTATTTTGGTTTGCGCGGCCGCGAGCGCGACAAGCGCGTCGCCGAGCTGCTCGACAAGATCGAGATGGGCAAGGGTTTCATCGACCGCTACCCGGCCGAGCTTTCCGGCGGCCAGAAGCAGCGTGTCTGCATCGCCCGTTCGCTTGCCGCCAAGCCGAAGCTGATCATCTGCGACGAGGTGACCTCGGCGCTCGACCCGCTGGTCGCCAACGGCATCCTGAAGCTGCTGCTCGAGCTGCAGAAGGAGGAAAACGTCGCCTATTTGTTCATCACCCACGACCTCGCGACGGTGAAGTCGATCGCCGATTCGATCGCGGTGATGTATCGCGGCGAGGTGGTGCGCTATGGCGCCAAGAGCCAGGTGCTGGCGCCGCCGTTCGATGCCTATACCGACCTTCTCTTGTCCTCAGTCCCCGAAATGGAGATCGGCTGGCTGGAAAAGGCGATCAAGGGACGGCGCATGGCCAGCGCGGGCAATTAGACACACCGGTGGCGCTGAAGACAAAACTTCTGCTGATCATCCTCGACGGCGTGCCTTACCGCAACTGGCGCCGGCTGATGGGCAACCTCGAAGGCTGGGTGCAATCGGGCGAAGCGCGCGTCTGGAAGATGCGTTCCGTGCTGCCGTCGACCTCTGCCTGCTGCTATGCCTCGATCCACACTGGCGTAGCGCCGCAGGTGCATGGCATCTTGACCAACGAGAACCGCTTCCGCGTCGAGCAGCCGGATATCTTCTCCGAGGTCAGCAGGGCCGGCGGCAAGACAGGTGCGGTCACCCATTCCTACTGGTCCGAATTCTTCCGGGCCTATCCGTTCGATCTGGTCGAGGACATGGAGTTCGACGAGCCGGGCGGGCCGATCACCCATGGCCGGTTCCACACCATGACCGGCTACAATGCCCGCAACCAGATGACGCCGAGCGACGTCGACCTGTTCGCGACGCTGACCATGCTGACCAGACGCCACGGCATCGACTACGGCATCCTGCACACCTGCACGCTGGACTCGATGGGCCACCGCTTCGGCCATGACTGCCATGAGATGGACCATGCCGTCTATGCGATGGACGGCATGCTCGCCGCCTTCCTGCCGCGCTGGCGGAAAGCCGGCTACGAGGTCATCGTGACCGCCGATCACGGCCAGACCGATCGCGGCCATCATGGCGGCCACGACGACGAGATGCAGGATTTTGCTCTGTATTATTTCGGACAGGGCAACGGGCCGGAGGCCGACACGCTGCTAGACCAGCTGCAGCTTGCGCCGACGGTGCTTGCGCGCCTCGGCGTCCCGGTGCCCGCGACAATGAAGGCCAGGCCGTTCCTCGACTGAGCGCGCGTCTTCCCTTCTCCCCCTTGTGGGAGAAGGTGGATTGTCGCGAAGCGGCAAGACGGATGAGGGGTGTTGGAAGAAACTCGGCGTGAAAATATTGAGGGATTTGAAGCGCTTATTTCTTCGGTGTAGCGATCCGTCCAGCACCCCTCATCCGACCGAGCTTCGCTCGGCCACCTTCTCCCACAGGGGGAGAAGGGAAGAACCTCCCTCTGGCAACACTGCCGCTCTTCGGCTAGCTTTCAGGGAATTTGGGCGGAAAGCGGTGAACCTTTTTGGGCCGATCAGCGACAGAGCAGACAGGAGCCAGGCGGCTCGATCGGCCATGACGGCAGCGACGGAAACCGATCGTGCGCTTGTCGGCCGGGTCGCGAAGGGCGACCGCGCCGCCGTGCGGCTCCTGTTCATGCGCCACCACGCGCGGGTCTACCGTTTCGTGGTGCGCCAGACCGGATCGGAAATGATGGCCGACGATATCGCCAACGAGGTGTTTCTCGAACTCTGGCGCCAGGCGCCCGGCTTCGAGGGGCGCTCGGAAGTCTCGACGTGGCTGCTCGGCATCGCCCGCTTCAAGGCGCTGTCGTCGTTGCGCAAGAAAAAGGAAGACTGGATCGACGACGATGACGCCGCCCAGATCGCCGACGGCGCCGATACGCCGGAAGTCGTCACCATGAAGGAAGACAAGGGCGCCGCGTTGCGGCGCTTCGTCGATGCCTTGCCGGAAGAACACCGAACGGTGATCGACCTTGCCTACTACCACGGACAGTCGGTGAGCGAGATCGGCGAGGTGCTCGGTATCCCGGTCGCCACCGTCAAGACCAGAATGTTCTACGCCCGCAAGAAACTCGGCGAGGCCCTCAAGGCCGCCGGTTACGACAGGGGGTGGCCATGAGCGCCGCTGAAAAGATGTCGCGCCGCGATGAAATGGAAACGCTGCTGCCGTTCTATCTGAATGGCTCGCTGGAAGGTGCAGAGCTCGAAGCCGTCGAGGAATGGCTGGCGACCGACCCGGCAGCGCTTGCCGCACTCGGCGAGGCCGAAGCCGAATTCTCCGGCACCGCTGCATCCAATGAAGCGATCCGTCCGCCGGCCGATGCGCTCAGCCGCTTCGCCCGGGCGCTCGACGCCGAGGCCGGTCCAGCGCGCGCGCCGGCGGCGTCCTGGCTGGCGCAAGCGTGGGGCCGCTTCACGGCAGTTCCCGCCGGCGTTGCCTGGGCTGCGGCCGCGGCTCTGCTGGCGCTTGTTGTGGTGCAGTCGTTTGAGCAGCCTGGCGGCATCGACAGCGATTTCGAAATTGCCGGCCAGCAAGGCGATCTTGCGAAAATGCCGTTCGCGCTGGTCACGTTCAAGCCGGATGCGAAGATAGCCGACATTGTCGCTTTTCTTGGCGAGCACCAGCTGAAGATTGCCGCCGGCCCAACCGCCGAAGGTGTCTTCCGTCTTGGCATCCCGGCCGCGACCGCAGCCGACTATGAAAAAGTGCTCGGCCTGATTGCCGCCCAGCCTTTCGCGGAGGCTGTGGTCGAGGGAAGGAAACCGGTCGATGGCGGCTAGGGCGGTCATCCGATTTGCGGCGCTGCTCGTGGCGGCGATGATAATCGGCGCTGTGCCGGCCTTGGCGCAGACCAATGATCCGAACCTTACGCAGACTGAAATCGATTGCCTCAACCGAGGGGCGACGGCGGCCGACTGCATCAAGCGCGACACAAAGGATGGCAGCGGCGAAAGGCCCGGCGCAGGTCTTGCCGCGACAAATGCCGTGCTTCTTCCCGCGCTGATCGTCGACCTGTTCCCCAATCCGATCGGCGGCGGCCAAGCGCCGCTGCCGACGCCCGATCCGCGCCGCGATCCGGCCAGCGGTGCGTTGCCGCCGCCGGTCCCGCCTGCCGGTGCGACAGCAATACAAGCCGCTGCGGCGGGCGGCCCGATCGTTTCGCCCAGCGATCTCGTCGCGGCCGAGCCGCCGCGCGCCATCGTCGGTGATTTCGTGCCGGACGAGGTGCTGGTGACGGTGGAGGGCGATGCCGTCCAGCAGATCGCCGCCTCCTTTGGCCTCGAGGTGCGCTCGCAGCGCCAGTCTCAGTTGCTCGGCTCCACGCTGGTGCGCTTCGGCATTCCCGATGGCCGTCCGGTCGGCGTCGTGCTGGCGCAGCTTGCCGCCGACGGCCGTGCTTTGCGGCGCGAGCCCAACCATATCTACTCGCTGCAGCAGGCAGCCACCATCGTCAACTATGCCTTCGAGCGCATTGCGCTCGATGCGAAAGGGGCGAGCGGCGAGAACGTGCGCATTGCCGTCGTCGACACCGCCATCGACGACACCAATCCAGCACTCTCCGGCGTCATCGCCGATCAGTTCGACGCCATGCCCGACGTGCCGATCGAGGCGCGCGATCACGGCACCTCGATCGACGGCCTGATCGCCGGCGTCGGCGCGCTCAAAGGCATGGCGCCGGGCGCCAGGATCTACCACGCCCGCGCCTTCGAGGGCGGCAAATCGACGATGGACGTCATCCTTGCGGCGCTCGACTGGGCGGCGGAGCAGGACGTCCGCATCATCAATATGAGCTTCGTCGGCCCGAAGAACGACCTGCTCGGCGTCGCCTGCCGCAATGCTCGCGCCTTGGGCATCGTGCTGGTCGCCGCCGCCGGCAACAACGGACCGAAGGCGCCCTACGGCTATCCGGCCGCCTTCGACGGCGTCATCGCGGTGACCGCCACCGATGCCAAGGACGGGCTGATGCAGCAGGCCAATCGCGGCGCCTACGTCTTCCTCTCCGCTCCCGGCGTCGAGATGGTGGCGCCGAGCGGCGCCGGTTCGGATGTCGTCACCGGCACCTCGTTTGCCGCAGCGATCGTCACCGGCGCGATCGCCAATCTGCTGCATACCGCACCCGACCGTTCCGCCGACTGGGTCGAGAAAGCGCTGGCCGCCACGGCAAGGGATCTCGGCCCCAAGGGACGAGACAATGATTTCGGCTATGGCCTGCTCAATACCAAGGCGGCCGAGGCGGCGAAAGAATAAGTCTCGGGCTTGAAGCATCTGCTTTTATGCACGTCGTTTTCCCAGCCGCTGCATAATTTTCGGCAACAGATATTGGGGTCAAAACTCAATCAGCCGGTTGCCGCAAATGACCGAGATGGGTGGAGTGCGGCCTTGCGCTATGTCGTCTCCATCGCGTGCTAGCCGATGCCTCTGATACCGGCCTCTGACATTGCCAGCTTGAAGGTTTCTGACACGAAAGGAAGATCAAACCCGCTCATGCGCGGGTCGATCCAGACGTTGCGCCCGCGGACCCGCTGCAGATTGACGACATAGGAACCACCGGGTCTGTTCATCCAGAGTCCCGACTTTTCGCGGAACTCATGCGTCGTTTGCTCTCTATCCGTGCCGTCGATGCGGTTGCATGGGTAAAACCAGAAATAGGAGGCGGCATGGCTGCCGTCCTTCCACAGCAGCTCGACTGGAACGAATTGATGCAGGCCGGGCTCCAGTTTCTCGACCACCTCACGGAATTTGCCACTGACGAAGAAGGAGTTGTGCATCATCAGGTCCGCCGGCATGATCTTCCCCCCTCCCACCTTTATCTTCGTGGGCAGGTGGGTGGGATCGATCGGGACGCCCTGGTAGGTGGCCGATTTGTCCACCCACGTTCCATCTTCCAGCCTCGCCGAATTCGTGACCGGATGGAATTCGAACCCGGCCGGGAACACCTTCCGGCGATCGCACCATCGACTGGATCGCCGCGACGTCCGAAGTCCGCGCCCTGGTCGGCGCCGGCGATTTCGGAATAGTTAGAAATTGCTGGCAAGCAAGGTTAGCAACTGCTGGTAATCGTCGGAAGGTCCGCAACCGGGTCGAACTCGGTCGCTCAGAGTGATTGAGTTTGACCACTAGGCCGGTGCGCCGGCGACCGATCCCCTGACCACCAGATCGACCGGCCAGGCTTCGCCGCGGGCGTCAGATATCAGGCGAGTACTGTTGTATCAGACTTGCCTGGAAGCGCTCGACCTCTTCCGCAAGAGTTACCCAATGATGTTGATATCGCTCGAAGATCGACACGGTTGGGGCCGGGAAGTTTGGATCGGCCAATGCGCCAACGGCTACGCCGATCATCGTAGGCAGAGCATCAGGCTTCCAATAGACTGTCGAACCACAGGTCGGGCAAAAATACATGCGTACATTGCGGCCGCTATCGGCAACGCGAATGAACTCCCTTGCAGCTCCCGAAATCGCGACGGTATCAGTCGCATAGAACGCGTTGACGCTGAATGATGTACCGGTTCGCCGTTGGCAAGCTAAACAATGACACGCGGCAACCAATTTTGTTGGCTCTCGCATCATAAGTCTGAGTGCGCCGCATACGCATTGGGCATCGGCCATGAAGAATCCTCCGTCTTTCTCGGTGAAACAACTTTGCGGTGTAGGGGTGAGGCGCAGTTCGAACCGCTGTTGCAGACAGGCAACGCGTAGGACGTGACCCTATCGAGGATCGGGATGCGCAACGCCAACAATGATGCGGCTCACGGAAGCTGTCAACCGCAGCGCATTTCCCGGGCCTTTCTGATGCGTCTCTCGACTACACGGCGATGGCGGTCGATCAGTTCCAGTTCGACCAGGCGAGGCAGATAGCGGGAAGATCGACGCCGTCGCGCGCATTCGCGAGCGACCTTGTCATACTCCCGCAAGACCGCGCAGGTCCCAAAGGGTCGAACTCAGTCGATCGAGTGATCCTTAGCCAGGTGCGCCGGCGACCGATCCCCTGATGACCAGGTCGACCGGCCAGACTTCGCCGCGGGCGCCCTCCTCCAACCCCGAAATCCGCGCCGCCAGCCGCTCGGCGATACGAGCGCCGGCCAAACGGATCGACGAACGCGTCGTCGACAACGGCACCGAAAAATTCTCCGGCTTCAGCCAAGGGAAGACGTCGTCATGGGCGATCAGCGACAGGTCGCCCGGAATGGTCAGGCCGAGATCGCGCACCGCTCGCACGACGCCGAGCGCCATGATCAGGCTGGAGCAGGCGATCGCGGTCGGCGCATCGCTTTGCTCAAGTAAGCGCCTGGCGGCGCGGTAGCCGTTCTCCTCGGTCATGGCGAGGGAACAGACATCGCCTTCGCCAAGCGCCAGACCGCTTGCCGCCAGCGCTCGGCGCACACCACGCTCGCGGTGAATGGCGAAGGTCTCGCGGCCGTCGCCGTTGATCAGCGCCAGCCGCCGGTGACCGAGTTGGACGAGCAACCGTGCCGCCTCGTGGAAGGCGCCCTCATTGTCGATGTCGGTGAAAGGGTAATCGAAATCGAGCCCTTCACTGCGGCCATGGACGATAAAGGGGATGCCGAGCGTGCTGACCAGCGCCACCCGCCGGTCGGCCGGCCTCGGCGAGGAGATGTAGACGGCGTCGACCTGCCGGTTGGCGACGATGCGCCGATAGGTCGTCTCCTGATCGTCGGTATCGGCGGGGGACAGCACCAGGTCGAGTTCGTGCGAACGGGCGTAGTCGCCGAGACCGGAGAGGAATTCGACGAAATGTGGGTCGATGTCGACGGCCGCCCCGGTCGGCAAGACATAACCGATCATCCCGGTCTTGCCGGTAGCCAGCCGACGCGCGCTCGGGTTGGGGCGATAGCCGTGGCGCTTGGCGGCGTCGATCACCCGCCGGCGCGTTTCCTCGTTGACTTCCGGGTAGCCGTTCAGCGCGCGGCTTACCGTCGTCTGCGAAAGCGCCAGCATATGGGAAAGCTGTTTGAGGTTCACCGGAGGCCCTCCAAGCCTCAAAGCGCTTTAACTATGGGTCGCTCGCGCCACGGCGGCGAGCGCTACCGATGCGACGATCATAAGCACCCTTTCTAACCGGTTTGAAGCAAAATTTGCTATTGCAGCGCCCAAAATGGTGCTGCAGCGCACTTTGTTTGCTCTTGCGGTCGTGGAATTAAATCGATTAGTTTACCAGCCTCTTGACTTCTGATTAATTCAGTGGCGTGATTGCAAAGACCAAAGCGCTTTGGAAGACTCTTCGAAAGGTTGCGGTTCCTTTCCGAGTGAGTCACAGTCCTGCTGCGTCGGCGGACGGAATGGAGGTTCCGTCCGGTGCCTGTCACCACTGGGAGGGAATACCAATGAGGAAAATGCTTCTGCTGAGCGCCGCCTTTGTCGCGCTCGCCCTGGGCGCACCGGCGCAAGCCGAACTGAAGTTCAAGCCGGGCGAAGACCCCCGCTTCAACTGGGCGAATTACGAAGAGCTCAAGAAAGTCGACCTCAAGGGCGAGACGCTGTCGATCTTCGGGCCATGGCGCGGCGAGGACGAGGGCCTCATCCGCACCGTTCTCGACTATTTCTCGGAAGCCACCGGCGCCGAGGTCAAATACTCCTCGTCGGAAAATTACGAACAGCAGATCGTCATCGACACGCAGGCCGGCAGCCCGCCCAACATCGCCGTGCTGCCGCAGCCGGGCCTGATCCAGGATCTGGCGTCCAAGGGCCTGCTGACGCCGCTCGGCGACGACACCGCCAACTGGATCAAGGACAATTACGGCGCCGGCGAGTCATGGGTCGATCTCGGCACCTTCAAGGACAAGGATGGCAAGCCGGGCTTTTTCGCCTTCCCCTACAAGGCCGACGTGAAATCGCTGGTCTGGTACTCGCCGGACAATTTCGAGGAAGCCGACTACGAGGTGCCGAAGACGCAGGAAGAGCTCGCCGAGCTCGAAAAGCAGATCATCGCCGACGGCGGCACGCCATGGTGCATCGGGCTCGGTTCTGGCGGCGCCACCGGCTGGCCGGCGACCGACTGGGTCGAGGACATCATGCTGCGCACCCAGACGCCCGAGACCTACGACAAGTGGGTGAAGAACGAGATTCCGTTCAACGACCCCGCGGTGGTCAACGCCATCGACATTTTCGGCAAGATCGCGACCGACGACAAGATGGTCGACGGCGGCGCCAAGGCGGTGGCGGCGACCGATTTTCGCGACAGCCCGAAAGGCCTGTTCTCGGTGCCGCCGAAATGCTATTTGCACCACCAGGCGTCGTTCATCCCGACCTTCTTCCCGGAAGGCACCGAGATCGGCCAGGACGCCGACTTCTTCTACTTCCCACCTTACGCTGCCAAGCCCGACCTCGGCACCCCGGTGCTCGGCGCCGGCACGCTTGCCATGATCACCAAGGATAGCAAGAGTGCCCGCGCGTTCATCGAATTCCTGAAGATGCCGCTCGCCCATGAGATCTGGATGGCCCAGGGCGGCTTTGTGACGCCGTTCAAGTCGGTCAACAAGGACGCCTATGCCAGCGACGCGCTGAAGAAGCAGGGCGAAATCCTCGCCGAGGCCTCGACCTTCCGCTTCGACGGGTCCGATCTGATGCCGGGCAAGATCGGCGCCGGCGCCTTCTGGACCGGCATGATCGATCTCGTCGGCGGCAAGTCCGCCCAGGATGTCGCCACCGACATCCAGAAGAGCTGGGACGCGATCAAGTAGGCGGTCCCGGCTGAACGTCCGATCCTGCATGGATCCGGGCCTCGATGGCCCGGATCCGACCGGCGGCCCGCACAGCAGCAATTTTTATGAGCACATTCCGGCATGACGCGCGACCAGCAAGTGCAAAACCCTGCCTTGCATCCGATCGCGTTCCAAATAACTGAATCGGCCTGTGATCGCATCGCCAAAGTCATTCCCGACTGGCGGATCATGCGCAGAGGGAGGGACCCGTGGCGGCTCAGATTTTCTCGGCCATATTCGTCATCGTCGTCGGCGTCGGCGGCTGCGTCGCCTATTTCTGGGGCGCCAACAAGCTGGTGGACATCATCTTCCCGTCGCGCGGCGTTGCAGGTGCGGCGGCCATCGACAATCTGCGCCGGCAGGGGATGATCCGGCCGTGGCTGTTCGTCGGCCCGGCCATGATCATCCTCACCATCTACCTGATCTACCCGGTCGTGGAGACGCTGAGGCTGTCGTTCCTCGATCGCGGTGGCGCCAATTTCGTCGGCTTCGCCAATTATGAATGGGCGTTCGGCGACCGCGAATTCCGCACCTCCATCCTCAACAACATCATCTGGCTGGCGGTCGTGCCTGCCGCCTGCACCTTCCTCGGGCTGATCATCGCCGTCCTCACCGACAAGATCTGGTGGGGCACCATCGCCAAGAGCCTCATCTTCCTGCCGCTGGCCATCTCGTTCGTCGGCGCCAGCGTCATCTGGAAATTCATCTACGAGTACCGCGGTGCTGGCCAGACGCAGATCGGCCTGCTCAACGCCATCATCCAATATTTCGGCGGCCAGCCGCAGGTCTGGATATCGCTGCCGTTCTGGAACAATTTCTTCCTGATGATCATCCTGATCTGGATCCAGACCGGCTTTGCGATGGTCATCCTGTCCTCTGCCTTGCGGGGCATTCCCGAGGAGACGCTGGAGGCGGCCGTCATCGACGGCGCCAATCCGTTCCAGATCTTCTGGAAGATCATGGTGCCGCAGATCTGGGGAACGATCGCCGTTGTCTGGACCACCATCACCATCCTGGTGCTGAAGGTGTTCGACATCGTGCTGACGATGACCAACGGCCAATGGAACAGCCAGGTGCTGGCCAATCTGATGTTCGACTGGATGTTCCGCGGCGGCGGCGATTTCGGCCGTGGCGCCACCATCGCCATCATCATCATGATCGCGGTCATTCCGATCATGATCTGGAACATCCGCCAGGCCAACAAAGAGACGGGAGGACATTGAGATGGCCGTCTCGACCGGAAAGTCCTTTGCCAGCCGTTTCGGCGTCCATATCGCGGTCTTCCTCTTCGTCGCGATCTGGACGATCCCGACGCTCGGCATTCTCGTCTCGTCGCTGCGCGACAAGGACCAGATCATCGCCTCGGGCTGGTGGAACTCGTTCGCCAGTTCCACGCAGACGGAAGCGGGGCGGCTGCCACCCGCCTCGGCGCAAGTCGAGAAGGACGGCAAGTTCGTCCTCGAGGGCAACATCTTCGGCGATGATCCGGCCCGCGACATCAGCGCCTTTGGCGTCAAGTCGTCGGCGCCGACGCAATATCCCGCCGGCACGACAGCCGATCTCGGCGACGGCGAGACCTTGCAGCTCAACCCCGACGGTAGTTTCGTCATGACCTCGACCAAGCCGTTCGAGGGCGAGCGTGGCCAGCGCGTCTACTACGCCTCGTCGGCGCCACCGAAATTCACCACCGACAATTACAATACGGTGCTGTTTTCGGAGGGCATCGGCCGCTCCTTCATGAATTCGCTGACCGTCACCATTCCGGCGACCGTCATCCCGATCCTGATCGCGGCGTTCGCGGCCTATGCGCTGGCCTGGATGCGCTTTCCCGGCCGGGCGTTGCTCATAGCGGTGATCATCGGGCTCCTGGTCGTGCCGCTGCAGATGTCGTTGATCCCGCTGCTGAAGCTTTACAACGGCGTCGGCAGCTTCTTCGGCGTGCCGTCGAAAACCTATCTCGGCATCTGGCTGGCGCATACCGGCTTCGGCCTGCCCTTCGCCATCTATCTCTTGAGAAGCTACATTGCCGGCCTGCCACGAGAAATCATGGAATCGGCGCGCATCGACGGCGCCAGCGATTTCGAGATCTTCGTCAAGATCGTGCTGCCGCTGTCGTTCCCGGTGCTGGCCTCTTTCGCCATCTTCCAGTTCCTGTGGGTGTGGAACGATCTGCTGGTCGCGATGGTTTTCCTCGGCACCGAGGGCGACCAGATCGTGCTGACCGCCAAGCTCAACGCGCTGCTCGGCTCGCGCGGCGGCGATTGGGAGATCCTGACGACATCGGCCTTCATCACCATTGTCGTGCCGCTGATCGTGTTCTTCTCGCTGCAGCGCTATTTCGTCCGCGGGCTGCTCGCCGGCTCGGTGAAGGGAGGTTGAGATCATGCAATCCGCTGTGAAAGCGACGTTGAGCCCCGACCTCGCCGTCGACCGCGACTGGTGGCGAGGTGCCGTGATCTACCAGATCTATCCGCGCAGCTATCAGGACTCGAACGGCGACGGCATCGGCGACCTCAGGGGCATCATCGGCAGGCTGCCCTATATCGCGGCGCTCGGCGTCGATGCCATCTGGATCTCGCCGTTCTTCAAGTCGCCGATGAAGGATTTCGGCTACGACGTGTCCGACTATTGCGACGTCGATCCGATGTTCGGCACGCTGGCCGATTTCGACGCCCTGACCGCCGAGGCGCACAGGCTCGGGCTCAAGGTGATGATCGACGAGGTGCTGTCGCATACGGCCGACATCCATCCATGGTTCAAGGAAAGCCGCTCGAGCCGCACTAACCCGAAGGCGGACTGGTATGTCTGGGCCGACGCCAGGCCCGACGGCACGCCACCCAACAACTGGCTGTCGATCTTCGGCGGTTCGGCCTGGCAGTGGGACACCAGCCGCCAGCAATATTACCTGCATAATTTCCTGGCCGAGCAGCCCGATCTCAACTTCCACAGCCGCGCAGTCCAGGACGCGCTGCTCGATGTCACCCGCTTCTGGCTGGAGCGCGGCGTCGACGGTTTCCGCCTCGACACCATCAATTTCTACTTCCACAGCCAGGGCCTGGAGGACAATCCGCCGCTGCCGCCCGAACAGCGCAACGACCAGACCGCTCCTTCCGTCAACCCCTACAACTACCAGGACCATCTCTACGACAAGAGCCGCCCCGAAAACCTCGGCTTTCTCGAACGCTTCCGCGCCCTGCTCGACGAATATCCGGCGACGGCGGCGGTCGGCGAAGTCGGCGATTCGCAGCGCGGACTGGAGGTGGTGGCGGCTTATACCGCCGGCAGCAAGCGCGTGCACATGTGCTATTCGTTCGACTTCCTGGCGCCTGAAAAGATCAGCGCGGCAAAGGTGCGTTCGGTGCTGGAAGCCTTTGGCGAGGTCGCCAGAGACGGCTGGTCGTGCTGGGCCTTCTCCAACCACGACGTGATGCGCACTGCCTCGCGCTGGGCGGGCGGCGAGGCCGACCAGACCGCTTATCTCAAGGTGATCTCGGCGCTGCTGATGTCGCTGCGCGGCTCGATCTGCATCTATCAGGGCGAGGAGCTTGGGCTCGGCGAGGCCGAGCTGCAATTCGAGGACCTGCAGGACCCCTACGGCATCCGGTTCTGGCCGGAATTCAAGGGCCGCGACGGCTGCCGCACGCCGATGGTCTGGAATGGCGCCGACGGCAATGGCGGCTTCTCCACGGCAAAGCCCTGGCTGCCCGTGCCTGCCAAGCACCTTTCGCAGGCGGTCGATGTGCAGCAGGGCGACGACAGCTCGCTACTGGAACACTACCGGCGCTTTCTCGCTTTCCGCCGCCTGCATCCGGCGCTGGCCAAGGGCGACATCGAGTTCATCGAAAGCCAGGGCGATACGGTCGCCTTCACGCGCCGCCAGGGCAATGAGCAGATCGTCTGCGCCTTCAATCTCGGCAGCCGACCGGCCGAAGTCGATCTCGGCGGACGCTCGCTGCAGCCCTTGCCGGGGCACGGGTTTTCGGGACAGACTGACGCCCGCTTTATCCGCCTCGGCGGCTACGGCGCCTGGTTCGGGCGTATCGATTGAATTTGCAGTTCACTGGAGGGAACCCATGGCCGATGTCACGCTAAGGCAAGTGAAGAAATCATACGGCAATCTCAACATTCTCCACGGCATCGACCTCGACATAAAGTCGGGCGAGTTCATCGTCTTCGTCGGCCCTTCGGGCTGTGGCAAGTCGACCTTGCTGCGGTCGATCGCCGGGCTTGAGGAAATCACCTCCGGCGAGCTCAAGATCGCCGGCGAGGTGGTGAACGACGTGCCGCCGTCGAAGCGCGGCATCGCCATGGTGTTCCAGTCCTATGCGCTCTATCCGCACATGACCGTCTACGACAACATGGCGTTCTCGATGAAGATCGGCAAGGAGAGCAAGGCCGAGATCGACAAGCGAGTGCGCCAGGCGGCGGAAATCCTGCAGCTGACCAAATATCTCGACCGCCTGCCCAAGGCGATGTCGGGCGGCCAGCGCCAGCGCGTCGCCATCGGCCGCGCGATCGTGCGCAACCCCAAGGTCTTCCTGTTCGACGAGCCGCTGTCGAACCTCGACGCGGCCCTGCGCGTCGCCACCCGCATCGAGATCGCCAAGCTCAAGGAATCGATGCCTGCTACAACGATGATCTACGTCACCCACGACCAGGTCGAGGCGATGACGCTGGCCGACCGCATCGTGGTGCTCAAGGAGGGCCATATCGAGCAGGTCGGCACGCCGATGGAGCTCTACAAGAGACCCGGCAATCTGTTCGTCGCCCAGTTCATCGGCTCGCCGGCCATGAACATCCTGCCGGCCACGATCGACAAATCAGGCAACCCGACCATCGTCAGCCATGTCGGCGGCCGCAAGGCGACGGTGCCGATCGCCACGCCGGCCTCGGCGACGGGCGCTTCGGTGAGCTTCGGCGTGCGGCCGGAGGATCTGACGATCGCCACCGGCGCCGATTATCTTTTCGAGGGAACAGTGGACTATGTCGAGCAGCTCGGCGAGGTCCAGCTCGTCTATGTCGACATCGGCCGCGCCGACCTGCCGCTGGTGACCAAGCTGCCAGGCAATGTCGAGGTCAAGCGCGGCGCTGCGCTGCGGTTGAATGCCGATGCCGGCGACCTGCATATTTTCGATGCCGACGGACATTCATTCACGCTCCACAAAGCGGAAGCAAAGGCAGCCTGAGAGCGGCAGCCGAACTGATGGAGTTTGGTGACCCAAAAACAAGAGCGGCGGGCAAAGCCCGCCGCTCTTGTGCGTTCCGGTCGCTGTTAGAGCGACGTGCGTCCAAGTGGACGCACAAAAGTACGCTCTAACACTTTAACGCTGCGCATCGTGCTTTCCGAAAATCGAACCGATTTTCGGGCCGATGCGCTAGCGGCCGAACAGGCTCCGGTCGCTGCCCTGCGGGGCGGACTTCTGTAAGTCGCCCGACGAGTTGAGCAGCTTGTAGACCGGCGAGCCGGTATTGCGTACCGAAGACGTCTGCGTGTTGTCGACGTTGATGGTCGCCTGCTTGTTGATGTCGGTTCCGCCAAAGTTGTCGCTACCGGCAAAAGCGCTGCCGGCAGCAATCAAAAGCGCGGCGGCGGTAACAACGATCTTCTTCATTTTCAAAACTCCTGGATTTTCTTGGTTCCACCAGCGCGGCGGGCAAATGCCGCCGCCGCTGTTGGAACGAACTGTTAGTTGTTGCCGAACAGGTTACGGTCGCTGCCGTTGACGGGTTTCTCGTGAGCCGGAACCGGATTCTGCGCCGAAGCCGAATTCCGAATCGAAGCCGTGTACGAGTTGCTGTCGACCGCGGCGGCCGGTTGGTTGGCACCGTTCGATCCAAAGTTGTCGCTGCCGGCAAAAGCGCCGCCGGAGATGGCCACAATGGCGGCGGTGGCAAGAATGAGCTTCTTCATTTCAAATACTCCTGAGTTCCTCAGATCCCGAGCGGCGGACCGCCACTTTGCTGTTTGGGACCAGCTGTTAATTGTTGCCGAAAAGGTTGCGGTCGGCGCCCGGGCCAACGGGCTGCTTTTCAGCGTGAGCCGGCGTCTGGACAGAGGCCGTATACGAGCTGTCGATCGCAGCAGTCGGCTGGTTGGCGGCGTTGGACCCATAATGGTCGCTGCCGGCAAAGGCGCTGCCGGTGATGGCCAGAGCGGCGACGGCAGCAAGAGCGATCTTTTTCATTTTAGTACTCCAGTATCTTAGTCTTCCGTCCGCCTAGCGGCGTGTCTTGGGAGGATGCGCGTCATTCGGACAGCCCCGATGTGGGAAGGCCATTCGGCGGATTCCAATCACGAAGTTGTTCCGTGTGGACCAAGAATCTACACCTTGAAATTGTACCAGAGGCATCTGCTACCATGGTTTTATGGTTTGTTTTCAATATCTTATTCAAAATTAGCCATTCATGATTTGACGGATTGGCGGATCTGCGTTCACAGGGTGCTGCACGCTGTCAACAGAAACGAACCGTTCGGTTCGATTTTAGAAGCGGCTAATAGTCACTTTGGTAAACTGTTAACTTTCCTGATCTCCGCCGCGGGTCAGATTCGATGTCACAGCAGCCGACAGTGGCCGCCGAAAAGTGGGTTTCAGCCCTGCAGATATAAACCTGCAGGTTTCGCCGGCGGTGTCGCGCCGCATGGATACGATGTCGCTTTCATGCCGACAGTCAGCCGGCCGGCATGATTAGATCACGCCATCTCAGGTGCCGCTTGGTGACGACGAAGCGGAGAATTGGGAAGCCGGTCAGAACCCGGTGCTGCCCCCGCAACGGTGGTGGAGTTCAAGTCGCAACGGGAGACCACTGGGCCACAAGCCTGGGAAGGTGTCGCGATGAGTCCGCAAGGACACTCCAGAGCCCGGAAACCAGCCCGAGATTTTTAGACTCGACTGATCGCGGTGGGCGGTCAAGAGGTGGATGATGCATGTCGGCCCTGTCGCCGGTCTGCGGCCGATCCTCCCTCCATCACCACCAGTTCAGTCCTTACACGAGGACAGGACATGGACGCGCGCAACGACATGCTGAGGCTCTTGCACGGCCGCAGGCAAGGCTATTCGCTCGAGCAGCCCTTCTACACCGATCCAGATTTCTTCAAGCTCGACATGGAGCTGATCTGGTATCGCGACTGGCTGTTCATCGGCCACGATTGCGAGTTGCCGAAAGCTGGCAGCTATATCACCGCCCAGATTGGCGACTATCCGGTCGTGCTGGTCCGCGACCAGCAAGGCAAGATCAATGCCTTCCACAATTCCTGCCGGCATCGCGGCAGCCGTGTCTGCAATGCCGACAAGGGCACTGCGGCGAAGCTGGTCTGCCCCTATCACCAGTGGACCTACGAGTTGGACGGCCGGCTGTTGTTTGCTCGCCAGATGGCAGACGGCTTCGACAAGAGCCAGTTCAGCCTGAAGCCGGTGGCTTGCGAAAGCGTTGGCGGCTACATCTTCATCTGCCTGGCCAACGAGCCGGTCGACTTCGCGCCGATGCGAGCCATGATCGAGCCTTACCTCCTGCCGCACCGGCTGCGCGAGGCAAAAGTCGCCTTCGAATCGACCATCGTCGAGAAGGGCAACTGGAAGCTCGTCTGGGAGAACAACCGCGAGTGCTATCATTGCGCCGGCAACCATCCGGAACTCTGCAAGACATTCCCGGAAGCGCCGACGGTGACCGGGGTGCAGGGCGCCGACAGCGATCCGGAGATGCTCGCGCACTGGGCGAAATGCGAGGCGGCAGGCCTGCCGAGCAAGTTCCGCATCGATCCGGCCGGGCAGTATCGCGCCACCCGCGCGCCGCTGCTGCGCGACGCCGTCAGCTACACGATGACGGGAAGACGCGCGGTGAAGAAGAACCTTTCCGACAGCGTTTCGACCGACCGTATCGGCTCGCTGCTGCTCTATCACTATCCGACGACCTGGAACCATATCCTCGGCGATCATGCCGTCACCTTCCGCGTGCTGCCGATCAGTGCCACGGAAACGGCCGTCACCACCAAATGGCTTGTCCATAAGGACGCGGTCGAAGGCGTCGATTACGACCTCGCCGAACTCACCCATGTCTGGACCGAGACCAACGATCAGGACCGTCGCATCGTCGAGGAAAACGCCTTCGGCATCCTGTCGCCGGCCTATGAGCCCGGCCCCTATTCGGAACTGCATGAGGGCGGCGTCATCCAGTTTGTCGAATGGTACGCCTCCTTCATCGGGCCGCGCCTTGCCGAGGTCGGGCGGCCGGCGCTGCGCAGCGTCGCCTGAACGAGATCAAGGGGATGAATGCGATGACGGACCTTGGCCTCTACCGCCATCTCGACGAGATGGCGCCCTGGAACGACAGGCTCCAGGTGCTGGAAGTCATCAGCGTCAGCGACGAGGCGCCTGAGGTGAAGACCTTCACCTTCCGCTCTGACAACCAGACCTGGTTCCGCTACAGACCGGGGCAGTTCGTGACGCTGGAACTGCCGACCACCGAGGGCCCGCTAATGCGGACCTATACGCTGTCGTCCTCGCCGTCGCGGCCGTTCTCGATCGCGGTGACGGTGAAGGCGCAGGCCGGCAGCCTCGGCACCCGCTGGATGTTCGACAATCTGAAACCCGGCGTTCACGTGAAGGCCTATGGGCCGGCGGGCGACTTTTCGCTGCACAGCCATCCAGCGGCCAAGTATCTGTTCATTTCGGCCGGCTCCGGCGTGACGCCGATGATGTCGATGCTGCGCTGGCTGAACGATTGCGCGCCATGGACAGATGTCGGCTTCGTCAACTGCGCGCGAACGCCCGAGGAGATCATCTTCCGCAAGGAGCTCGAGCTGCTCGGCAGCCGCATGCCGGGCCTGACGCTCGGGTTCATGATTGAGGAGCGGTCCAGCCGTGAGGGCTGGTTCGGCCATATGGGCCGGATCGACGCCATAAGGCTGCCGCTGCTGGCGCCCGATTTTCGCGAGCGCGAAATTTTCTGCTGCGGCCCCGACCCGTTCATGCGCGCCGTGCGGCAGACGCTGGAGGCGGCCGGCTTCGACATGGCCAACTACCATCAGGAGAGCTTTGCGGCCCCGGCGGTGGAGGAAATACCGGCCCCGTTCGGTTCGCCGGCAGAGGGTGGGCCGGCAAAGGGTGGGCCGGCAGAGGGCGGGGTCGAGGTACCTGCCGAGGCCGCAACTCCGATCCGCTTTTCGCTTTCGGATATCGATGCCGACTGCGTTGCCGGCCAGACCGTGCTGCAGACGGCGCGCGCTTCGGGCGTACGAATTCCCGCAGCCTGCGAGTTCGGCCTGTGCGGAACCTGCAAGGTGAAAAAGGTCTCGGGCACAGTCGAGATGAGCCACAATGGCGGCATCCTCGATCACGAGATCGACGACGGCTTCATCCTTGCCTGCTGTTCGAAGCCGCTGACGGAGCTCGAGATCGACGCCTGACCGGGGAGCTTAAACCCCGTAGCGCTCGGTGCGGATGAGGCTTGCCGGAACGCCAGCATCGATCAGCGCCTGGGCGGCGGCCGACACGAAGGCATTCGAGCCGCAGACAAAGGCGAACCTTGGCGGTGCGGGCAGCCTCAGCATCGATTGCTCCATCATCGCAACGTCGATCCGCCGTGAATAGTCCGCCGGGCGCCGGGCCGGCTCGCGGGTCAGCGCCAACACCAGATCGAAGCCGTCCCGGCGAGCGTGGAGGTCGATCAGCTCGTCGCGAAAGATGACCTCGTCCCAGACCCGTGCGGAAAATACCAGTGCCACGGGCACCGCCGATCTGCGCGCGGCGCGATGGCGGATCATCGCCATCAGCGGCACCACGCCGGACCCGCCGCCGACCAGCAGAAGCGGGCCGCCGTCGCTGTCGGACCAGACGAAGTGGCCGCCGAGCGGGCCGCGCAACTCGACCTCGTCGCCGACCGCCGCGATATCGTGGAAGAAGGGTGAGACCTCGCCATCATCGAGCCTTTCGATCGCCAGTTCGATCGTCTCGCCGGCTTCCGGCGCCGAGGCGATTGAGTAGGAGCGGCGCGCCTGATAGCCGTCCGGCGCCGTCAGCCTGACATCGACATGCTGCCCGGCACGATAGGCGAAGGGCCGCGACGGTTGGAGGAAAAAGCTGGTGACGCGCGGCGTGCGCTTTTCGATGCGGGCGATTGTCACCGTCTGCCAGGGCGACTGCGCCGCCGGCCCGTCGCTCATGGATCGCCCGTATAGCGCTGCTCGCGCCACGGGTCGCCATAGATGTGATAGCCGCGCAGCTCCCAGAAGCCCGGCTCGTCGCGCTCGGTGAACTGCAGCCCGTTCAGCCATTTGGCCGACTTCCAGAAATAGAGATGCGGAACCAGCAGCCGCGCCGGGCCGCCATGGTCCGGCGTGATCGGCTTGCCTTCGTAAAGCAGCGCCACCATCGCTTTGCCGGCGGTGAGATCCTGCGTCGGCACGTTGGTTGTATAGCCGTCGAAGGACAGCGCCAGCGTGAAGGCCGTCGGTGGCTCGATGCCGGCATCCGCCAGAATATCGTCGACCAGCACACCCTGCCACGCCGTGTCGAACTTGGTCCACGCGGTGACACAATGGATGTCGCGCGTCATCTTGGTCAAAGGCAGCGCGTTGAACTCTGTCCAGTTCCACGTCTTGATCGGCCGTGGTCCGTGCTTGAGCGTGAACGACCAGTCCTCAGTGCGCACACGCGGCGTCGGCCCGGCCGACAGCACCGGAAACCCTTGCTCGAGATATTGCCCCGGCGGGATACGCGCATCCGCATCCGTCGGGGGCTTTCGTCCTGAAGAGAAGCCGCGGGTGATCATCGAGACAATCCGTTTGCATCAGGCCGCCTGTCGGCCTTCACCAATGTTGTCAAAGATATTCCGGCGGGCAACCAGATTCTTGGCTTATGCGCCGTCTGTGCGCCTGAGATAACCGGTGGCGATCTCGCGCATCCGTTTGGCGTCGAAGCTTGGTCCATGGCCGCCATGGCCGATGCTGACAGGCAGATCGAGCAGCCGCTGCATTGTTCGGCGATAGGCTGATCGGTCGGAATCCGGCAGGTCGTCGATCAGCAAGGCGTCGTAGATGGCGTCGCCGGCGAAGAACAGGCCGTCGGCCTCATCGAACAGCGCGATGGAATCCGGCGAATGGCCGGGCAGATGCAGCACCCGGAATTGCCGGTCGCCGAGGTCGACCAGATCGCCCTCGTCAAGCGTCCGCGTCAGCGGCGCCGGCTGGATTCTGTATTCGGCCGCTCTCCAGCCCGGTGCCGGCAGCTTCGAGACGGCGCCGTCGAGATCATGAAACATGTGGGCGTAGGTGACGGCGTCATCCATGCTGTCGAATTGCGCAGCACTCATCCTCGGCCCGGCTCGCAGCGGGAATTCGTGCAGCGAGCCGACATGGTCGAGGTGGATATGGGTGGCGACGACGAGCAGCGGCTTGCCATCAGGCGTGTCGATCTCCGGCGCCAGCGGGCAAATCCCCATGCCGGTGTCGACAAGCAGGTCGACGTCGCGGCCGCGCAGATGCCAGATGTTGGCGCGCACGAAATCATGCACGAACGGCTCGGTCAGCATCGTCGTATCGGCGTCGATGACGGTCTTGCTGAACCAGTCACGCATCACGAAGATTCCGGCATCAGAAGCGAGCCGGCTCAGACGAACGGCCTTCCGACCTTGTACTTTTCGGGAACCAGCCGCTTCAGATAGGCCATTCCTGCGTCGGAGAGCTGGTTGGCATCCGGCAGCATGAAATCGTCGGGCATGTGACGGGTCTTGCCGGCAACGTTTTTCAGCGGCACCTTGTTCAGCACGGTTTTCTCGCCGTCATATTGCAGTGCCACCGAGCCGCCGCCCTGTTCGGCGACAGCGACCGCAAAGACGCCGGCATCGAAGGCTTCCTGCGCATCGACGGCGTTGATGGCGCCGACATAGCCGCGCGGCATGTAGCCGAGCGCATCGACGCGTGCCCGCTTGCCCGGCAATCCTTCGGCCAGCGCGCGCTCGAGGGCGGCCGGCAGGTCGCTGCCCGACAGCTTGACGTTGCCATGCGCATCGCGCTCCAGTTTGTCCGGCGGGACAAGACTTTCGACCAGCGCCTTGCCGTCGGCTGTGCTGACGCCTTCGGAGACTGCGACGATGCAGCGCTTGTGGCGATCGAGCGTGGCGCGCACGTCGTCGATAAAGGCTGAAGCCGAGAACGGTCGCTCCGGCACATAAACGAGGTGCGGGCCGCTGTCGGGATCAAGCTGCCATGCGGCGGCGGCGGCGGTGAGGAAACCGGCGTGCCGGCCCATGACGATACCGACATAGATGCCCGGCAGAGCACGGAAGTCGAGGTCGACCGAGAGAAAGGCGCCGGCGACGAACTCGGCTGCCGAAATGAAGCCCGGCGTGTGGTCGTTCTCCTCGAGATCGTTGTCGATGGTTTTCGGCGCATGGACGAAAGCCATCTTGCCGCCGGCGGCGTCGGTCAGGATCTGCTGCGTGCCGGACGTGTCGTTGCCGCCGATATAGATGAAGGCATCGGCGCCAGCCTTCTTCAGGCCGTTGAGGATGATTTCGCAATAGGCCTCGTCCGGCTTGTCGCGCGTCGAGCCAAGCGCGGCGCTCGGCGTCGCCGCAATCAACCGCAACCGGTCCTCAGGGATAGCCGAAAGATCGACATAGTTGCCGTCGCGGATGCCGCGCACGCCATGGATGGAGCCCAACACCTTGGCGCCGGGATGCCGCCTGCGAATCTCGAGTGTGGCGCCCACCACCGTCTGGTTGATGACGGCGGTCGGGCCGCCGCCTTGCGCGATGACAAAAGTTCCGGACATGCTTCACGTCTCCCGAGCAGTGACTTTGCAGGCACATTCGCCTGTCTTGCGAGATCGCGCAACGGGAGAGTCGAGCGGCCGCGTCAGCCGCCTCGAGTTCAGACGATGACCGGGAGGGTCAGACGACGACGACCGGGTTCTTCCTGGAGACGCGGCTGTAGAGGTCGATGATGTCCTGGTTGATCAGGCGAACGCAGCCCGACGACATCGCCTGGCCGATGCTCCACCATTCGGGCGAACCGTGGATGCGGTAGCCGGTGTCCTGGCCGTTCTGGTAGATGTACAGCGCACGCGCGCCGAGCGGGTTGTCGAGGCCGCCGGGCTGCCCGGCCTGCCATTTCACCAGTTCCGGCTTGCGGGCGATCATCTCGGCCGGCGGCCTCCAGGTCGGCCATTCCTTGCCGTACTGGATGTTGGCGCGGCCGGACCAGCGAAAGCCTTCCTTGCCGATACCGACGCCGTAACGGATAGCGTCACCGCCGGGCTGCACCAGGTAGAGCAGCCGCTCCTGCGAATGGACGACGATGGTGCCGGGCTGCTCGCCGGTCGGGTCGACGACGATCTGGCGGCGGAACTCCGGCTTGACCTTGAGGTAGGGCACTTCCGGCAGCGTGAAGCCGCCGTCGGTGACGGAGGCATACATCACACCAGGGCTGGTGATGTTCTTGTCGACGCTGATGCTCGGGCGGACAGGGGTAATCGCGCCGGTGGTGACGCCGTCGAGTTGCAGCGCCGACAGGTCGAGCGTCTGGCTGCAGCCGGCGACGCCGAGCAGCCCCAGCGCACCGGCGCCGGACAACACTGCGCGGCGGGAAAGCTGGATTTCGGAAATTTCGATTTCGTCGCCATTGTGCGGCGGCGTCAGACCTTGCGGCAACTCGCGCATCTACGCAAACCCTACGCTGTCGGCGGGAAACACAGTCCGGCCGGATAGAGTGCATTTTCACCAATCATGGTTGAAAAAGCGTGAAGAACCGTCGCCTGATGTTAACCAGGGGCATTTTCGATTTTTGCCCCTTTACATCTTTGTGAGCCCAAGGATTTATCCTCTTCTTTGAGCTCAAGGAGACGAACATGTCCTTCGAAAACTGGGCCGCCTTTGCCGCCGCCTCGACGATCCTTCTTGTCATTCCCGGCCCGACCATCCTTCTGGTCGTATCCTATGCGCTCGGCCAGGGCTGGCGCACCGCGCTGCCGATGGCGGTTGGCGTGGCATTTGGGGACTTTACCGCGATGACGCTGTCGATGCTGGGCATCGGCGCGCTGCTGGCGGCGTCGGCCACCGTATTCACGTTGCTGAAGGTGGTCGGCGCCGGCTATCTGATCTATCTCGGCATAAAGCTGTTTCGCGCCGGCGGCACGCTCAAGGCCGAGCCGCGCCTGGACGCGGTGTCCTCGGCCAAGATGATGGCGCATGCCTGGCTGGTCACCGCGCTCAATCCGAAAAGCATCACCTTCTTCGTCGCCTTCCTGCCGCAGTTCCTAGACCGGCATGCCGATTTCTGGACGCAGATGGTGATCTTCGAGACGACTTTCCTGGCGCTCGCCTTCGCCAATGCCTTCGGTTACGCGCTGATCGCCGCAAGGGCACGCAACGTCGTTCGCAACCCGACGGCGATCCGCATCTTCAACCGCACCGGCGGCACGCTGCTGGTCGGCGCCGGCATCGCCACAGTGGCGATGCGCTCGGGCAATTGAGGACATGACGTGGCAGTCAGGGACGCATTCGGGCTGACGTTTTCGGGCGCGACGGAGGCCGGGTTCTCGTCCTACAGCCAGGCCGTGCGCGAACTGCAATGCTTCATCGGCGACCCGGTCGGCTCGGTCGATCGCGCCATCGCCGAGGATCCTGGCTTCGTCATGGCGCATGTGTTCAAGGGCTATCTCTTCGGCCTCGCCACCGAGCGCGAGGCGGCAGCCGTGGCCAGGACATGCCACGAGGCGGCACTGCCGCTTGCCGCCACGCCGCGCGAGCAGGCGCATGTCGCAGCACTTGGCCATCTTGCCGCAGGATGCTGGCATGAAGCCGCTCGTCTGCTCGAGGATATCGCCATCGAGTTTCCGCTCGATGCGCTGGCGCTGCAGACCGGGCACCAGATCGATTTCTTCACCGGCAATGCCCGCATGCTGCGCGACCGCATCGGCCGCGCGCTGCCGTCGTGGCAGAGCGGCATGCCGGGCTACCACGCCGTACTCGGCATGCAGGCGTTCGGGCTGGAGGAAATGGGCGACTATGCAAGCGCCGAAAAGCTTGGCCGCATGGCAGTCGACATCGAGCCGCGCGACGGCTGGGCGCAGCACGCCGTCGCCCATGTCATGGAAATGCAGAGCCGGCAAAGGGACGGCATCGCTTGGATGCGCGCCAACCCCGACGCGTGGACGCGTGAAAGCTTCCTGAAAGTGCATAATTGGTGGCATCTGGCGCTGTTCCACTACGATCTCGGCGAAACCGACGAGGCGTTGGCGCTCTATGACGGCCCAATCTACGGCGAACGCTCGACGCTGGCGCTCAACATGGTCGATGCTTCGGCGATCCTGTGGCGGCTGCATCTCGGCGGCGTCGATGTCGGCGGCCGCTGGGCGGCGCTCGCCGCCAACTGGGCGAAGGCCAGCGCCGGCAACTATGCCTTCAACGATGCCCACGCAATGATGGCCCTCGTCGGCGCCGGCCAAGAGACGCCGGCTCGCACCTTGCTCGAGGCGCAGCACGAGGCCATGCACGCCAACGACGACAACGCCGCCTTTACCCGGGATGTCGGCCATCCCGTGACGCTCGCCATCAAGGCGTTCGGCGAAGGCAATTATGCCGAGACGGTCCGCCTGATCCGGCCCATCCGGGCGATCGCCCACCGCTTCGGCGGCAGTCATGCACAACGCGACGTCGTCGACCTGACGCTGATCGAGGCAGCGCTGCGGTCGGGCGACCGTGCATTGGCAAGGGCACTTGCCGCGGAACGCGCGCTGGCGCGGCCCCACAGCCCGCTGTCGGCGCTGCTTTCGCGGCGGGCTGCCGATTTGTCGGAGAATTGACCGGAGGCGGATCTTGTCTTAAAAACTGCCAAGTCAGATTTTTTCGAGATCCGAAAAAATTAATGACAATGGGAGGACACCATGTATCTCGGCCTCGATCTGGGCACGTCGGGCGTCAAGGCGCTGTTGATCGATGCCGGGCAGAGCATCATCGGCTCCGGCCACGCGTCACTCGACGTGTCTCGGCCGCACCCCGGCTGGTCGGAGCAGAACCCCGCCGAGTGGATCCGCGCCTGCGAGGGAGCGATCGCCGAGCTCAAGGTTTCTCATCCAGAACAGCTCGCCGCCGTCAAAGGAATCGGCCTCTCCGGCCAGATGCATGGCGCTACATTGCTCGATGCCGGCGACCAGGTGCTGCGCCCCTGCATCCTGTGGAACGACACGCGCAGCCATGCCGAGGCCGCCAAGCTCGACGCCGACCCGCGCTTTCGCGAGCTGACCGGCAACATCGTGTTTCCCGGTTTCACCGCGCCAAAGCTGGTCTGGGTGAGAAACAATGAGCCGGATATTTTCGCCAAACTGGCAAAGGTCTTGCTGCCAAAGGATTTTCTGCGGCTCTGGCTCACCGGCGAGCATATTTCGGAGATGTCGGACTCGGCCGGCACGTCCTGGCTCGATGTCGGCAAGCGAGGCTGGTCATCCGACCTGCTTTCCGCCACGTCGCTCGACGAGAAGCAGATGCCGTCACTGGTCGAAGGCACTGAGAAGGCTGGCGCGTTGCGCAGCGAACTGGCCTCGAAATGGGGGATGCAGGCGGGCATCCCGATCGCTGGTGGCGCCGGCGACAATGCGGCGTCGGCTTGCGGCATGGGCACGGTCGCCGCCGGCCAGGCCTTTGTCTCGCTTGGCACGTCAGGCGTGCTGTTTGCCGCCAATGCGTCCTATCTGCCCAACCCGGAAAGCGCGGTGCACACATTCTGCCACGCGTTGCCCGACACCTGGCACCAGATGGGCGTCATCCTGTCGGCAACCGATTCGCTCAACTGGCTGTCCGAGATTTCAGGCAAAGGCGCCGGCGAGCTGACCGCCGAGCTCGGCGATACGCTGAAGGCGCCGACCGGCGTGTCCTTCCTGCCCTATCTCTCGGGCGAGCGCACCCCGCACAATGATGCGGCCATTCGCGGCTCGTTTACCGGGCTTGCGCATGAATCGAGCCGCGCCGTGTTGACCCAGGCCGTGCTGGAGGGCGTGGCTTTCGCCTTCCGCGACAGTCTCGAAGCCCTGGCCAAAGCCGGCACGACGCTGACGCGGGTGACGGCGATCGGCGGCGGCTCGCGCTCGCACTACTGGCTAAAGGCAATCGCCACCGCGCTCGGCCAGCCCGTCGACATTCCCGCCGACGGCGATTTCGGCGCCGCCTTCGGTGCCGCGAGGCTTGGCCTGATCGCGGCGACGGGCGCCGATCCGCTCAGAGTGTGCACGGCGCCGGCCACCGATGCCACAATCGAGCCGGTCGCCGCGCTAAGCAACGCCTATGCGGATGCCTATCAGCGCTACCGCTTGCTTTACCCGGCTATCAAGGCGGCCACGGCGTGAGTGGTTTCCCACCCACGCCGCGGCCCGAGATCACCTCACTGTGCCGGGACCTTGTCGAGAAAGCCGGTGACGCTTTTCAGGCGGCCATTCTCGATGACGCCGATGTCGGTGCCTTCGATGACGGAATCGGTGCCTTCCGGCCCGAGATTCCACGAGAAGCGGATCGTGCCGCCAAACCCGTCCGGCTTGCCCTTCAGCGAGAACCGGAAGCCGGCAAATCGTTTTTGGACACCATCGATCAGTGCGGCGAGGCCATTGTGGCCGTCTCCCTGCATGATCGGATCGCGGTAGCTGACGTCATCGGTGAAGGCCGCCTTGAGCAAGGCTTGCCGGCGCGCGGCATCGCTCTCGTTCCAGGCGGCGATGTAGTTTTCGGCGATCGTGTTGAGGTCGGTCATGGTCTGTCTCCGTGGTTGATTGGCTTTGACATGACCCTTTTCATCCAGCGCCAGCGCGAAACCAATTACGCCTGAGGTAATCAGGACCGAACCCTGCGAGAGGACAGACAGACATGACCAGCGGCTTTTTCGGCGACATCCAGAAGATCAAATACGAGGGGCCGGATTCGACCAATCCGCTGGCCTACCGGTTCTACAATCCCGATGAGGTTGTCGCCGGCAAGCGGCTGGAAGACCATTTGCGCTTTGCCGTCGCCTACTGGCATTCCTTCGCCTGGCCAGGCGGCGATCCGTTCGGCGGCCAGACCTTCGAGCGGCCGTGGTTCGCCGAGGCCGGTGGCACCGACACGATGGAACTGGCCAAGCTCAAGGCCGATGTCGCCTTCGACATGTTTTCGCTGCTGGGTGTTCCCTATTTCTGCTTCCACGATGCCGATGTGCGGCCGGAGGGAAAAGATTTTTCTGAAAGTGCCGCGCGGCTCGACGAGATATCAGACTATTTTGCGGCGAAGATGAAGAAGACCGGGGTCAAGCTGCTTTGGGGCACGGCCAACCTGTTCTCCAATCGCCGCTTCATGGCGGGAGCCGCCACCAATCCCGACCCGGACGTCTTTGCCTATGCGGCAGCGACGGTCAAACACTGCATCGACGTCACCAAGCGGCTGAAGGGCGAGAATTATGTGCTGTGGGGCGGCCGCGAGGGCTATGAGACGCTGCTCAACACCGACCTTGCCCGCGAACAGGAACAGGCCGGCCGCTTCCTCAACCTGGTCGTCGACTACAAGCACCGGATCGGCTTCAAGGGCACCATCCTGATCGAGCCGAAGCCGCAGGAGCCGACAAAGCACCAGTACGACTATGACGTCGCCACGGTCTACGGCTTCCTGAAGCGCTTCGGGCTGGAGAAGGAGGTCAAACTCAACATCGAGCAGGGCCATGCGATCCTGGCCGGCCATTCCTTCGAGCATGAACTGGCGCTGGCCAATGCGCTCGGCATCTTCGGCTCGATCGACATGAACCGCAACGACTACCAGTCGGGCTGGGACACCGACCAGTTCCCCAACAACGTGCCGGAGATGGCATTGGCCTACTATCAGGTCCTGCAGGCCGGTGGCTTCAAGACCGGCGGCACCAATTTCGACGCCAAGCTTCGGCGACAGTCGCTCGATCCGCAGGATCTGCTGATTGGCCATATCGGCGGCATGGATTGCTGTGCACGCGGCCTCAAGGCCGCCGCTCGCATGGTCGGGGACAAGGCGCTGTCGGGACCGTTGGCCGAGCGCTATGCCGGCTGGAACTCGGCCGAGGCCAAGGCGATGCTTGCCGGCAAGCGGACGCTGGAGGAGATCACCGAGCGCGTCGTCAAGAAGAAGATCGAGCCGCAGCCGAAATCCGGCCGCCAGGAACTGCTCGAGAATATCGTCAACCGATACGTCTGAGGTGCCGCACCGGCGGGTCTGTTGACCGACCCGCCGGCCCGGAACAGCTTTGCGCGAGGGCGGAACCGACGACAAGGTTTTGCCTCGCACCGCCCCTCAATCGCCTCGCTCTTGCCTTCAAACAGCCGTCACGAATCTTGTATATATATGGTTGGTGGCGGAAACAGACCGAAGGAGGCGAAACGATATGCAGCACGAACGCGAAATCGACGCCCTGCTCTCATCTGGCGAGGGATCGATCATCGACCGGCTGATGGCGCTGCCGCATCCGAAGGATGGCGCGCGCGGTGCAAACGAATGGGACCGCGCGGTCGCCAGCCGCTTCGAGACCCACCTTGCGAGACAGATGCGCTCGCAGATCGACGGCAAAAGCGACCGCCAGGACGCTGCCTGATCCCGACTATCTCCTGCGCAGCCTGACCGGCGCTTCGCCGAAAGCTCTTGAGAACGCCCTGGAAAATGCCGCGGCGGACGAGAACCCCGTTCGCCCGGCAATATCGGCCATGGCCACGCGCGTGTCGACCACCAGCCGGCGCGCTGCACCCAGCCGCAGCCTGAGATAATAGGCGCCCGGCGTCTCGCCGATCGACTTGCGAAAGATGCTTTCCAGCGTACGTGCCGTCACCCCGGCACGCTTTGCCACCGCGGCGATGGTCAAGGGCTGGTCGACGTGGGTTTCCATCAGCCGGATGGCTTGCGCAAGCCGCGGATCGTAGCCGTCGAGGCGGCCGAGCGAGACCAAAGGCTGCGCGTCGGTCGCGGCGCGTGCCTGGTCGTAGATGAAGACGCTTGCCACATCGAGCGCGACCGCCATGCCGAGCCGCGTGCGGATCAGATGCAGCATCAGGTCGAAGGTCGGCGAAGCGCCACCGGAGGTGAAGACCGGCCCGTCGATGACATAGCGGTCGGGGCGAACGTCGATCTCGGGAAAGGCCGAGGAGAAATCCTCCATGTCCTCCCAATGGGTGGTGGCGCTGCGCCCTTCCAGCAGACCGGCGCGGGCGACCAGCCAGGTACCGGCTTCGACGCCGCCGCAGGCGCGTGCGGCGCGCCCCGCTCGGCGCAGGCCGGCAAGCAGGGCCGACGTGGCATAGTTCTGCGTGCCGAAACCGGCGACGACGACAAGCACATCCGTCGTATCCGCCGCATCGAAGCGGCCGCTGACCGCAACCGGCAGGCCGCATGTGGTGACCGGGGCTTCGCCGGTCACCGAAACCAGCCTAAAATCGAACAGCGTCTCGCCGGCAATACGGTTGGCGGCGCGCAGCGGATCGACGGCCGAGGCCACGCACATGATCGACGACCCGGAAAACACCAGCAGCGTCACCTTGAGCGGCAACCGTTCGGCGCGAAAGATCGACGACTTTTCGTTTTTCATCATACGCACTTCGTAAAATGCAAAACAGTTTCCTGCAAGTCAGGCATTGTTGCCATCTGTTCGATTGCGTCCATGTTTGATCGGGACCATCTGTGCTGATTGGGAGAAAAGTCGATGCCGCTTGCGATGAACCGTGAGGTCTTCATTACCTGTGCCATAACTGGGTCCGGCAGCTCGCAAGACCGCAGCCCGCATGTGCCGCGCTCGCCCAAGCAGATCGCCGACTCGGCCATCGACGCGGCAAAGGCGGGTGCGGCGATCGTCCACTGCCATGTGCGCGACCCCGAAACCGGCAGGCCGCGCCGCGACGTGCAGCTTTATCGCGAAGTGACCGAGTGCATCCGTGCGGCAGACGTCGACGTGGTGCTGAACCTGACCGCCGGCATGGGCGGCGACATGGTGTTCGGCTCGCCGGAAAACCCGCTGCCGCTGAACGAGAAAGCCACCGATATGGGCGGCGCCACCAACCGCGTGGAACATGTGCGCCAGTGCCTGCCGGAGATATGCACGCTCGACTGCGGCACCATGAATTTCGCCGAGGCCGACTATGTCATGACCAACACGCCAGGCATGCTGCGCGCCATGGGCGGCATGATGACGGCGCTTGGCGTCAAGCCGGAGATCGAGGCCTTCGACACCGGCCATCTGTGGTTTGCCAAGCAATTGGTCGAGGAAAAAGTGCTGGACCCGGATGCTCTCGTGCAATTGTGCATGGGCGTGCCATGGGGCGCGCCGGACGATCTCAACACTTTTATGGCGATGGTCAACAATGTGCCGTCGGGTTGGACCTGGTCGGCGTTCTCCATCGGCCGCAACCAGATGGCCTATGCCGCCGCTGCGGTGCTGGCGGGCGGCAATGTCCGCGTCGGACTCGAGGACAATCTCTGGCTCGACAAGGGCGTGCTGGCAACCAATGCGCAGCTGGTCGAGCGGGCGGTCAGCATCGTGTCGAACATGGGCGCAAGGGTCATCGGCCCCGATGAAGTGCGCAAGAAGCTCAATTTGACGAAGCGCGCACCGCTTTGAACAAGCAATCGGTAGGGAGGAGCCGCCGATGAAGACCGTGAAATTCACCGCAATGAAGGATGGCGACCGCGACGATTACGCGTTCCTCACCGAGCACGAGATCGACTATGCGGCGAAGACCGGCGAACGGCTGCTTGACGCGCTTGTCCAACTCGACGAAGGCCTGTCCGGCTACAAGATCACCCGGCTCGGCCATTCGCTGCAGGCGGCGACGCGCGCATGGCGCGACGGCGCCGACACCGACTGGATCGTCTGCGCCCTGCTGCACGACATCGGCGACGTCTACGCACCGTACAATCACGACGAATATGCAGCTTCGGTCCTAAAACCTTTCGTGCGCGAGCAGTGCACCTGGGTTGTGGAAAAGCACGGCGACTTCCAGCGCCTCTATTACGCCCACCATCTCGGCGGCAATCCGCATGCGCGCGACCGTTTCGCCGGCCACCTTTATTTCGACGATTGCGACCAGTTCTGTGAGCGCTGGGACCAGTCGAGCTTCGACCCCGACTACGAGACGTTGCCGATCGACTTCTTCCGGCCCTTCGTGCTCGAGGTGTTTGCGCGCAGGGCCTATGACCCCACCGTGATCCGCACCGGCGAGCGCGTGCCTCTCATCGACCTGGAAAAAGCCAGGACAAGAACCGGAGCCTCCGCATGAGCATCATCACCAAGGCAGCTGTAATCGGCGGCGGCGTCATCGGCGCCGGCTGGGTGGCGCGACTGCTCTTGAACGGCATCGACGTGTCGATTTTCGATCCCGACCCCGAAGCCGCGCGCAAGGTCGGCGAAGTGATGAAAGGCGCGCGCCGCGCCTACAAGCAGATGCTGCCCGACGGCCTGCCAAAAGAAGGCAAATTGACCTTTGCCAAGACCATTGCCGACGCCGTCGCCGATGCCGATTTCATCCAGGAAAGCGTGCCGGAACGGCTCGACCTGAAACACCGCGTGCTGGTCGAGATCGACCTCTATGCGCCGGCCAATGCCATCGTCGGCTCCTCGACCTCCGGCATCAAGCCGACCGACATGCAGGTGGCGATGAAGAAGCATCCGGAACGGCTGGTCGTCGGCCATCCATTCAACCCGGTCTATTTGCTTCCGCTGGTCGAGATCGTCGGCGGCGAGCAGACCTTTCCCGAGGCGATCGAGGTCGCCAAGGAGATGTACGCCTCGATCGGCATGAAACCGGTGGTGATCCGCAAGGAGATCGAGGCGTTCGTCGGCGACCGCCTGCTGGAGGCGGCATGGCGCGAGGCGCTGTGGCTGATCAAGGACGGCATCTGCACGGTCGAGGAACTCGACGACATCATGCGCTATGGCTTCGGCCTGCGCTGGGCGCAGATGGGCATGTTCCAGGTCTACCGCGTCGCCGGCGGCGAGGCCGGCATGCGCCATTTCATGGCGCAGTTCGGGCCGTGCCTGAAATGGCCGTGGACCAAGCTGATGGATGTGCCGGAGTTCAACGACGAACTGGTCGACCTGATCGCCACGCAGTCGGACGATCAGGCGGATGGCCTGTCGATCCGCGAGCTCGAAAAGATCCGCGACGACAATCTGGTCGCCATCATGGATGCGCTGTCGAAGCAGAACAGAGGCAAAGGCTGGGGCGCCGGCGCCTTGCACAAGGACTATACCAAGCAGCTCGCCAAGCTTGCGGCGAAGAAGCCCACCGCCTCCAAGGCGGCCGAGAAGGCCAAGGCCGAAAAGCCGAAGAAAAAGAAGAAAGGCTGAGACCATGGATTTTGGCCTCTCCGAGGAACAGAAACTGATCGTCGAGACGACGCGCGCCTTCGTCGAGAACGAGCTTTACCCGCATGAGCGCGAGGTGGAGCGCACCGGCGTGCTGCGCCGCGAGCTGATCGATGAGATCAAGGCCAAGGCGATCGAAGCCGGGCTCTATGCCGCCAACATGCCTGCGGAGGTCGGTGGCGCCGGCCTCGATACGGTGACCTGGCTGCTTTACGAAAAGGAACTTGGCCGCGCCAATTACGCGCTGCACTGGACCTGCGTGGCGCGGCCTTCCAACATCCTCTTGGCCGGCACGCCGGAGCAGCGCGAAAAGTATCTTTATCCCTGCATTCGCGGCGAGAAATGGGATTGCCTGGCGATGACCGAGCCGGGCGCCGGCTCCGATCTGCGCGGCATGAAGGCGACCGCGGTTCAGGACGGCGACGACTGGGTGCTGAACGGCACCAAACACTTCATCAGCCATGCCGATCTTGCCGATTTCGCCATCGTCTTCATGGCTTCGGGCGAAGAGGAGACGCCGCGTGGAAAACGCAAGAAGATCACCGCCTTCTTCGTCGACAAGGGCACCAAGGGTTTTACGGTGCGTGACGGCTACCGCAACGTCTCGCACCGCGGTTACACCAACGCCATCCTCGAATTCGACGATTGCCGGCTACCCGGAGCCCAGGTTCTGGGCGAGGTCCACAAGGGTTTCGACGTCGCCAATTCGTGGCTTGGCGCAACCCGCCTGCAGGTCGGCGCGACCTGTCTCGGCCGGGCCGAGCGGGCGCTTGGCCATGCGATCGAATACGCCGCGCAGCGCCAGCAGTTCGGCCAGCAGATCGGCAAGTTCCAAGGCGTTTCATTCAAGCTTGCCGATATGGCGACAGAACTGAAAGCGGCCGACCTGATGGTGTTCGAAGCCGGCTGGAAGTACGATCAGGGCACCGTCACCGATCAGGACATGGCCATGGCCAAGCTGAAGGCCACCGAGATGCTTGCCTTCGTCGCCGACGAGGCGATCCAGATCCATGGCGGCATGGGGCTGATGGACGATCTGCCGCTGGAACGCATCTGGCGCGACGCCCGCGTCGAGCGCATCTGGGAAGGCACGTCGGAAATCCAGCGCCACATCATTTCACGGGCGCTGCTGCGCCCGTTCGGGGGCTGATCAATGCACAAACTTGAGCGCCTCTTGCGCCCGCGCACGATTGCCGTGTTCGGCGGCGCACAGGCCGCCGCCGTCGTCGCGCAGTCGATCAAGATGGGCTTTGCCGGCGCGATCTGGCCGGTGCACCCGACCAAGGACGAAGTCGCCGGTCGCAAGGCCTACCGTTCGGTGGCCGACCTGCCCGGCGCCCCGGACGCCGCCTTTGTCGGCGTCAACCGGCATTCGACCATCGAGGTGGTCAAGGCGCTGGCCGAGCGCGGTGCCGGCGGCGCCGTCTGCTTTGCCGCCGGCTTTCTCGAGACCGAGGCTTATGACGAGCATGGCGAGCGATTGCAGGCGGAACTGGTCGCTGCGGCGGGCCAGATGCCGATCATCGGGCCGAACTGCTACGGCCTGATCAATTATGCCGACGGCGCGCTTTTATGGCCCGACCAGCATGGCGGCATCAGGCTGGCCGAGGGCGGCCGCGGCGTCGCCATCATCACCCAGTCGTCGAACATCGCCATCAACATGACGATGCAGAAGCGCGGCCTGCCGATCGCCTTTCTGATGACCGCCGGCAACCAGGCACAGACCGGCCTTTCGGAAATGGCGCTCGGCCTGATCGAGGACGATCGGGTCACTTCGCTCGGCCTGCATATCGAGGCGTTCGATTCGGTAGCCGGCTTCGAAAGGCTGGCCGCGCGGGCGCGAGAGCTGAAGAAACCGATCATCGCCATGAAGGTTGGCCGCTCCGAGCAGGCGCGGCAAGCAACGGTGTCGCATACCGCGTCGCTGGCCGGCTCGGACGCTGCCTCGGGCGCCTTCCTGAAGCGGCTCGGCATCGCCCGCGTCGATTCCATCCCTGCCTTCATCGAGGCGCTCAAGCTGCTGCACGTCACCGGCCCCCTGCCCGGCTACCGGCTGTCGTCGATGAGCTGTTCGGGCGGCGAAGCGTCTGTCATGGCCGACAGCGCCGAAGGCCGCTGGGTCAATTTCCCGGCGCTGACCGACACCCACCGCGCCCACGTCAAATCGACGCTCGGGCCGCTGGTTGCGGTGGCCAACCCGCTCGACTACCACACCTTCATCTGGAACAACGAGCCGGCGATGACCGCCACCTTCACCGCCATGGTGTCGGGCGGCTTCGACCTCAACATGCTGGTGCTCGATTTCCCGCGCCCCGACCGCTGCTCCGACACCGACTGGTGGACGACGCTGCGCGCCTTCGAATCGGCGCTGAAGACCAACAAGGCGCAGGGCGCGATCGTCTCCTCGCTGCCGGAAAACCTGCCCGAGGAATACACCGCCGGGCTGATGGGACGCGGCATGGTGCCGTTGTTCGGCATTTCCGAAGCCATGGACGCCGCCCAGGCGGCCGCCTTCATCGGCTGGGCCTGGCGCGAGCCGCAGGCGCAGCCGATCGACACCTCCGCTTCCGGGGCGCCGGCCGGCGACCATGTCACGCCTGATGAGGCCGAGGCGAAAGCGCGGCTGATCGAGGCCGGGCTCCCCGTGCCGAGCGGTGAACGCGCCGGCAATGCGGTCGAGGCGGTCATCTCCTCGATGGCGCTCGGTTTTCCGGTTGCGCTGAAGGCTTTGGGCGTCACCCACAAATCCGAGCTTGACGCGGTTCGGCTCAACCTCAGGGACGCCGAATCCGTCAGCACGGCCGCCCATGATCTCGATGCGCTCGGCACCGGCCTCTATGTCGAGCGCATGGTGCGCGACGGCGTCGCCGAACTGCTCGTCGGCTTCACCCGTGACCCGATGTTCGGCGCGGTGATGACGCTGGGCACCGGTGGTGTGCTGGTCGAGCTGCTGCGCGACAGCGTCACGCTGATGCTGCCGGCGACCCGCGACGACATCGAGGCGGCATTGCGCCGGCTCAAATTGTTCCCGCTGCTCGAAGGCTATCGCGGCCGGCCCAAGGCCGATCTCGCGGCGGCCATCGAGGCGATATCAGGCATCGCCGCCTTCGTGCAGAAAAATGCCGGCGAGATCGAGGAGCTCGACATCAACCCGCTGATCGTCTGCGCGCAAGGCAAAGGCGCCTGGATCGCCGACGCGCTGCTGGTGCTTGGAGAAAACTAGAATGTCTGACGTCATCACCACCCGCCGCGAGGGCACGATCCTCGAAGTCACGCTCGATCGGCCCAAGGCCAACGCTATCGACCTCAACACCTCGCGGCTGATGGGCGAGACCTTCAAGGCGTTCCGCGACGATCCGGATCTGCGGGTCGCCATCGTCAAGACCGCCGGCGACAAGTTCTTCTGCGCCGGCTGGGACCTGAAAGCCGCGGCCGGCGGCGATGCTGTCGACGGCGACTATGGCGTCGGCGGGTTCGGTGGGCTGCAGGAGCTGCGCGATCTCAACAAGCCGGTCATCGCCTGCGTCAACGGCATGGCGGTCGGCGGCGGCTTCGAGCTGGCGCTGTCCTGCGACCTCATCTACGCGTCGGATCACTCCTCCTTTGCGCTGCCGGAAATTCGCGCCGGCACGCTGGCCGATGCAGCGACGATCAAGCTGCCGAAGCGCATTCCCTATCATGTCGCCATGGACCTTTTGTTCACCGGCCGCTGGATGGATGTCGCCGAAGCGCATCGCTGGGGTCTGGTCAACGAGGTTCTGCCCAAGGAGAAGCTCGAGGATCGCGTGTGGGAGATCGCACGACTGCTCGCCGGGGGTCCGCCGCTGGTCTTTGCCGCGATCAAGGAGACGGCGCGGGTCGCCGAAGCACTCACCTTCCAGGACGCGATGAACCGGGTGACGCGCCGCCAATTGCCGACGGTTGACGCACTGTACGGCTCGGAGGACAATCTCGAGGGTTTTCGCGCCTTTGCCGAAAAGCGCGACCCAGTGTGGAAGGGGAAGTGAAGGTATTGTTGAAATGACGGCACTCCGTCACACCCCCCTCTGGCCTGCCGGCCATCTCCCCCTCAAGGGGGGAGATCGGATGTCGCTTCGATTTTCGCCAATCTCCAACGTTGCAAGATGGGCTGCAAGGCCGAAGCTGCCAATCTCCCCCCTTGAGGGGGAGATGCCAAATTCTGTCAAACAGGGCAGGCCAGAGGGGGGTGTCCAGGCGAATTCGTTGCGATCCGGTCAGCGTCCATGACCGACTACAAAAAACTGATCGACGCCGAGACCTGGGCCTTCATCGAACGGACCAATTCCTACTATCCGCCTGATGCGATCGACTACACGATCGATCAGCAGCGCGACATCTACGACCGCATGTGCCGTGAATTCTCTGCCGGCCACCCAGACAACGTTACGGCGGAGACCACCGCCATTGCCACGCCTTCGCATCCCATCCCGATCCGCATCTACCGCACACCCGCGCCGGAAGCGGCGGCGATGGTGCTTTATTTCCATGGCGGCGGTTATATCCTCGGCGGGCTCGACAGCCATGACGACCTCTGCGCCGAGCTTTGCAGCCGCACCGGCTATGAGCTGGTTTCGGTCGATTACCGGCTGGCGCCGGAACATCTGCATCCGGCCGGCTTCGACGATGCCATCAGCGCCTTCGAATGGGCGGCGACGACCTACAAGCGCCCGATCCTGCTTTGCGGCGACAGCGCCGGCGGCAATCTTGCCGCCGCGGTCAGCCATGCGACGCGCGGCCATGCACGAAGGCCGATCGGCCAGGTGCTGATCTATCCCGGCCTTGGCGGCGACCGCTCGCAAAGCTCTTACGTGACCCATGCCGAGGCGCCGATGCTGACGGTCCGCGACCTCGATTTCTACACGAATATCAGGACCGGCGGCGAAGACCGCACCGGCGATCTCACGCTGTCGCCGCTGGCCGATGCCGATTTTGCCAATCTGCCGCCGACTGTGCTGATCACCGCCCAATGCGACCCGCTGTCGTCAGACGGCGAGGCTTATCGCGACCGCCTCGTCGCGGAGGAGGGTCACGCCTACTGGTTCGAAGAGCCGGGGCTGGTGCATGGCTATCTCAGAGGCCGGCACACGGTCGGTCGTGCGCGGTCGAGCTTTTCCCGGATCATCGACGCGGTGTCGGCTCTGGGACGCGGCGAATGGATCTGGTGAGGGTCCTACCCCACTGCCCGGGACGCCGCCCGGCCGGCGCTGCGGCCTGAAAAAATGCAGCCGCCAAGAAACGTCCCTTCCAGCGCCGCATAGCCATGCATGCCGCCGCCGCCGAAACCGGCGGCTTCGCCAACCGCGTACAATCCTTCGACCGGTTGGCCATCGGTACCCAGGACGCGGCTGTCGAGATCGGTCTGCAAACCGCCCAGCGTCTTGCGGGTCAGGATGTTGAGCCTGACCGCGATCAGCGGCCCATTGGCAGGGTCGAGCATCTTGTGCGGCTTGGCCGTGCGGATCAGCCGGTCGCCGAGATAGGCTCGGGCGCCGCGCAAGGCGGTGATCTGCATATCCTTGGAGAACGGATTGTCGAGCTGCCGGTCACGGGCGCGGATTTCGTGCTCGACCTGCGCCAGTTCGAGCAGCGGCTCGCCGCCGACAAGCGCGTTCATGCGGGCGACCAGCGCCGGCAAATCAGGCTCGACGATGAAATCCTCGCCCTTCTCCATGAACGCCTTTACCGGACCGGGAACGCCCGATGTGGCGCGGCCAAGCACTTGGCGCCAGCTTTTTCCGGTGAGGTCGGGGTTCTGCTCGGAGCCCGACAGGGCGAACTCCTTCTGGATGATCTTTTTGGTCAGGATGAACCAGGAATAATCGAAGCCGGTGCTCATGATGTGGCTGAGCGTGCCCAGCGTGTCGAAGCCGGGATAGAGCGGCACCGGCAGGCGCTTGCCGCGGGCGTCGAGCCACAGCGACGACGGGCCGGGCAGGATGCGGATTGCATGGTCGGTCCAGAGCGGCGCCCAGTTCCTGATGCCTTCGACATAGTGCCACATGCGGTCGCGGTTGATGATGCTGCCGCCGGCCTGTTCGGTGATCGCCAGCATGCGGCCGTCGACATGGTCGGGAACGCCAGAGATCATGCACTTGGGCGGCGTGCCGAGCCGCTGCGGCCAGTTTTTGCGGACAAGCTCGGGATTGCCGCCGATGCCGCCGGAGGCGACGATGACCGCTTGCGCCTTGAGCTCGAAATCGCCGGCGATATCGCGCGAACTCCTGCGGCCGCGCTCGACATCGCTCGGCTCAAGCATGTCGCCGCGCACGCCATTCACGGCGGCGCCTGTCTGCGTCAGTTCGTTGACCCGGTGGCGGAATTTGAATCGGATCAGCCCGCTATTCTCGGCCTCGCGCACGCGCCGTACGAACGGGTCGAGCACGCCCGGCCCGGTGCCCCAGGTGACGTGAAAGCGCGGCACCGAATTGCCGTGGCCGACGGCGTTGCCGCCGCCGCGCTCGGCCCAGCCGACGATTGGGAAGAACTTCATGCCGCGCTGCGTCAGCCAGGAGCGCTTCTCGCCGGCGGCGAAGCCGACATAGGCCTCGGCCCAGCGGCGCGGCCAAAAATCTTCCGCACGGTCGAAGGCGGCGGCGCCAAGCCAGTCCTCGAGCGCCAGATCATGCGAATCGCGGATGCGCATGCGCCGCTGCTCGGGCGAATCGACGAGGAAGATGCCGCCAAGCGACCAGAACGCCTGGCCCCCGAGCGACTGTTCAGGCTCCTGGTCGACAACGATGGTCTTCTTGCCGGCCTCGGCCAGCTCGGCCGCCGCGACGAGCCCGGCAAGGCCGGCGCCGACAATGATCACATCCGCATCGTCAGTCACTTTCTCCCCCCGGCTCTCCTCCCCGGCTGACGATTGTCAGACCGTCTCCCAGCCTTCCTTCTCGCCGGCGCGGAAGATGGCGTCGATGACCTTCTGGTTGAGCACGGACTCTTCCAGCGTGAAGACGCGGTCGGTGCCGCCCTGTGCCGCCCGCGCGAAGGCCTCGACCTCCAGCCGGTATTGCTGCATGCCGGGGAAGCGGAACACTTGCGCCTCGCTGTGGTTCTGGTTGTGCAGCTCGATGCGATGGTGGTCGTAGATGCCGGCGTTGAACGGCGAAAGCACCTCGATGAAGCCCTTCTCGCCGTGGAACACCATCACCTGCCGCGCCGCCATCTGCGTCGACAGATAGAACGACAATTCGAAGTCGCCGAAATCGGCGCGGATCGAGGAGTAGATGTCGGTGCCGAATGTCTTGTCGCGCTCGATCGTCGCCTGGACGCGCAGCGGCTCCTTGCCCGTCGAAAAGCGCGTCGACACCGTCGGGTAGACGCCGATGTCGGGCAACGCGCCGCCACCGAGGTCGAGCTGGTTGCGCATGTTCTTGGGATCGACATTGTAGTAGGAGAACGCGCCCTGGACATGGCGCAGCCGGCCGATGGCGCCGTTGGCGATCAGCTCGCGCACCTTGACCCATTGCGGGTGGTAGACGACCATGAAGGCTTCGCAGACCAGCACGTTTTTGGCGTCGCGCAGCTTGATCAGCGGCGGAATGTCCCTGGCGTCGAGCGCCAGCGGCTTTTCGACCAGAACATGCTTGCCGGCCTCGATCGCCTTGGCGGTCCATTCGACATGCTGGGCGGTCGGCAGCGGGATGTAGACGCCGTCGACATCCCTGGATGCGAGCAGCTCGTCATAGGAGCCGAAGGCATGGGGGGCGCCGAACCGATCGGCCAGGGCACGGGCTTTCGACAGGTCGCGGCTGGCGATCGCCGACAGCACGCCGTTCTCCGCCTCGACCATTGCAGGCAAAAGATGCTCGCGGCCGATCTTGGCCGTCGACAAAACACCCCATCGGAACATCAGGCTTCTCCCTCTTCAAATTGCAGGCGTGGAGGTTTGCCTGAAATCGGCAAAAAAGCCAATGCGAAGCATGGCAGCGAGCAAGCCGATCGTCTGCGGCTTGTTCGGATGCCGGCGCTGCCCTCCGCAGAGCTTGGGTTCCTCGTCTCCGCAAAAGGGGAGGAAACCAGGTCCTGCAAAGGCTATCCCCTTCTACCTGTATGTGTCATGTCGAAGCCGACGACGCTCCTACAAGCCGGCTTTCTATCTTGAAGAAATCGACAAAGGCTCGCAGCGCCGGCCGCATCTGGCGGCGGCTCGGGTAGTAGGCGAAGAAACCGTCGAAGGGCGGGCACCAGTCTTCCAGCACGCGAATGAGCCGGCCGGTGGCCAACGCCTCGCGGACATAGTCCTCGAACAGGAAGGCAAGCCCAGCGCCGTCGGCCGCCGCATTGGCGATCAGATGGTCCTCGTCGAGGATCAGCGGCCCTTGCACCGCCAGTTCGATCTCCTCGCCGTCCTTCTCGAATTCCCAGCGGTAGAGGATGCCGCTGGAGAAACGGAAGCGGATGCAACGGTGACCGACGAGATCGTGTGGATGGCGCGGCCTGGGCATGGTCGCGAAATAGGATGGCGCGCCGACGACGGCGCCGCGAAGGTTTGGACCGATGCGCACAGCGATCATGTCGCGTTGCAGGCTCTCGCCGAGCCGGACGCCGGCGTCGAAGCCGCCTTCGACCACATCGGTGAAGCGGTCTTCGATGACGATCTCCAGCACGATGTCGGGATAGGCCGATGCAAAGGCACCGAGCCGCGGCGTCAGCGCCAGGTGGGCGGCGGTGCGCGGCACGGTCAGCCGGAGATTGCCAGCCGGCCGGTCGCGCGCCTCGACCGCCGATTCCAGCGCCAGATCGATTTCCGACAGCGCCGGCCTCAGCCGCTCGAGCAGCTGCGCGCCTTCCTCGGTCGGGGCGACGCTGCGCGTGCTGCGCGCCAGGAGCCGCACGCCAAGACGCGCCTCCAGGCTGGAAACCGCATGGCTGACTGCGGAGGGCGCTATGCCAAGCTCCTTGGCCGCACCGCGAAAGCTGCCGCACTGGGCGACGGTTGCCAGCACCGCAAGTTGGGAGAGATGCGTTCGGTTCATTGATCTATCTTTTAGAACAGCCCGTGCGAGTAAGAGCCGATTATAGAACGCGGTGCAAGGCGCTATCTCTGTCGCATCACAACAAGGAGACGCGTGATGCAAACCCGCAAGCTTGGAAATGAACTTGACGTCTATCCGGTCGGCCTCGGCTGCATGGGGATGAGCTTCGGCTATGGCGGCCAGCCGGAGGTGGACGCGATCGCCACACTTCGCCGCGCCGTCGATATCGGCGTCAATTTCTTCGACACGGCCGAGGTCTATGGCCCGTACGAGAATGAGATCCTGCTCGGCAAGGCGCTGAAGCCGGTACGTGACCAAGTGACGATCGCGACGAAATTCGGTTTCAAAATCCTTGAAGAAGGCAACGGCGTCGAGCGCATGGCGGGTGTCGACAGCCGCCCCGAACACGTCAAGGCGGTGGCCGAAGCGTCATTGAAGCGGCTGGGCACCGAGGTGATCGACCTGTACTACCAGCATCGCGTCGATCCCAATGTGCCGATCGAGGATACGGTCGGCGCCATGGCCGAGCTGGTGCGCGAGGGCAAGGTGCGCGCGCTCGGCCTGTCGGAGGCGAGCGCGGTGACCATTCGCCGGGCGCATGCGGTGCATCCGATATCAGCCGTGCAGAGCGAATATTCGCTGTGGAGCCGCGATCCGGAGGAAGAGGTGTTCGCCGTCTGCCGCGAACTCGGCATCGGCTTTGTCCCCTACAGCCCGCTCGGCCGCGGCCTGCTGACCGGAACGATCGCCAAGCCAGAGGTGCTCGGTGCCGATGACTGGCGGCGTGGACTACCGCGCTTCCAGGCCGACGCCATGGCCGCCAATGCGGCCGTTGTCGCCACGCTGGAGACAATGGCGGCGGACAAGGGCGTGACGCCGGCGCAGCTGGCGCTCGCCTGGGTGCTGCATCAGGGCGATTTCATCGTGCCGATCCCCGGTGCGCGAAAAATCCGCCATCTCGAGCAGAATGCGGCAGCAGCACAGATTGCGCTGAGCCAGGCGGAGGTGGCGGCCATTGGCGACGCCCTGTCGCCGGAGAAGGTCGTCGGCAAGCGCTACACCGAAGAAATGCTGGCGCTGGTCAATGGATGAACGGTGATCTACGGAGTAATCGAAACGGGGCGTTTCGATGCGCCTTTTTCGAGCCCCGCGCAACAATTGCGAGACGTGGGCGCGAGACACCCCCCTCTGTCCTGCCGGACATCTCCCCCTCAAGTGGGGAGATTGGATCTCTCCCACTTTCGCCAACTGCCAACGCCGTAAGATGGCGGGACGGCGAAACAGCCATTCTCACCCCTATCGGAGGAGATGTCCGACAGGACAGAGAGGGCGCTGTCCCGCCAACTTCTGCGGAGAATACTCGGCTCACCACGGCACGACAGTGATCGCCATGTGCTCGCAGCGTCAGGCTCTGAGCACGCCACCGGTCTGCTTTTGCACATTCTCGACGATGCGCTTGGCCAGCGCCTCGAAATCCTCGTCGGTCAGCGTCCTTTCGACCGGCTGGATCGACACTTCAATGGCGATCGATTTCTTGGCTGCGCCGAGTGACGCCCCTTCGAAAACATCGAAGACCGAGACGTTGGTGATCAGCTTCCTGTCGGCGGCAAGGGCTGCGCGGGTCAGCGTGCCGGCTTCGACCGCCTTGTCGACAACGAAGGCGAAATCGCGCTTGACCGCCTGGAAGGCGGACAGTTCCAGTCTCGGTTTTGTCCGCGTCGGCTTGGCCTTCGGCTCGGGCACGGCATCGATGAAAACCTCGAAGCCGCAGAGCGGCCCGGAGACGTCGAGTTCCTCCAGCGTCTTCGGGTGGAACTCGCCGAACGTGCCCAAAATGACCTTGGGCCCGAGCTTGATCGTGCCGGAGCGGCCGGGATGATACCAGGCCGGGCCGCCGGCCTCGATCTGCAGCCGCTCGACCGGCGCACCGCAGGCTTCAAGTGCTGCGATCGCGTCGGCCTTGGCGTCGAACACGCCGACCGGATCGGCATTGCCGGCCCAGTGGCGGCTGGAGCCTTCGAGCTTGGCCGTGCCGCGCCGCACGCCGGCGGCGACGCGCCGCTGCTGGTCGGCCGCGTCACCCTCGTAGGTGCCGGACACTTCGAACAGCGCTACATCGCCGATGCCCTTGTCGGCATTGCGCTGCGCGGCGGCGATCAGGCCCGGCAGCAGCGACGGCCGCATGTCGGACATGTCGGCAGCGATCGGATTGGCGAGCCTGAGTGCGGTCTGGCCGCCGCCGAACAGTTCGGCATGTTTTGCCGGAATGAACGACCAGGTGACCGCCTCCATCATGCCGCGCACCGCCAGCGCCCGCTTGGCGGCGCGGGTGCGGACCTGCAGGACAGTCAGGATCTTGGCGTTGACGGCATCGTGCGCGCCGAGCGGCTGCGGCGCGATGTTGTCGACGCCATGGATGCGCATGACCTCCTCGACCAGATCGGCCTTGCCGTCGACATCCGGCCGCCAGGACGGCACCGCCACATCGACGACATCGCCCGCGCCTTCCGGCTTGAAGCCGAGGCGCGAAAGAATGGCGAGGCTCTCCTCCATGGGCACCTCTGTGCCGGTCAGCCGCCTCACTTCCGACAGCGGGAAGGAAACGATCTTCGGCGCGTGACCGGCATAGCCGACGACTTCGGTTTCGGTCGGCGTGCCGCCGCAGAAGTCCAGCACCAGCTTGGTCGCCAACTCCACGCCGGGCACCATGAATTCCGGGTCGACGCCGCGCTCGAAGCGGTAGCGCGCATCGCTGATGATGCCGAGCGTGCGGCCGGTGCGGGCCGTGGTGATCGGATCCCACAGCGCCGATTCGATCAGCACGTCGGTGGTGTTCTCGTCGCAGCCGGAATGTTCGCCGCCCATGATGCCGGCGATCGATTCGACGCCGTCCTGGTCTGCTATCACGCACATGTCAGGCGTCAGCGTGTATTCGCGGCCGTCAAGCGCCAGCACCTTTTCACCGTCACGCGCCCGGCGCACGGTAAGGTTGCCGGCGACCTTGTTCGCGTCGAACACATGCAGCGGCCGGCCGCGATCGAAGGTGACGAAATTGGTGATATCGACCAGCGCGCTGATCGGCCGAAGCCCAATGGCGATCAGCCGCTGCTGCAGCCATTTCGGCGACGGTCCGTTGTTCACGCCTTTCACCAATCTCAGGGCGAAGCCGGGGCAGAGCTCCGGGGCTTCGATCGTCACCTTCACCGGGCACATGCCGCTGCCGGCATGCGGCATGATCGCGCCGCCGACGAGGCGGCCGAGCCCGCTCGCCGCCAGATCGCGGGCAATGCCGTAGACGCTGGTCGCGTCCGGACGGTTCGGCGTCAAATTGATCTCTATGACCGGATCGTCGAGATGGGCATAGGCGGCGAAGCTGGTGCCGACCGGCGCATCGGCCGGCAGATCGATGATGCCGTCATGCTCTTCGGAAAGCTCGAGCTCGCGCTCGGAGCACATCATGCCGTGGCTTTCGACACCCCTGATCTTGCCCACCGTCAGCGTCACGTCGATGCCCGGAACATAGGTGCCGGGCGCTGCAAAGGCGCCGATCAGGCCCGCGCGGGCGTTCGGCGCTCCGCACACAACCTGCACGGGTGCCTTGCCGTCGCCGGTATCGACCGTCAGCACGCGCAACCGATCGGCATCGGGGTGCTGCACCGCCGCCAGCACCTTGGCGATGACGAAGGGTTTTAGGCTCGATCTGTCGTCGACATGCTCGACTTCGAGGCCGATCGAGGTCAGCCGCTCGACGATCTCGTTGAGCGAGGCGTCGGTCTCGAGGTGGTCCTTGAGCCAGGAGAGGGTGAATTTCATGACTGTGTTCCGTCTGGTCTGGGCACGCTGGTCTTCAGATGTCTCGGCAAGTCATCCGGCATGTGCACGAAGGGAAGCTGCTCGCGCACATGGGCGTGGTGCGTCGGCTTGAAATAGGCCGGCATGTCCATGGCGCCGAGCATGAAGTAGATGTGGTCGGCCAGCCGCTCATCGACATAGGCGATCGGCGAGCCGCAGATGCCGCAAAAGGAGCGCGTCACCGGCCCGTTCTCGAACATCTTCAGCGCCTTACCCGTGAAGGCGACCTGCTCGGTGATGAAGCCGACGAAGGCCGATACCGGCGCGCCGCTGGCCCGCCGGCAATCGCCGCAATGGCAATAGCTGACATGGTGCGGTTCGGCCGAAGCCTCGAACCGCACGGCGCCGCAGCGGCAGCCGCCGGTGTGGGCCGCTGTCATGTGCTCAAGCCTGCGAACAGCGTCGGCATGTCGAGCGGCCGGAAGCCGTAATGCGACAGCCAGCGCACATCGGCGTCGAAGAAGGCGCGCAGGTCCGGCATGCCGTATTTCAGCATGGCGATGCGATCGATGCCCATGCCCCAGGCAAAGCCCTGATATTCGTCGGGATCGAGCCCGCCATATCTCAGCACATTGGGGTGGACCATGCCGCAGCCGAGGATCTCCATCCAGTCGGAGCCTTCGCCAAAGCGCACCTCGCCCGGCCGCGAACGGTCGCACTGGATGTCGACCTCCATGCTGGGTTCGGTGAACGGGAAGAAGCTCGGCCGGAAGCGCATCTTGACCTGGCGTACCTCGAAGAAGGCCTTGCAGAACTCCTCCAGCACCCATTTCATGTTGGCGACGTTGGCTGATCTGTCGATCACCAGCCCTTCGACCTGATGGAACATCGGCGAGTGCGTGGCATCGGAATCCTGGCGGTAGGTTTTTCCGGGAATGACGATGCGGATCGGCGGCTTCTGCATCTCCATGGTGCGGATCTGCACCGGCGAGGTGTGGGTGCGCAAAAGCTTGCGCTCGCCCTTCTCGTCCGGCTGGAAAAAGAAGGTGTCATGCATCTCGCGCGCCGGGTGGCCTTCCGGGAAGTTCAGCGCAGTGAAATTGTAGTAATCGGTCTCGATATCGGGACCTTCGGCGATGGCAAAGCCGAGGTCGCCGAAGATCGCGGCAATCTCGTCGCTGACCTGGCTGATCGGATGGATGCGGCCGCGCTCGGCCGGCGATTGCCGCACCGGCAGTGTGACGTCGACCTTTTCCGCCGCGAGCCGTGCCGCGATCGCTGCGTCCTTGAGTTCGGCGCGGCGCGCGGTAAGCGCCTCGGTGATGCGGTTCTTGAGACCGTTGATCGCCGGGCCTTTTATCTGGCGCTCTTCTGCGCTCATCGAGCCGAGCGTCTTCAGCATTTCGGAGACCGAGCCCTTCTTGCCGAGCGCTGAAATACGCACGGCTTCGATCGCCTGCTCGTCGGCGGCCGACGCAATGTCGCTCATCAGGGAATTTTCGAGAGTTTCCATGTCACTCATGTTTCAGACTCGATTGAAGGCAAAGAAAAACCCGCGCCAGCCCTGCCAGCGCGGGTTTCCCAAATCAAGTGTCGATGTGCTTGGGAAGGCGCTGGTTAGGCTACAGCGCTTTCAAAAGCGTTCGGCGTGGTGTTCTTGAGGTACTCGAGCGCGACCTTGGCCTTGGCCACAAGGGCGGCAAATGCCTGCGGCTCGTGGATGGCCATGTCCGACAGGACCTTGCGATCGATCTCAATGCCGGCCTTGTTGAGACCGTCGATGAACCGGCCATAGGTCAGGCCATGCTCGTGGGTCGCGGCATTGATGCGCTGGATCCACAGAGCGCGGAACGAACGCTTACGGTTCTTGCGGTCGCGGTAGGCATACTGCAGCGACTTTTCCACCGCCTGCTTGGCGATGCGAATGGTGTTCTTGCGGCGGCCGTAGAAACCCTTGGCGGCTTTCAGGACCTTTTTGTGCTTGGCGTGCGAGGTGACGCCTCTTTTTACGCGTGCCATGTCATGATCTCCTTAAAACTTGTCCAGACCGAATGCCTTAGAGGCCGTTCGGCAGAAAATTCTTGATGACCTTCTTGCCATCCGGTTCAGCCAGAACCATCGTGCCGCGGGCATTTCGAATGAACTTGTTGGAACGCTTGATCATGCCGTGACGCTTGCCGGCCGCAGCCGACAGGACTTTACCCGTACCTGTGATCTTGAACCGCTTCTTGGCGGCTGACTTGGTCTTCATCTTGGGCATTTTGCTACTCCGTTTATGTGCGCATCATCGCGCTTTTTGTTCGCTTCAGGCCGACCAAAGCCCGAAAAGCAAATGAAACCGCCACGGCATGCCCTGCCGGGCGGTTTTTGGGAACGGCGGTGCTATACGTCAAAGCGGGCCGGCGTGCAACACCCTGTGCCGACACACCCTTTGCCGACACACAATGGGCCTATGGGAAACGGAACAGCACCGGCAGTATGCCCGATTGCTGGGCGGCGTCGATCGATTCGAAAAACGGCATGGCGACGAGGAACACCAGTCCGTCCAGCAGCGTCGTCCTCAGCAGGCGCGGCTTGAAGCTGCCGGTGTCGCCTTCCTGATACAGCGAAAGCTTCGGGAAAAAGCGCGGCACTCGCGCCATATAGGCCTGGAATGGCGTTCCGAAGGCCTCCTTCAGGAACGTCTCTTCGCGCTGGATGACGACATGAAAGGCGGCGGCGCAAATCACCGCGAAGCCGATCGCCGCAGTGATCGAGCCCATCTGTGCGCCGACGCCGGCGGCAGCTATCGAGGAGAAGACATAGAGCGGATTGCGGGTGATCGAATAGGGTCCGCCGGTAACCACCTCGGAGGATTTGCGTCCGCCGATATAGAGCGTCGACCACAAGCGCCCGACAATACCGAGAAAGATCAGCAGGACGCCGACCATTTCGATCGTTTCGTGCGGCACGCTTTCGGGAGGAAAAGCAGACTGGCCAAACAGCAGCGCTGCGAACATGACGACCACGAGGGCGGCAAGCACCATCCTGCGCGCGTGCTGATACCTGCCCAACGCACGCCTGGCCTGCGCTTGTTCGGCCTGCGCAGATTTAACTTCATTGAGCATGTCGGGAATCCAATCGTCGAGGAACTTGCCGGCGATCGCGGCATCCGCAGCTCAATACAGCCAGAAGAGGACGGGAATTACACCGCTTTCCTGTCCGGACTCGATGAGTTCGAAAAACGGTACGGAAGCCACGAACATCAAGCCGTCGCGCAGCGTGTGATTAAAAATGCGCGGTGTAAAGGTGACCTCGGCCTGATCGCGATAAAGCCGGGGATTGGGAAAAAACCGCGGCACCCGTGCGATGTAGTCCTTGTACGGCGCCCCGAGCACGGTCGTCAAATGCCGTTCCTCGCGCAGCGTGACGATGTAGAACGCGGCGGCGCACAAAACCGCCGACGCCACCGAGACGATCACGCTGCCGGTCTGGGCGCCGATGCCGGCGGCCCCTATGGTGGAGAAAAAATACAGCGGGTTGCGCATTACCGAATATGGGCCGGTAGCAACCAGTTCGGCCGACTTGCGGCCGCCGATATAGAGGATCGACCAGAGCCGGCCGCCGATCCCGATCAGTATCAGGGCGATGCCGTACTGCCCCTCTATGCGTTCGTGGCCTAGTTCATCGTGCGTGGAGCCGCCGAAGATCAGCAAAGCGCAAAAAGCACCGATCAGCAGCGCCAGCAGGACGCGCCGGCGCCGCTGATAGCGGCCCATTTCGTCGAACGATCTTTCAATCGGGGAACGTGCCGCAGCGGCCATGGACAATCCTTTCGCCGCGAGGACCGGCAACCGGAATCCTTGTCGATGCAACTTGCGGAGAAATCATGGCGAAGACAAAAACAAACAAAAGGCCGCCGAAGCGGCCTTTGCTTTGACGGGACCGCTTTAGCGGAATCGCCTAGCGGGGCGCCAGCACCATCATCATCTGGCGGCCTTCGAGCTTCGGTTCGGCTTCGACCTTGGCGATCGGTGCAACTTCCTCGCGAACCTTGTTCAAAAGCTGCATGCCGAGTTCCATATGCGCCATCTCGCGGCCGCGAAAGCGCAATGTCAGCTTGACCTTGTCACCTTCCTCGAAAAACCGCCGGACCGCTTTCATCTTGGTCTCGTAGTCATGGCTGTCGATGTTCGGGCGCATCTTGATCTCTTTGATCTCGATGACCTTCTGGTTCTTGCGCGCCTCGGCCGCCTTCTTCTGGTTGGCGTATTTCAGCTTGCCGAGATCGAGAATTTTTACGACGGGCGGCACTGCGTTGGGCGATATCTCGACCAGATCGAGCCCAGCCTCTTCGGCGAGCAGCAATGCGTCGTTGATGGAGACATCGCCATGGTTGTGGCCTTCGGCGTCGATAAGCTGGACCCGGGGAACCCGGATGTCACGGTTGGAGCGCGGGCCCTCCTTGGTGGGCGCCGTTGCTTTGAAAGGTCTGCGAATGGTCGTGGTCTCCTTGAGCCGTTTCGTTCGGGGTTTTCAATTCAGAATTGCGAACGCGCCAATGTGGTGAGCGCGCGGCCGGAGTCAATAGCACAGCGCTCACAGGAAATCACCTGTTCCCTGACTTCTGCCTGCACCAAACGAAGAAAGTTGCCGAGCACTTTTCGTTGAACCGTCCGCTGTGTCAAAAGACCTGCGTGAGGAGTGAGCAATGACCGCACCGGTTTTTCTCGACGTCGACGGAACCAGCATCGCTGTCAGGCGCGCTGCGGGTGCCGAGCCAGGCATTGTCTGGCTCGGCGGCTACAAGTCGGACATGCTGGGCACCAAGGCCGAGAAGCTGGCGGAATGGGCGAGCGGGCAAGGCCGGGCTTTCCTACGCCACGACTATTCCGGTCACGGCGAATCGGGCGGCGCCTTTGCGGACGGCACCGTCTCGAACTGGCTTTCGCAAAGTCTCGCCGTCTTCAATCATTTCACGCAAGGCAGGCAAATCCTGGTCGGCTCCTCGATGGGCGCATGGATCGCGCTGCGCATGGTCCAGGAATTGCGCCAGGAATTGCACACGCCAGGCGAGAACCGCATCGCCGGTCTGGTGCTTCTAGCGCCGGCGCCGGATTTCACCGCCGAGTTGGTCGAGCCGGCGCTGACCAAAGCGCAGAAGCGCGATCTTGCCAAGAAAGGTTTTTTCGAGGAGCCGTCGGACTATTCGGCCGAGCCTTACATCTACACCCGAGCGCTGATCGAGGACGGCCGCAACAACCGGGTGCTGACCGGGCCGATCGACACCCACTGCCCCGTCCACATATTGCAAGGGCTGGCCGATGCCGACGTGCCGCCGAGCCATGCGCTGAAACTGGTCGGCCTGCTGCCGGCCGACGACGTCACGCTGTCGCTGATCCCCGACGGCGACCATCGCCTGTCGCGGCCTCAGGATCTCGACATGCTGGTGCGGGCGGTCAATGCCATCGTGCGGCAGGCAGGCTAGGACATGCGCATTTCCATTCCGGTATCCGCCTTCGTTGCAGCGATTGTCGGCTTCGGCGGCACGTTGGCCATCGTCATCGCCGCCGCCAAGGCAGTCGGCGCGACGCAAGTCGAAACCGCGAGCTGGGTGACGGCGATCTGCCTCGCGATGGCGATCGAGAGCCTGTGGCTGTCGTGGCGCACCAGGATGCCGGTCATCGCCGCATGGTCGACGCCGGGGGTGGCGCTGATCGCGGCATCGAGTGGCTTTTCGATCAACGAGGCCGTCGGCGCCTTCATCGTCACCGGGATTTTGCTGATTGCCACCGGCCTGTTCAGGCCCTTGACCAAGCTGATCGCCAGGATACCGGCCTCGGTCGCGTCGGGGATGCTCGCCGGCATCGTCGTCACCTTCGCCGTCAATGCGGTGAAGGCGATTCCCGTCGACCCGTGGCTGATCCTGCCGCTGATCGCCACCTTCTTTGTCATCCGCCTGTTCAATCCGGCGCTCTCGGTGCTGGCGGTGCTGATCGGCGGCGGCGCTGCCGCGTTCCTCACCGGCCGGGTCGGTGGTCTGCCGACCCCGGAACTTTCGACATTGACGCTGATTGCGCCGCAGTTCACCGTCACAGCGATCATCGGCCTGGCGCTGCCGCTTTATCTCGTCACCATGGCCTCGCAGAACCTCTCCGGCCTCGCCGTGCTGAGGGCGGCGGGCTACCACCCGGAACCCGGCCCGCTGATCGGCGTCACCGGCCTGCTTTCGTTGCTGTCGGCGCCATTCGGGGCCTCGACCACCAACCTGGCGGCGATCTCGGCGGCGATCTGCACCGGCCCCGACGTGCATCCCGATCCGGGCGAGCGCTGGAAGACCGGTCCCTTCTACGCGCTTGCCTACCTCGTCTTCGCCATTTTCGGCGCCTCGCTGGTGGCGATCTTTGCCGTGCTGCCGCAGAGCCTGATCGTGCTTGTCGCCGGACTGGCGCTGATGGCGCCGCTCGCCAACGCGCTGTCGATCGCATTGAAGGAAGACGGCGAACGCATGGCCGCTACCGTCACCTTTGCCGTCACCGCCTCGGGGCTGACGCTATTCGGCGTCGGTGCGGCGTTCTGGGGCCTGATTGCGGGCCTGGTCGTCCTTTTCCTTGAAACGCTCAAAAAGCGATAATCATTTCAAACGCTTGTCCGGTTTTGGCCGACACTGTCTTGAATCGCCGTTTTTCTCATCCCATTTCGATTCCACGCAGCCGGGATTGGCTGTCTCCAACTGAAGGATTGGGAGAAAATGAACACATCTGCATTGATCCGTCCGGCCTGGACGCCGGCGACCATCGCTCTGATGGTGATCGGTTTTATGGTGTTCTGGCCGCTCGGCCTCGCCATGCTCGCCTACATCATTTGGGGCGACCGGCTTGACGGCTTCAAGCGCGACGTCAACCGCGCGACCGACGGCATCTTCGCCGGCTGCCGCCGCGGTTCCGACAAAGCGGCGCGCTGGGGCCACGGCTCTGCCCGCACCGGCAACGTCGCTTTCGACGACTGGCGCGAAAAAGAACTCGAGCGGCTCAATGAAGAGCGCCGCAAGCTCGACGAGATGCTGAGCGAGTTCGACGAATACGCCAGGGAATTGCGTCGCGCCAAGGACCAGGAAGAGTTCGACCGCTTCATGGCGAACCGCAACAAGTCGACGTCGCCCACAACCGGCGGGCCCACAACCGGCGGTGGCAAATCCACGCCAGGCCTGCTTGACGAGTAAGGCACTTGCCTCGACATAAATAATAATCAAAAACGGCGTCGCGTCAGCGGCGCCGTTTCTTTTTTGTTCTATTCGTTTTCCTCGAATCACGTATCGTCCTGGCCATGTCATTCGGCTTCTTCCGCAACCTGACCAAACCCAGGCCCGCCCCCGTCGTGGAGCGGGAGCATTGTGTTGCCGGCCGCACGCTGCCGCTCAAGATCGTCGAGAGCGACCGGGCGCGGCGATTGACGCTGCGCATCGATTCCGGTGGCCGGGGCCTACGCATCACCGTGCCACCGGGCCTGCGGCGAGGCGAGGTGGAAAAATTCCTTGACCGCCATCAGGACTGGCTGGAGCAGCGGCTGGCCAAAGTGCCCAACCGGCCGCAGGTGCGGCCCGGTATCAAAATTCCGGTGCGCGGCGTGCCGCATCGCATCGTTCATGAGCCCTCGAAACGCGGTACCGTCACGCTGTCGTGCGACGAACGCGGTCCGCTGATGATCGTGCATGGCGAGCGCGTGCACCTGCCGCGCCGCATCGCCGATTTCCTCAAGCGCGAGGCCAAGCGCGAGATCGAGCGGTTGGTGGTCAGGCACACTGGGACGATCGGCAAGCGCGCCAAGGCAATCCGCTTCAAGGACACGTCGAGCCGCTGGGGGTCATGCACGTCGGACGGCAACCTGTCGTTCTCCTGGCGCATCATGATGGCGCCGCGACCGGTCATAAACTATCTCGTCGCGCATGAGGTGGCGCATCTCAAGGAGATGAACCACGGCCCGAAATTCTGGAAGCTGTGCGAGCAGCTCTGCCCCGACACCGAGCGCTGCAAGGACTGGCTCAAGCGCAATGGCGGCGCGCTACAAGCGATCATGTTCGAATAGATCGCCCGGTCAATCATCATTCGCCGCGTTCAACTCCTCTGGGCGCAGCCCCTCGTCGGTATGGCGCGGCCATGGCAGGAAGTCCTTCTTGAAGGCGTTGCTGCCGAAATAGTCGAGCGCGCGGTGTGCCTCGGCGCCGTTGAAGGCGGCCTTGTCCATCAGATGGGCGATGACCTCGCGAGCCTGCGCGACTTTTTGCCTGAGTTGGGCGACGGTATCGTCTGCCATGCTTGTTTGCTCCCGTCGGTATTATCTTTAGTAAGTAGCCCGTTCCGCTCTCTTGTCTTAGGAAGGTAGCGCGTTCCGCGCCGGTGGCAAACATGCGCTTTTTCTCGACTCTTTTGCCGTTTCGTGCCAATCCCCGCGTCATGGCGCTCGACATCAAGATATGCGGACTGAAGACCGACAAGGCATTGGCCGCGGCATTGGCCGGCGGCGCCAGTCATGTCGGCTTTATTTTCTTTGCCAAAAGCCCGCGCTATGTCGAGCCGGCGGAAGCCGGCCGCTTGCGCGAAGCGGCAATCGGCAAGGCCAGGGCGGTTGCCGTGACAGTCGACGCCGGCGATGCGTTTCTGGATGAAATCGTCGAAAAAATGCAGCCCAACATGCTGCAGCTGCATGGCTCGGAAACGCCGGAGCGGGTGGCCGAGATCAAGGCCCGCTATGGCCTGCCGGTGATGAAGGCGCTGCCGGTCAGCGAGGCTGCCGACCTGGAGCGGACAAGACCGTTCGTCGGCATTGCCGACCGTTTCCTGTTCGACGCCAAGCCGCCGAAGGGTTCGCAACTGCCGGGCGGCAACGGCGTTGCCTTCGACTGGCGCGTTCTGGCCGGCCTTGACGCAGGCGTCGATTACATGCTTTCCGGTGGGCTCAACGCCGCCAACATCGGCGATGCCTTTCGGCTTGCCAACCCGCCCGGACTAGACATTTCCTCGGGCGTGGAAAGCGCGCCGGGCGTCAAGGATCCGGCGCTGATCGAACAGTTTTTCCGGGCCGTCAGGGCAGCACACGCCAACCGCGCCGCCTGACCGTGCTTCAAACCACAAGCTAGGAGATCGGCGATGAACAAGCCGGCGATACCCAATTCCTTCCGCACCGGACCCGATGAGCAGGGCATGTTCGGCATCTTCGGCGGTCGTTTCGTTGCCGAAACGTTGATGCCGCTGATCCTCGACCTTGAACGGCACTGGAACGAGGTCAAGGACGATGCGGATTTCAAGGCCGAACTGACTGACCTTTCGACCCACTATGCCGGGCGGCCGTCGAAGCTTTATTTCGCCGAAGGTCTGACCAGGCATCTTCGCGAGGCTTCCGCGGCGAAAGGCGTTGGGGGCGGCGCAAAGGTCTATTTCAAGCGCGAGGATCTGAACCACACCGGCTCGCACAAGATCAACAACTGCCTCGGCCAGATCCTGCTGGCCAAGCGCATGGGCAAGAAGCGCATCATCGCCGAGACCGGCGCCGGCCAGCACGGCGTGGCGTCGGCCACCGTGGCGGCGCGTTTCGGCTTTCCGTGCGTCGTCTATATGGGCGCCACCGACGTCGCCCGGCAAAGCCCGAACGTCTTCCGCATGAAGCTGCTCGGCGCCGAGGTGCGGCCGGTGACTGCCGGCCACGGCACGTTGAAGGACGCCATGAACGAAGCTCTTCGGGATTGGGTGACCAATGTCGAGGACACCTACTACCTGATCGGCACCGCCGCCGGCCCGCACCCCTATCCGGAGCTGGTGCGCGACTTCCAGTCGGTGATCGGCATCGAGGCGCGCGCCCAGATCCTCGAGCAGGAAGGCCGGCTGCCGGACACCATCATCGCCGCCGTCGGCGGCGGCTCCAACGCCATCGGCCTTTTTCACCCGTTCCTCGACGACCGCAGCGTAAAGATCATCGGCATCGAGGCCGGTGGCCGCGGCCTCGACGGCATCGAGCATTGCGCCTCAATGAACGCCGGCGCGCCCGGCGTGCTGCACGGCAACCGCACCTATCTCCTGCAGAACGCCGACGGGCAGATCATGGACGGGCATTCGATTTCGGCCGGCCTCGACTATCCCGGCGTCGGGCCGGAGCATTCCTGGCTGCGCGACAGTGGCCGCGTCGACTATGTGCCTGTTCTCGACGACGAGGCGCTGGAGGCGTTTCAGTTGACGACACGCGTCGAAGGCATCATTCCGGCGCTCGAATCCGCCCATGCCATCGCGCATGCGGTGAAGATCGTGCCCGCCATGGACAAGGACCAGATCGTCATCGTCAACCTGTCCGGCCGCGGCGACAAGGACGTGCATACGGTGGCCAATATGCTGGGCATGGAGATCTGATCATGACCCCCCGCATCGACCGCCGTATGGCCAAACTGAAGGCCGAAGGGCGCCCGGCACTCGTCACCTATTTCATGGGCGGCGACCCGGACTACGACACCTCCCTGTCGATCATGAAGGCGCTGCCCGGCGCCGGCAGCGACATCATCGAGCTCGGCATGCCATTTTCCGATCCGATGGCCGACGGCCCGGCGATCCAGGCGGCCGGCCTGCGCGCGCTGAAAGGCGGGCAGACGCTGGTCAAGACGCTGAAGATGGCTTCGGAATTTCGTGCCACCGACAATGAAACGCCGATCGTTTTGATGGGCTACTACAATCCGATCTACATCCACGGCGTCGACCGCTTCCTCGGGGATGCGCTGGCCAGCGGCATAGACGGGCTGATCGTCGTCGACCTGCCGCCGGAAATGGATGAGGAGCTTTGCATTCCAGCGCTGAGGGCCGGCATCAATTTCATCCGGCTGGCGACGCCGACCACCGACGACAAGCGCCTGCCAAAGGTGCTGCAGAACACCTCCGGCTTCGTCTATTACGTGTCGATGACCGGCATCACCGGCTCAGCACTTGCCGACACCGGCAAGGTGGCGGCGGCGGTCGGGCGCATCAAGGGCCATACCGACCTGCCGGTCTGCGTCGGCTTCGGCGTCAAGACCGCCGAGCAGGCGCGCATCATCGGAGCGTCGGCCGACGGCGTCGTCGTCGGCACTGCGATCGTCAATGCGGTCGCCAATGTTCTGGGGCCGAAGGGCGAAAAGACCGCCGACCCGGCCGAGGCGGTCGCCACGCTGGTCAGCGGGCTTTCGCAAGGCGTGCGCGCGGCCCGCCTTGCTGCCGCCGAATAGTCTTGATCTTCTGGTTGACCATGATCTCCACCGAAAACCGGTTTCCACTTTTCGGGATCATGGTCTAACTCTTCGTCAGGACAGGAGCCGAAGCGATGAACTGGATCACCAACTACGTTCGACCGAAGATCAATTCGATGCTCGGCCGGCGCACCGACATGCCTGAAAACCTCTGGATCAAGGATCCGGAGACCGGCGAGATGGTCTTCCACAAGGATCTGGAGCAGAACCAGTTCGTCATCCCGTCCTCCGGCCATCACATGAAGATCTCGGCCAGGGAGCGGCTGAGATTCTTCATGGACGACGGCAAGTACGAGATGCTCGAAAACCCCAAGGTGGTGCAGGATCCGCTGAAATTCCGCGACGAGAAGCGCTACACCGACCGGCTGAAGGACGCCAAGGCCAAGACCGGGCTGGAGGACGCGATCATCAATGCGCTGGGCACCGTCGAAGGCCTGCCGGTGGTGGTGACCGTGCAGGACTTCGCCTTCATGGGCGGCTCGCTTGGCATGGCCGCCGGCGACGCCATCGTTCGTGGCTTCGAGGTCGCAGTGCAACGCAAGCGGCCGCTGATCCTGTTCGCGGCCTCCGGCGGCGCCCGCATGCAGGAGGGCATCCTGTCGCTCATGCAATTGCCGAGAACCACGATCGGCGTCGATCGGCTGAAGGAAGCCGGTCTTCCCTATATCGTCGTTCTGACCAATCCGACTACCGGCGGCGTCACTGCCTCCTACGCCATGCTGGGCGACGTGCACATCGCCGAGCCCGGCGCGCTGATCGGCTTTGCCGGGCCGCGCGTCATCGAGCAGACGATCAGGGAAAAGCTGCCCGACGGCTTCCAGCGCTCCGAGTATCTGATGGAGCACGGCATGGTCGACATGGTGGTGTCGCGGCTGGAGATGCGCCAGACGATCGCACGGCTCCTGAAAATGCTGCTCAAGCTGCCGGAAGAAGAAAAGCCGCTGGAACCGGAAATCCTGCCGCCGGTGGCGGTCCCGGCGGAAGCACGCCCGCAAGCCTGACGCGACATCCGTCGTCGCGAACCGCGATTGCGCGCCATCTGTGGCGCTGTAGCATCTTGATTCACGCATGATTCCTTTCCGAAAATCGATTTCGATTTTTCGGGGTCATGCGCTAGGATTCTCCCATGAGCACGCTTGCCGCCGACCGCGAAATCGAAAGCCTGATGTCGCTTCATCCGAAGGGCTTTGATCTTTCGCTCGACCGTATTTCGCGGCTGCTGGAGCGGCTTGGCAATCCGCAGGACCATCTGCCGCCGGTCATCCACATCGCCGGCACCAACGGCAAGGGCTCCTGCGCCGCGTTTTCGCGGGCGCTGCTCGAAGCGGCCGGCCACCGCGTCCATGTCCACACATCGCCACATCTGGTGAACTGGCATGAGCGCTACCGGCTGGCCGCCGACGGCGGCGGCAGGCTGGTCGAGGACGAGGTCTTCGCCGATGCCATCGCCCGCGTCGCCAAGGCCAATGAAGGCCAGAAGATCACCGTCTTCGAGATCCTCACCGCCGTCACCTTCCTGCTGTTTTCCGAACATCCGGCAGATGCCGTCATCATCGAGGTCGGCCTTGGCGGCCGCTTTGATGCCACCAATGTCATCACCGAGCCGGCGGTGTCGGTGATCATGCCGGTCTCGCTCGACCACGAATCCTTTCTCGGCGACCGTGTCGAACTGATCGCAGCCGAAAAGGCCGGCATCATCAAGCGCGGTTGCCCGGTGGTCATTGGCGCGCAGGAAAGCGAAACGGCGCTTCAGGTGCTTATCGAAACCGCCGAGCGGCTCGACTGTCCCGCCTTCGTCTATGGCCAGGATTTCCTCGCCTTCGAGGAAAACGGCCGGATGGTCTATCAGGACGAAGACGGGCTGATGGACCTGTCGCCACCGCGCCTGCCAGGGCGCCACCAGTTCGCCAATGCGGCGGCGGCGATTGCGGCGGTCAAGTCGGCAGGTTTCGAGATCAGCCATCGCGTCGCCGACAAGGCGATGGCCAATGTCACCTGGCCGGGGCGGATGCAGAAATTGCCGCAAGGCACGCTGACGGAACTGGCGCCAAAGGGCGCCGACATCTGGCTCGACGGCGGCCACAATCCCGGCGCCGGCGTGGTCGTCGCCGAGGCATTGGCCGAGCAGGAGGAAAAAAACCCGCGGCCGCTGTTCTTGATTTGCGGCATGATCAACACCAAGGACCAGAGCGGCTATTTCCGCGCCTTTAAGGGCCTGGTGCGGCATGTCTACACGGTGCCGGTGAGCCTCAGCGAGGCCAGTGTGCCGAATGACGAACTGGCGATCCGCGCCGTCGAGGCCGGCCTGTCGGCCGAACCGGTGAGCTCCGTCGCCAATGCGCTGATGCTGCTACGCGACACGTGGGACGGACCGCCGCCGCGCATCCTGATCAGCGGCTCGCTCTATCTGGCCGGCGCGGTGCTGGCCGAAAACGGCACGCCGCCGGTTTGAGGCGCGTGTTCACCAGGGCACGATGACGCCGGACTTCGTCAGATCACCGCGAGGAGCCAGCCGTGATCAAGGTAAAGCAGCTCGCTCACGTTTGCATCTTCGCAGATGATCTCGAAGTGACGCGAAGCTTCTATCGGGACGTCCTCTGCATGGACACCCAGTTCAACTTCCTGCGCGACGGCAAGATTTTCGGTTCTACCTCAATTGCGGCAGCCGCAGCCACGTCGAGGTGTTCCAGAAAGACGGGGCCAGCTATAGCGACCTGAACCAGATCAACCACTTCTGCCTTGAAGTGGAAAACCTTGACGCCGCGATCGCCGACGTAAGAGCGAAAGGCGTTGAAGTCACGTCAAAGAAACACGCATGCGATGATACCTACCAGGCCTGGATTCGCGATCCTAACAACGTGAAGATAGAACTGTTTGAATACACAGAGAAAAGTGCGCAGTTCGTCGGAGGCGATCGCATCGCGGATTGGTGATCGCCTCACGCCTATGGCGGAGACGGCCTCGGTGGGGACTACTTCAGCTCAATCTCGATGAAGGCATACTCGCCCTCATTGGCATTGATGACGTCATGCTCCACGCCCTCCTTGCGGAAATAGGGCGCCCCCTCCTTCATTTCGGCGAAGGATTCGCCGTCCTTGGTCAGGAGCTTGAGCTTGCCGTCCATCAGCGGCACGACGACATAATCATGGCCATGGCGGTGCCAGCCGGTATTGTCGCCCGGCGCGAAGCGGTATTCGGTGACGATGACGCGCTCATTGTCGATGAAGACGGTGGCCTTGGCGGATCCGGTCATGTCGTTCTCCTGCTTTAAGTCAGACAAGAACATGGGCCGGCAAGTGGCGAGTGCCACGGCGGACCAGCCGCATGACCCAGAAAATCCCGATCCGATCTTCGGTCAGATCAAGTGCAGCAGCGTCCTTCGCGCGTCCAGGGGGACGCGCAGTACATTAGATGACGCAGCAAAAAGCCCGGCGCGAGGGCCGGGCTTGTCTCCGGATTTCCGCCGGATCAGGCGAGATTGCCGTTGATCCAGTGCGACAGCGCCGTCTTCGGCGCGGCGCCGACCTTCATGTCGGCCATTTCGCCGCCCTTGAAGATCATCAGCGTCGGGATCGAGCGCACGCCGAACTGCGCGGCCAGCTCGGGATTCTCGTCGATGTTGAGCTTGGCGATCTTGACCTTGCCGCCGAGTTCGATGGCGATGTCTTCCAGCGCCGGCGCGATCATCTTGCACGGGCCGCACCATTCCGCCCAGAAATCGACGACGACCGGTTCCTTGGCGTCAAGCACATCGGTCTGGAAATTGCTCTTGTCGACCTTGACGGTGGCCATGCGAAAATCCTTTCGAGAGTTATTGTCGCACCAAATGTGGTGGTGATCGCGCCCTTCTTCAAGCAGCTGTTGTGTCACGCTCCCGTGAGTCGGGCAAGGGCGTCGTCCATCGCCGCCGGCGGCAGCTCGATCAATCGCGGCGCTTCAGTGAACAGCAGCGCCGCCGAGACCTCATGCCCGGGATAAAGCGGCTGGAGCAGCGAGCGATAGAGCGCGAGCTGCAGGACATAGGCCGGTGGAACGTCCGCCAGCGCTGCAGGCGCCGGCCGGTTGGTCTTGTAGTCGACTATCGACACCTTGCCTGATGTGATCGCCAGCCGGTCGATCTTGCCGGAGATCGAGCGCAGCTTGCCCTTGACCTCCAGGCTGCCCATGACCGCGACCTCAGCGCGTGAGTTCGGCGCAAACAGCTGATCGAAGCGGCTGTCGGCAAGGATCGCCGCCACTGAAGCCAAGGCCTTGTCGCGCTCGGTTTCAGGCCATTGCGCGCCAGCGCGCTTGAGGTAGCGCTCCGCGGCATCGCGGCGTTCGGTCTCGGCGATGCCGGGCAGCATCTGCAGCAATTTGTGCAGCGCCAGGCCCCGCATCACCGCAAAGCCAGGTTCTGCCTCGGTGTCCAGCACCGGCGAGCCGGTGTCGACTACGGCTTGCCTGGCCTCATCGATCAGCGCCGAGGCGCCGGACGGCGACAGCGGCCGCGGCAGATCCTCGAAGGGCGGCAAGGGCTGGAACAGGCTCTTCGGCAACGGCTCGAACTGTTGCGCCTGCCGCGCCGCTTCGGCGGCCGCCTGTGCGACCGGCGGCAATTTTGTCACGTGAAAGCGATGCACGGTCTCGCCGGTGGCGGGATGCTGCCGCTCGATGCTTTCGGGCGCGCCGACCAGCGCGCGGCTGACGATCGAGTGCCAGGTGCCGGCATTCGGCACCCGCTTGCCGTGATAGCCGCAGACGATCAGCCGGTCCTCGGCGCGGGTCATGCCGACATAGAGCAGCCGGCGGTATTCGTCGTCGGCCAGCTCGCGCGCGCGGACCGAAGCGGCCCGCGAAAAGCCATTGGCGACATCGCCGGCCGAACGCCAGAGATAGCCCTTGCCGTCCCAGTGTTGGCCCGAGCCATCGAACGGCATCAGTCGCGGCAGATGCTGATCGCTGAACGGCGCCGAGCCACCATCGGCCAGGAACACGACGGGCGCCTCGAGGCCCTTGGCGGCATGCACGGTCATGACGCGAACCTCGTCGCGGGTCTGGTCCATTTCGCGCTTGATCTCGGGGCCGGCATTCTCCAGCGTCGACAGGAAGGATTCCAGCCCCGGCAGGCCGGTCCGCTCCTCGGCCAGGCAGAAGCTCAGGAATTCGTCGAGGATGTCGCCGGCTTCCGGCCCGAGCCGCGCGACCATTTTCTTGCGCAAGCCGTCGCGGGCGAGAGCCCCGGCATAGAATTCGAACACCGGCCTGAATGCGGCTTCATCGGACCATGTGTCGAGCTGGGCAGCGATTGCGGCCAAGGCGGCGCTTTCGCCGGCTTGCTGCCTGAGCGAAGCGATCAACGAGAGGCCGGACGGCCGCTCGCCGGCGAGCGCGAAAAGCGTCTCTTCCGAAACACCGAAAATCGGGCTGCGCAGCACGGCGGCAAGCGACAGATCGTCCTCAGGCTGGACAAGAAAGTGGCCGAGCGCGATCAGGTCCTTGACCGCGATATGACCGGGCAGGCTGAGGCGGTCGGCACCGGCGACCGGGATGTCGCGGCGCTTCAGTGCGCGCGTCAGCGCATGGACGAAACGATCGCGCTTGCGCACCAGCACCAGCACGTCGCCGGGCCGAAGCTTCTTGCCGCGGCCTTCAATGATCTCGCCGGCGCCGATCCAGCCGGCAATGGTTGCCGCCACGTTTTCGGCAATACGCACCGCCGGCGCATGGGCGTGGTCGACGGCTTGCGTCCAGTCGTCGGGTTCGTCGACGACGTCGGCGCCGATCGACGGCCAGACCTCGACATAGCCCGGCGCATCGCTGCGGATCGCCTTGTGGGTCAGCGGGTCGGGATCGTGGCTGATGCCGCGCCGCACGAGCGGGTCGGCAAAGACACGGTCCACCGCCGCAAGCACGTCTTCGGTCGAGCGGAACGACCAGGTCAGCTTGAGATCGGCGAAGGCGGCTTTGGCGTCGCGCACTTTTGCGGAAAACAGCAGCCTTGAGTCGGCGAAGGAGTCGGGCGCCGCTCCTTGAAAGGAATAGATCGACTGTTTTTCGTCGCCGACCGCGAACACCGTGCGGTGAACATTGTCGCGTGCGCCGAGCCCGGCAAAGAATTCCTCGGCCAGTCGCTTCACCACCTCCCACTGGTCGGGACTGGTGTCCTGCGCCTCGTCGAGCAGGATATGGTCGATGCCCTGGTCGAGCTTGTATTGCACCCAGGGGCCGGCGTCGGGCCGCGCCAGGAGATTGACCGTTCGGGTGATGAGGTCGTTGAAATCGAGGAAGCCGCGGGCGCGCTTCAAGTGCTCGTAGCGGGCGATCAGCCAGTCGGCGATGGTCAGCGCGGCACGTGTGCCCTCCAGCATCCTGAACAAGGCCAATCGGTCGGAGATTTCGAGAATGGCATCGACCGCTGACAGATAGCGCTCGGCAAGATCCGGCAGCCGGTCGAGCAACGCCTTCTTGAACATTGCCGGCTCATAAGGCTCGCCATCACCTCGCAGGAAGGCTTTTGCCAGCAGATGCAGCCGGCGAACCGGATCATCCTCGGCGAAGGCAAGGCGCGCATAGGGCAGAACGTTGTTGAGTACGAAGCGGGCATCGGCGGCTTCGGCAGCGCGGGCAAAGGTGATGAAATAGTCCGGCAGGAAGCCCGGCAGCGGCCAGACGGACGCCGCCAGGCCTTCGGCGGTCTGGCCGGCGGGAAACCTGAACTCGTCGAACAGCGCCTGAAAACCATCGCCGCCAGCCGCGCTGATGAAGGCGCGCAGACCTTCGCGCTTGCGCACGATCTCGGCCAGCAAGGCGTCGAGCCCGTGTTCGCCGCCGCGTTCCAGAATGGTGGCGAAAGCCTCGGCCAGCTCCGCATCGCCGGCCGCCGTGCCCGAGATCATGTCGCGGCGGGCGGCGGCGAAGAGCGACGCCTCCATCTGCGGATCGAGCATTTCGAAATGGGCCGGTATGTTGGCTTCCAGCGGGAACTGGTGCAGCACCGATTCGCAGAAGGCGTGGATGGTCTGGATCTTCAGCCCGCCGGGCGTCTCCAGCGCCTCGGCGAACAGGCGGCGGGCGCGGCGCATGGCTTCGCGATTGGGCTGGCGACCGTCCAGCGCCTCTATCCTTGTCGCCAGTTCTGCGTCGCCAAGCGCCGTCCATTCCGACAATGTCGAAAACACCCTGTTCGACATGTTGGCGGCGGCGGCGCGGGTGTAGGTCAGGCACAGGATCTTCGACGGATCGGTGCCACGCAGCAGAAGACGGATGACACGCTGGGCCAGCACATGGGTCTTGCCCGATCCGGCGTTGGCCGACACCCAGGCGGAATTTTGCGGATCTGAGGCGCTTGCCTGGCTGACGGCGGTATCGGTCGGGATGGGATAGGCCTTCTTCATGCCTCCCCTCCCTCGTCGTCGGCATCGCCGCCGGCAGACCATTCGAGCACGCGGGCGAGATGGTCGTAGTCGCCGTCGGTCTCGCCCTCGCGGAACGGCAACGCCCGCGACAGGTATCCGGTCGCCGGGTTGGCATAGTGGATCAGCAGTTTTTCGAGCCGCGCCCAGGCTTCCTCGGCGAGGTCTGCGGCGGTTCGCGGCTTGCGGTTGTATTCGAGGATGGATTCCTCGAACACCTCGCCATTCGGCTTCAGCCTGATGAAGGCCAGCTGCGACGGCTCGCGCGCGCCTAGCCCCTTGAAGGCGCCGCGCCTGAGTAGCGCGCCCTCGAGCGCCAGTTGCGGCGAAAGCAGCGTATGGGCCTGCGCCTTCGACGGCGAAGAGCCGGTCTTGTAATCCAGGATGTCGGCCATGCCGCCGGCCAGGAGATCGACACGATCGGCATAGCCGGACAGCGTCACGCCGGACTGGCCGACGCCTGTTTTCTCGGCGTGCTCCTCGGCATGCCGCATTGTCACGGCGAAGGCGCGGCCGCGCTCCCATTCGATGATGCCGGCGGCGAGCTTTTCGAAGCGCGGCCACCACACCGCCTCGACATCGGGAGGAAGGGCCGCCTCGGCAAAGCATTCGCGGCCGGCGGCAATGAGACCGTCCAGCGCCTCCGGCACAAGCGGATCGGCCACGGTCCGCGAAAAGAGATGCAGGATGGCGTGAAACAGCGTGCCGCGTTCGGCAGCACCCGGGTCGCGGATGACCGGGTCGAGCGGCATCAGGCGGAGGATCCTCCTGGCATAGATCGCGTAAGGGTCGCGGCGCAGCGTTTCGATCTCGGTGACCGAGAAATGTTGCGGCCGCACATCCAGCGGTGGCTTCGGCTGCGGCCGCGGCGCGAAGTCTCTTCGTTCGCCGGCATCGAGCGCACGGGCCCAGGACAGGAATTCATCACCACGCCGGCGAAGCACCGCCGCATGGTCCTTGCCTATGAAGGTCAGCAGGCGCTGCAGCCAGCGCGACGGCACCGCCGGTGCGTCGCCGGAGCGGGCGGAGCGCGCCAGCACCACTTTCCTCGCCCCCATCGCCATCTGGAAATCATGGGCGGCCAGGCCGATGCGCCGTTCGGGCGGCTCGAGGTCGATGCCGGTCTTCATCAGCCGGGACATGAAGCGGTCGCTTTCCGGCTTGCGCGGCCACACGCCTTCGTTGAGTCCGCCGACGACCAGCGTGTCGACGTTTTGCAACCGGGCTTCCAGCGCACCCCAGATGGCGATGTTCCTGTCGGTGCCTTGTGCCGGCTTGACCGTCTCGGGTGCGATCAGCGCCTCCATCACATCGGGCCATTCGTCGGCTCCGAAGGAGAACGACGCCGAGGCAGCGACCAGCCCGCGCAAGAGCTCGGTGAGCTTTTCGCCGGCGTCGTCGGCATAGAGTTCGCTCAGACAGCCACCCGCGGAGCGGCCGAGACCTTCGAGCGCGACGACGCTGGCCCGCACAAGCGTGGCAAGATCGGCATTCTCCTCGTCGCGATAGGCAACCAGCGGCGCAAGCGCGGCGGTTAACCGGATCAGCAGGTCTCGGGCTTCTTCGATGCGCCTGACCGAAAGCCGCGATCGCCAGAAGGGCGGGCGGCGATTGCCGCGATCGTCGAATTCGAGGAGCCGGGCATCGAAGAGCTCCGGCAGCGAGGCGACGTCGGGGCGGCCGATGCCGCCGCGCAGCGCCACCAGTTCGACGATCTCCACCGCGCGACGGACGCTTGTGCGTTCCAGACCGAGGCCAAGCAGCGGGTGCTTGAGCAGCGACAGCAGGGCCACGGGATCGCCGGGGCGGAACGCCGCCTGAAGCGCCAGTCTGAGCAGGCCGGCGGCTGGCGTGTTGATGAGCGGTGTGCCGCCCGAATCGTCGGCGACGACACCAAAGCGCAAAAGCTCGACCGAGACGCGCCGCGCCAGGGCGCGGTCGCCGGTGACGAGCGCGGCGCGCTGGCCGGGCTGTTCGACGGCGCGTTTCAGCGCGACGGCGATCGCCACCGCTTCGTCGCGCTCGCCGGCGGCTTCGAGCAGCGTCACGTCGGCGAAGGCCTCGGTGATATCGCCGGCCGTAAAGCGGGCGCGCGTCTCGACCCACAGCTCGGTGGTCTCCGCCGGCCGCAGCGCCTCGCCGACAAGTGCGGCGCGCAGCGCGAGCGGCCTTTCGGCAACGGCGATCTCCTCGACATCGCCGCGCAGCACGCCGATCTTGCCGATCAGTTTTGCCAGGCCGTATTGCGGGTGGCCAAGCAAGGCCGGCCGCGCGCCGGGCACCGCAATTGCCTGGAATGACGGCTCATCCAGCATCAGGTCGAGGCCGGGCAGCACGACCGCGCCGCTGGGCAGGCCGGCGATCACCGCAAGCAATTCAGCGGTGGCGGGAATGGACCCGGTGGAGCCGGCGGCGATCACCGGCCCGGTCGGCGGATTGCGCTTCAGCCGCGCTGCTTCCAGCCTTATCAGCCCATTGCGATGCGCAGTCGGGTTGGAGCGATTGCGTTCTTCGAGGAGATTCGGCCAGTTTTCGGTGACGATGCTCAGGAAGTCGAGCGTCACTTGCCACCAGCCGGCGAGGTTGCCGGTCACCAGATCGGCGAGCCTGGTCCAGTCCGTGCCTTCCGTCTCGATCTCGTCCATCAGCCGGGCCAGGTCGCGCGCCAGCCAGATGGCATCGGCGGCCGACGCCGGGACAACGATCTCCTCGTCGAAAAGTGCCGCGACATGCGCCGGCAGGCGGCGTTTCCAGGCGCGCACCAGCGGCGCCAGCAGCAGCAGGCGCTCGATCGCGGCGATCGGCGGCGCGAGGTCGATGGCGGCCGATGCGTCGGCCTCGAACGCGGCCTCGTCCTCGTCGAACTCGCCGAGCGGGCGGATGACCGGCAGGATCGCCGAGCGGCCACCCAGACAGTCGACGAAGACGCCGCGCAGCGCCCGCGCGGCGCGGCGCGTCGGCACGTAGATGGTGGCGTCGGCCAGCGCCAGCGGGTCGCCGTCGAAGCGGAAACCGGAAACGAGGCGCCCTGACAGCAGGGCGTCGGCCAGCGTCGGCAGAAACGGCGCTCCGGGCGGGATCGAGAAAACGCGGCGGGAGCCGCTCATTTCAACTCGGTGAGAGCGCTGGTCAACTCGGTAAGAGTGCCGGGCGACTCAGCAAGAGCGGTGGCAACGACCGCTTCCGCAAGCGGAATGGCGTCGGGCGTGCCAACGGTGATCCAATGGCCGTGCATCACCATGCCGTACAGGCGGCCGGCTGCGATGGCCGCATCGAAATAGGCGTTGAGCGAGTGTGGGCCGGCCGGCGCATCCTTGAAAAGCCTGGGATGGACGATCGCCGCGCCGGCATAGATCAGGCCTGTCGGGTCGCCTTTCGAACGCCGCAAGGCTCCGTCCGGCGCCATCAGGAAATCGGTGCCGCCGCTGTGTCCGGTTGCTGACTGGGAATCCGCGAGCATCAGCAGAATATCCATTTTCGCCGCGTCCCATGCAAGGGCGAGGCGGGCAAGGTTGGGCACGCCGCTGTCGATCCAGAAGGTGTCGGCATTGACGATGTAAAAGGGAGCCCCTCCCAGTTCCGGCAAAGCATGGACGATACCGCCGGCGGAATCGAGCAGTCTTTGGCTTTCGTCGGAAATGACGACGCGCGGCGCGCGGCGCGCGGCGACGTGGGCGACGATCTGCTCGGGAAAGTAATGGACGTTGACGATGGCCTTGTCGACGCCGGCACGGGCCAGGCCGTCCAGGCTCCAGTCGAGCAACGTCTTGCCTGATATCCTGACCAGCGGTTTCGGCATTGTGTCGGTGATTGGCCGCATGCGCTTTCCCAGCCCGGCGGCAAGCACCATTGCGGTTTTGGGGCGTGTCGTCACAGCGGCCGTTCCTCCAGCAGCCCTTGGGCGGTATAGAAATCCCGCAGGCCGGCCAGTGCCGGATGCGCCAGAGCCCGCCGGAGATAATCGCGAATGCGCGGCAGGTGTTTCAGATAATAGGGCTTGCCGTCCCGCTTTTCGAGCCTGACGAAAATGCCGAGGATCTTCGAATTGCGCTGCGCCGCCATGATCGCATAGGTTTCGACGAATTCGTCCTCGTTGAAAGCACCGGCCTTATGGCGCGCGGCGATATAGGCATCGACCGTCCGTCGCTCGATCTCAGGCGAGATCGTAACCCGGGCGTCCATGGCGAGAGAGGCGAGATCGTAGGCGGAAGGGCCGATCAGCGCGTCCTGGACATCGACGATGCCAAGGCGATCGTGACCGGAACGATTGCCGCGCCAGATGATGTTGGGCGAATGAAAGTCGCGCAGCATGAGCGTGTATTCGCGCCCCTCCAGCCGGTCGAGAGCAGCGTTCCATTGCTTGGTATAGCCGGCGCGCAAGGCATCGCTTGCCGGGCCGCCTGTGATCGCCGGCACATACCAGTCGAGCAGCAATTCGGCTTCGATCATCATGGCGTCGCGGTCGAAAGGCGGCACGTCGTGAAAGACGCCGGGCGCGGCCTCGATGCTATCGGGCCACGTCTTGCCGTGCATCATCGCAAGCAGTTCGGCCGCCGCCGCGTAGCGCTCCGCCAGCGGCTGACCGTGCTGGCCGAGAAATCCCTCCGAGCCGAGATGCTCCATGAGAAGAAAGCCCTGGTCCAGGTCCTGCGCGTGGATTTCCGGGGCGCAGACGCCGCCGGCCCGCAATGCCCGATCGATGGCGACGAAGGCCGCGACGGATTGTGCGGTGTGGGCGATCACCGCATAGGGCTTGCCGTCGCGGACCGGCGGCCCGAGCACCAGCCGCGGCGAGTTCATCAACACGCGCGGCGGCAGGCCGGCCAGCGAGACGACCTCATAGGAGCGGGCCGAGGCGTCGCCGATAAAATAGCGTCTCTGCGCTTCACCCCAGCCGGCTCTTTCCAGAAAATTGCGCATGGCCAGCGAGCGCGCCGCGCGCTCGAAGGCAACGCCTTGTCCCGACAATCTCGCCAGGCGTCCGTCGTCCTGATGGACGAGTTCGATCAGCACCGAAGTCTTTGGCAAATAGGCCTCTGCCCGCTCCGGCCATTCGACCAGGGCAGCGCCTTGCGCCAGCGCCTCGTCGAAACCCAGTTCGTCCAGTTCGGACGCCGCGGACAGGCGATAGAGGTCGAAATGATGGACGGGGACGCGCGCCTCATAGCTCTGGACGAGCGTGAAGGTCGGGCTCGGCACGTCGAGACCGGCATCGTCGGTCATTGCCCTGATCAGCGCCCGCGCCAAACTCGACTTGCCGGCGCCGAGATCGCCTCTGAGAGCCAGCACGTCGCCGGGGCGCAGCGACATGGCCAGATCCTCGCCCAGCCTTGCGGTCGCAGCCTCGTCGGCGAGAAAACGCTCCAGCACCATGCCTGCCATCGAACGCGCTACTCGGCCGCCGCGCGGATGCCGGACGGCGTGTCGGGAAAGGCACAAATGACGGTGGTGCCCATGTCCTTGCCGGTTTCGATGCGGACACTGCCGCCATGCAGCTCGACAAAGCTCTTGACGATCGACAGGCCGAGGCCGGGGCCGCGCCGGCGGCCGCCATTGGTGCGCGGTTCGAAACGGCGGAACACGGAATCGAGCAGGTCCGGCGGCATGCCGGGACCATCGTCGTGAACGGAGAATTCCACGCCTTCGGCAAGCGAGCGGCAGGCGAGCGTGATGGTGCTCGCCTCCGGTGCGTAGTTCGCGGCATTGCTCAGCAGGTTGTAGAGGATCTGGCGGATGCGGATTTCGTCGCCGTGGAACGTCTTTGGCGCAGTGGCCGCATCGATCTTGAGCCTGATCGCATGCTCCTCCAGCCGGTCGGCAACAAGCTCGGCAGCGGCAGCGATGGTCCGGTCGACGTGAACTTCGGAGATATCGAGTTCCATGATGCCGGCATCCACGGTCGCCAGGTCGAGGATGTCGTTGACGATGGTGAGCAGGACCGAGGAAGACGAGCTGACATGCTCGACATATTCGCTCTGCTTCTGGTTCAATGGCCCGGTCGAGGGCAGCGAAAGCAGCTCGGTGAAGCCGATGATGTTGGTCAGCGGCGAGCGCAGCTCGTAGGAGACATGCTGCACAAACTCGTTCTTGAGCTGGTCGGATTTTTCCAGTGCCTCATTCTTGTCCTTCAGCGCCCGCTCGACATTGACGCTGTCGGTGACGTCGACGAAGGTCATCATCACCTGACCGTTGGGCAGCGGGATCATCGCGTAGCGCAGCACGGTGCCGTTGTTCAGCTCAGTCTGGCCGTGGCGGTCGCGGCGCTCGTCGTCGAAACCGGTGATGGCGGCAACGAACCCGCGCCAGGGGCTGTCGGCGGCCCGCCGGTCGCACAGATCGCGGATCGTGGAGACGTGAACGTTGGGCTTGGCGGCGTCGGCGTCGAGCCCCCAAAGTGCTGCGAATGCCGGGTTCGACAATCTGAGCCTGCCGTCGGGGCCGAACACGGCTACGCCTTCGGCAAGATTGTCGAGCGTTTCGCCCTGGACCCGCACCGCGGTCTGGTAGCGGCTTTCAAGGTCCATCTTCTCGGTCAGGTTCTCGAACACCCAGGTGACGCCACCTTTGGGCTGCGGATTGGCGACGACGCGGATGGTCTTGCCGTCCGGCAAATGCCACCAATGTTCCTGCGACTCGACCGCGCGATAGGCGCCAAGCAGGCTTTCCTTCCAGCGCCGCCATTCGGGCTGCTCGGCGATCTTGCCTTCGCTGCGCAGCCGGTCGAGCAACAAGGCGTTGTCCGGAGCGCTGTGCAGGAAGCCGCTGTCGAGACCCCATAGTTTCTGAAACGCCTGGTTGAAAAACCGCAGTTTTTCGTCGGTATCGAAAATCGCCACGGCGGTGTTGAGCTGGTCGAGCGTGTCGGCATGGCTGCGCACGGTCCGCTCATATTCGCTACGGATCGTTTCGATGGCGCTGGTGTCGCAGGCGAGACCCGCCGAGCCGTCCGCGCCGGCGAAGTCGGTCACGGCGAACATGCGGCGGTCGCCTTCGATCACGGTGGAAAGCGCCTGCTCGAAGATGGGATGCGACTTGTGCTGCGCAGCGATCGCATCGCGCGCCTGGCCGCCCAGGAACTCCTTCGCGTCGCGAACCGCAGCTTCGGCGTTTTCCGCCTCGACCGCCCTGGCATAGGCGCGGTTGACCCATTTCAGCCGCCCGTCCGCCGAGCGCAGCCAGGCTGGCATGCTGAGTGCGTTGAAAAGACCGAGCATGGTGTCATAGTCGGCGGCAAGGCGCTGGTTCTCAATTCTTAGCCTGGCCTCGCTTCGCTGCGTTTCAGAAAGCGAGACGAAGCGGACGAGCACGTGTGCTGCGCTCTTGCGGCCGTGCACTTCGAGCGGCGCCCCGGCCTGCGATTCGATGACGAGATCGAACGGCTTCGCCTTTTCCCGCAGTCCCGCCACGGCATTCTCGAGCGCCGCCGCCGAGCGCGGCATCAGCCAACGGCCAAAGGCGAGGAAGGCGGCACGGTCTTCCGGAGCCCCGCTTTCAACCGGCAATGTCCCGACGAGCTCGGGCTTTTTGTTTTCCGATGCCCACATGACGACACGCTGGCCGCGCAGGTTGAGCAGCGCCTCGGAGCGCTGCAGCGCAGCGTTGACGTCGGCCAGGCGGGCTCTGAGTTCGCCATTCTGGGCCGAGGTGCGCGCCCGTTCGCGGATCAGGAAAATGGCCGAGACAAGTGCCGCGCCCATGACGCCGACAAACATGGCGAGTTGCATGACCTCGACCGTGCTGACCGACAGCCCGGCTTTGGGCGCAGCCGCGTGGGATGCAGCAGCCGGTCCAGCGTGTGCCGAAAGGCCAAGCAGCGGGCCGGCGAGCGCGGAAGAAGCAAGCAATTTTCCGACGCGGGCGCCAGCGCGCCATAAGAGGCTTCCGCCTCTGGCAGCGGAACCCGTGGTCGCCATATCGTTGTGGCCGCCGGAAACGGCCTGTCCCGCGCAAGGCGGGTAATCCCCCGGCATGTCCTGGTCCTCTTCGCCGCCTGAATGCAAGACCGCCCTGATGCGGGCCTCGGCCCTCGTCCCCGGGCCCGCGAATCAGCACCATAGCGCTTGCGCGAATCGGCGTGAAGAATCAATCGGCGCAAAAATAAAGCCGGGCGAAAGTCAATCGCCCGGCCTCAATATCTAGTGGTAATTTCCGCTGTGGTTAATAGCGGTAGTGTTCCGGCTTGAACGGTCCCTGCGGGGTCACGCCGATATAGGCGGCCTGTTCGCCGGACAGTTCGGTAAGCCGGGCGCCGAGCTTGTCGAGATGCAGGCGCGCGACCTTTTCATCGAGATGCTTCGGCAGGACATAGACCTGGTTCTGATACTGGCCGGGCTTGCTGTACAGCTCGATCTGGGCCAGCACCTGGTTGGTGAAGGACGCCGACATAACGAAGCTCGGGTGGCCGGTGGCGTTGCCGAGATTGAGCAGGCGGCCTTCCGACAAAAGGATCATCCGCTTGCCGTCCGGGAAGGTGATCATGTCGACCTGCGGCTTGATGTTGGTCCACTTCAGATTGCGCAGCGACGCCACCTGGATCTCGTTGTCGAAGTGGCCGATATTGCCGACGATCACCATGTCCTTCATCGCCCGCATATGGTCGATGGTGACGACATCCTTGTTGCCGGTGGTGGTGATGATGATGTCGGCGGTCGGGGCGGCATCTTCGAGGGTGACGACTTCGAAGCCGTCCATTGCCGCCTGCAATGCGCAGATCGGATCGACCTCGGTGACCTTGACGCGGGCGCCGGCGCCCTTGAGCGACGCCGAAGAGCCCTTGCCGACGTCGCCATAGCCGCAGACGACCGCAACCTTGCCGGCCATCATCGTGTCGGTGCCGCGGCGAATGCCGTCGACCAGCGATTCCTTGCAGCCATATTTATTGTCGAATTTCGACTTGGTCACGCTGTCGTTGACGTTGATCGCCGGGAACGGCAGCAGGCCCTTCTTCTGCAACTGATAGAGCCGGTTGACGCCGGTCGTCGTCTCTTCGGTGACGCCGCGGATCGCCTCCTTCTGCTTGGCGAAGAAGCCGGGCGATGCCGCCATCCGCTTCTTGATCTGGGCAAACAGGATTTCTTCCTCCTCGCTGCCTGGATTGGAGAGCACATCCTCGCCGGCTTCGGCGCGCGCGCCGATCAGGATGTACATGGTGGCGTCGCCGCCATCGTCAAGGATCATGTTGGAGGTGCCGCCATCGGCCCACTGGAATATCTTGTCGGTGTAGACCCAGTAGTCCTCGAGCGACTCGCCCTTGACCGCGAAGACCGGAATGCCGGCTTCGGCGATGGCCGCGGCCGCATGGTCCTGGGTCGAGAAGATGTTGCAGGAGGCCCAGCGGATCTCGGCGCCGAGCGCCATCAGCGTTTCGATCAGCACCGCCGTCTGGATGGTCATGTGCAGCGAGCCGGTGATGCGCGCGCCCTTGAGCGGCTGCGCCTTGCCAAATTCTTCGCGGCAGGCCATCAGGCCCGGCATTTCGGTTTCGGCGATCTCGATCTCCTTGCGGCCCCAGCCGGCAAGCGAGATGTCGGCGACCACATAGTCATTGCTACCCGTCATGGCAGTGCTCCGATCAAGAATTGTCTTCGGGATGCGCCCGCGCCGGAAGGCGTGTCGAAGGGCGCGAGTTGCCGGCCTGACTAGCAGATCGTCGGTCGGACGACAATGGGATATAAAGAAATCTTTATCCGTGCATGTCCTCAGAGGCGCGCCGGCGCGAAATCGGGTTCAGCCGCGACGCGCTCCAGGCGTCAGGACTCTTCGCCGAAGCGGGAGGCGACCAGTTGCTCCAGCGCGTCGATCACCTGCCCGGCCTCCGGGCCGCTGGCGGTGACGCGGATCGAATAGCCGGGGCTTGCCGCCAGCATCATGAGGCCCATGATCGAGGTGCCACCAACCGTGACGCCGTCCTTCTCGACCTGGACGGAGGCGTCGAAGCCGCTGGCAACCTGAACGAATTTTGCCGAGGCGCGGGCATGCAGGCCACGCTGGTTGACGATTGGAAATTCCCGGACGATGTCACCCTTGTTGGCCGACAGCGCGCTCATTTGCTGCTCAGAAGCTGGCTGGCGACATTGATGTATTTGCGGCCGGCCGCCTGCGCCTCGTCCAGCGCTGCGCTCATATTGTCGCCCTTGCGAATGCTGGACAGCTTGATCAGCATCGGCAGGTTCATGCCGGCAATGACCTCGGTACGACCGGATTCCATCACCGAAATTGCAAGATTGGAAGGCGTGCCGCCGAACATGTCTGTCAAGACGATGACGCCCGCTCCCGTGTCGACACGGGCAACGGCATCGATGATGTCGCTGCGGCGCTGCTCCATATCGTCATCGGCGCCGATCGCGACGGTCTCGAAACTGTCTTGTGGCCCGACGACATGTTCCACGGCATGGCGGAATTCGGCGGCCAGTTGACCGTGCGTTACAAGCACGAGTCCGATCATTCTTTGGTGGCTCCCGTCATCGCCGCTTCACAGGCGTTTCATGCTCGCCGGCCTTTTCAGGCGGCGGGAGCGCTATCTTGTCGACGCGAGGCGCGTTGACAAGCCCAAAATTGCACAGGCCCAGGCCATTTTGACGCATTGCAGCAACAATTCGAAATCGCATCATACGAAAGGCGCAATTGGCAGCCGCGCCATCACGGCCGGCAGGGCCGCCGGAACATTGCGTTCGGCAAGATCAATACGCGGCACCGGACAGCCCGCGATGAACTCGCTGGCATCTTCCTGGAAGCGGTCCATTTCGCTTGCCGGGACCAGCCGGACGCAAAGGTCGATGACGCCGCCGGGCTCGAACGACAATGGCCGCGGGCCGAATCCGGGCACCTCGGCGAGGCCGGCGATGGGAGCGGGCACCCGGCAGACCAGCCGCCCCGCGTGATCGGCCGCGAGGAGCCTGTCGTCACCGATCAGCCGCGAAAACAACCCACGTTGGCGGCAATGATCGATGAGGGCGAACGCCAGCGTCGTCTTGCCCGACCCGGACGGTCCCGTGATGAGGACACCACGCTCGCCGATCAGGATCGCCGTGCCGTGAATGTTCTCAGCCTTCACAGTCGGCTCAGGCATGATTCTTGTCCGGAAACCGGTCGCCACTTTTCGGGATCATGCTTTTTGGTTCACGCATGATCTTGTCCGAAAACCGGTTCCCACTTTTCGGGATCATGCGTCAGCCTTCCGCCGGCAGTGTCACGACGAAACGCGCGCCCTTGATCTCGCCGGGTTTGGTGCCCGGGATGTTCTCGGCGGTCAGCGTGCCGCCATGGGCTTCGACGATCTGCCTGCTGATCGACAGGCCAAGACCCGAGTTCTGGCCGAACGCCTCGCCGGCCGGCCGGTCGGTGTAGAAGCGCTCGAAGATGCGGTCGATGTTGTCGGCCCTTATACCGGGACCATTGTCGTCGACGGTGATTATGTTGACCTTGCCGGCACGCGCCAGCGATATGGCGATGTGGCCGCGCTCCTCAGGAACGAAGGAGCGGGCATTCTCGATCAGGTTGGTGATGACCTGGCCGATCCTCAGATCATGGCCGGCGACGAAATAGCCTTTGACGCCCTGCGGCAGTTTGGCGACCTTGAACTCGATATCGACCGTCTTCTTGTTGCGCGTGGCCGTGCGCGAAACGTCGACCAGATCGGTGATGAATTTCTTGAGATCCACGGTTCCTGCGTCTTCGCGCGCGAGCTCGGCGTCAAGGCGGGAGGCATCGGAAATGTCGGTGATGAGACGGTCCAGCCGCCGGACGTCGTGCTGGATGATCTCCATCAGCCGGGCGCGCGACGCCTCGTTCTTGGCCAGAGGCAGGGTCTCTACGGCGCTGCGCAGCGAGGTCAGCGGGTTTTTCAATTCGTGCGAGACGTCGGCCGCGAAACTTTCGATCGCCTCGATGCGGGCGTAGAGCGCATTGGTCATGTCGCGCACGGCGATCGACAGATTGCCGATCTCGTCCTGCCGATCGGAGAAGTCCGGGATTTCCTCGCGATTCTTGACGCCGCGCCGCACCCTGACCGCCGCCGCCGACAGCCGGCGCAGCGGGTTGGCGATGGTCGAGGCAAGCAGCATCGACAGGATGGCGGTGACAAGGGCGGCGATGCCGAAGACGCGCAGGATCGCCTTGCGCTCAGCCGCGACGATCTTGTCGATGTCGCCGCCTTCCGTCGACAGCATCAGCACGCCGAGGACGGCGCGGAAGCGCTGGATCGGCACGGCGACCGAAACAATCTGCTCGCCCTGTTCGGAGATCCGCACGATGGTCGACGGGCTGCCGGTAAGCGCCTTGACCACCTCCGGAAATGCAGCGCCGTTGCCACCCGGCTGCTCATGGTAGACCGGCAGCGCGGTGTTGCGGAAAAAGTCGAAGACGAATTTCTGGATTCGCTCGAGAAGATCGGGCTCTTCCTTGTCGGTCGGCGGCAGATCGTAGCGAAGGATCTGGCCGCGCGAATAGAGGTGGCGCGAATCGAGCAGCAGATTGGCGTCGCGGTCATAGATCCGGGCGCGCGTCCGCGTCGGCGAAATCAAGCGCCTGAGCACCGGCGCGACGCGCTCAGGATTGATCGGAAAGTCCAGATTGTCGAGCTGATCGGAGCCGGGGCCCAGACTTTCGCCGGCCTGCAGTTCAAGCAGCTTTTCCGGATCGATGCTGATCGAATCGGTCTCGACCGTCGCCGATGCGGCGATCGCGCCGGCGATGATCTCGCCCTGGGTCATCAGGCTCTCGACGCGGGCATCGATGAGCCCGTCGCGAAACGTGTTGAGGTAGAGAATGCCGGTGACCAGGACGGCCAGGCCGGCGAGGTTGAGGAAGAGAATGCGCCGCGTCAGGCTGGAAAAGATATGGTGGCCGAGGAAGCGGCGCATCGGCACCGTGATCCTCGACAGGAATGCGGGCAGAATCCGCGACGGGCGCCGGGCGCCCGTCCGTCTCACTCGCTCTACGTCCACTGCCATCGAATAGCAGCCCCCGCTTAGTAATTAGTGAGTAGGCAGTAGGGAATAGAGAAATGGTTGGCTGAGGTCGCGGCGATGCTGAGTGGCCGTTCGCACCATTCAAAACTGACTACCGACTATTCCCTACTGCCTATTGCCTATTTACGCTTCGCGAAACCGATATCCGACTCCGTAAAGGGTTTCGATCATCTCGAAGTCATCATCGACGGCCTTGAACTTCTTGCGAAGGCGCTTGATGTGACTGTCGATGGTGCGGTCATCGACATAGACCTGCTCATCATAGGCCGAATCCATCAGCGCATCACGGCTTTTTACCACACCGGGGCGTTGGGCCAGAGAATGCAGGATCAGGAATTCGGTGACGGTAAGCGTCACCGGCTCGCCTTTCCAGGTGCAGGTGTGGCGCTCCTGGTCCATGACAAGCTGGCCGCGCTCAAGCGAACGGGCCTGCTGGTTGGGCGTCTTGGCCGACGCCTCGCGGGCGCTGGCACGGCGCAGCACGGCGCGAACCCGCTCGACCAGAAGACGCTGCGAGAAGGGTTTGCGGATAAAGTCGTCGGCGCCCATCTTGAGGCCGAAAAGCTCATCGATCTCGTCGTCCTTGGAGGTCAGGAAGATCACCGGCAGGTCGGATTTCTGGCGCATCCGGCGCAGAAGCTCCATGCCGTCCATGCGCGGCATCTTGATGTCGAGGATGGCGAGATTCGGCGGGCGCGCCGCCAGACCTTCCAGCGCCGACGCCCCATCCGTATAAGTTTCGACGCGATACCCCTCCGATTCCAGGGCGATCGACACCGACGTCAGAATGTTGCGGTCGTCGTCGACAAGCGCGATTGTTGCCATTTCAAGTGGCTCCCTCATGAGCTGTCCCTTCTTTGGTCGAGAAGGGGCTTTTGCAGGACAAATTAGGTACAAAATGTGGCACAGGCTTCGTCCGCTGTCACGAGCGGCATGCCGGCGGCCACAATCTCACCTCAACATGGATTGGACCGATACAGACCGCCAATCCTTTGGGCACCGGCCTGATTTTTCGCACATATAAACGATTTAAACAACTTTCAAAATATTTAAATCGATTAAATATTTGATATCATTTGGCTTTTCTGGTTCTGACCGTTACAGTCTCCATCGTTGGGGGCTCCGGAAGTTCGCCGGCCAGGATGCTGCAATCGAAGAAGGAACCCCTCATGTCGGAAGCCGGCAAACGCAATCCCGCATGGGCGATCGACCGGATCGGCCTGAAAACCACCGGCGCGGTGCGCTATAATTTCGGCGAGGCGGTCCTTTACGAGGAGGCGATCCGCCGCGGCGAGGCCCGGCTTACCGCGCATGGCGCACTGGTCGCCGAGACCGGGCAGCACACCGGCCGCTCGCCCAAGGACAAATTCGTCGTCCGCGACGAGACCACCGGGCCGCATGTCTGGTGGGACAACAACAAGTCGATTTCGCCGATCCAGTTCGACACGCTGCTCGCCGATTTTCGCGCCCACGCGGCGGACAAGGATCTTTATGTGCAGGACCTGGTCGGCGGCGCCGATGAGGACTTGAAGCTGACGACCCGGGTCGTCACGGAGCTTGCCTGGCACTCCTTGTTCATCCGCAATCTGCTCATTCGCCCGGAAGCCGCCGAGCTCGAGAATTTCGTGCCCGAGTTGACGATCATCGACCTGCCGTCGTTCCGTGCCGATCCCGTCCGCCACGGCACCCGAACCGGAACGGTGATCGCCGTCGATCTGACGCGCATGATCGTGCTGATCGGCGGCACCTCCTATGCCGGCGAAATGAAAAAATCGGTGTTCACCGTGCTCAACTATCTGTTGCCGGCGAAGGGCGTGATGCCGATGCATTGCTCGGCCAATGAAGGCGCCGGCGGAGACGCGGCGATCTTCTTCGGCCTCTCGGGAACCGGCAAGACGACGCTGTCGGCCGATCCGTCGCGCACGCTGGTCGGCGACGACGAGCACGGCTGGGGTCCGCATGGTATCTTCAACTTCGAAGGCGGCTGCTATGCCAAGACGATAAAGCTCTCGGCCGCAGCCGAGCCGGAGATCTTCGCCACCACCCAACGCTTCGGCACGGTGCTGGAGAATGTGGTGCTCGACGCCAGCCGCGTGCCGGATTTCAACGACGGCAATCTCACTGAAAACACGCGCTGCGCCTATCCGCTCCACTTCATCCCCAACGCCAGCAAGACGCGCCGCGCCGGTCACCCGAAAAACATCATCATGCTGACCGCCGACGCATTCGGCGTGATGCCGCCGATCGCCCGGCTGACCCCGGCGCAGGCGATGTATCATTTCCTCTCCGGCTACACCGCTAAGGTGGCAGGGACCGAAAAGGGCGTCACCGAACCCGAAGCGACGTTTTCGACCTGTTTCGGCGCACCGTTCATGCCGCGCCATCCGTCGGAATACGGCAATCTGCTGCGCGAGCTGATCGCCCATCACAGTGTCGATTGCTGGCTGGTCAACACCGGCTGGACCGGCGGTGCCTACGGCACCGGCAAGCGGATGCCGATCAAGGCAACGCGGGCGCTGCTCGCCGCGGCGCTCGACGGCTCGCTGAAAGGGGCCGATTACCGGACCGACGCCAATTTTGGTTTCGAGGTGCCGGTGGCGGTCGCGGGCGTCGACCGTGCCATTCTCGATCCAAGATCGACATGGGCCGATACCTCAGCCTATGACCTGCAGGCGGCGAGGCTGGTCGGCATGTTCGCCGTCAATTTCGAAAAATTCGAACCGCATGTCGACGCCATCGTGCTCGGCGCCGCGCCGCGCATGCGCGAAGCCGCGGAATAGTCGCCGCTGCATCTCGAGGCGCCGGACCGGGGTCGGGAACGCCCGACCCGGGACCGGGATCGGGAAGGCCCGACCCGGGGGAAGGTCCGATCCGGGGATCGGGCCTTTTCTTTTTTCGTTCGCCGCGCCATGACTGCGGCATGAACGCCGACGACAAGATCATCATTGCCGACGATGCGGTGATCCATCCGGATGACCTGCACGAGGACTTCATCCGCTCGTCCGGCCCCGGCGGCCAGAACGTCAACAAGGTGGCGACGGCGGTGCAATTGCGCTTCGATGCAGCGAATGCGCCGGGCCTGTCGGAGCGCGTCCGCGAGCGAACCATAAGGCTGGCCGGCCAGCGCGCCACCAAGGACGGCGTCATCGTCATCGAGGCCGGTCGCTTCCGCACGCAAGAGCAGAACCGGGCGGACGCCCGGGCGCGGCTTGCGGAACTGGTCGCCAAGGCCGCCGAACCGCCGCCGCCGCCGCGCAAGAAGACGAGGCCTTCGAAAGGCGCGGTCGAAAGGCGGCTGAAGACCAAGGCTGGGCGCGGCACGATCAAGAAGCTGCGCGGTCGCGTGGACGACGATTGACACGCGTCCACCCGGACGCAAAGGGTGCGCGCTCTGGCAGCCACGCATGGTGCTTTTCCAAAAATCGATTCCGAGTTTTGGGCCGATGCGGCGGGCGCGACATCGATCGCGGTCGAGACCGCTTCCAATTCGAGGTTGCAGGTGGCAAGTTCGGTATTCGTCACAGCAAGGAGACCCCAGATGGGCATGTTTGATTTCGTCAAGGACGTCGGCAAGAAGCTCGGCTTCGGCGACGATGAGCCGGAGCCGACCGCCGATACGCTGAAGAAGGAACTCGATTCGCACGCGCTCGGCACCGACAATGTGGAAGTCGACGTCAAGGGCGATACGGCTGTGCTGAAAGGCGTGGTCAAGGATCAGTCGATCTTCGAAAAAGCCATCATCGCCGTCGGCAACACGCTCGGCGTGTCCAAGGTGCAGGCGGATGAATTGCAGGTCGCCGCACCCGAGGCCGGCACGCCCGCAGCCCCGGCCAAGCAACCGACCTTCTACACGGTCAAGAAAGGCGACAATCTCTGGAAGATCGCGGAAAAGAGCTATGGCAAGGGCAAGGGTGCGAAGAACACGATCATTTTCGAGGCCAACAAGCCGATGCTGACCGACCCGGACAGGATCTATCCGGGGCAGGTTCTGCGCATCCCGGACCTCGACTAAGGTATGTTGATATTCAGGTGATGCCGGCCTGCAAACGGCGGTTTCCTGCGCTTCCGGTGCTCACGTACTTAAATACGCTCCGCTCCGGTTCTCTGAAACCACCATTTTCGGCTCGGCCTGACCTGAATCTCACCACACCTTAAGCTGGCGATTGCCATCCAAGGACAAGAACGGCGGCTTTCGGGTCGCCGTTCTTGTTTGTTGGTGGCATTGTCCGCCAGATGAACCCGATGAAGCGACCAAGCTGATGCTCGTTCTGCCCAGAGGCGTCTGTCACATGCCCGGCTACCTATCCCGCGCGGTGCAGGAAGCGCTGGTCGAGGATGTGAGGCAGGTCGTGCAGGAAGCGCCGCTGTTCGTGCCGGCGATGCCGCGCACCGGCAAGGAGATGAGCGTGCGCATGACCAATTGCGGTTCGCTTGGCTGGGTCACCGACAAGCAGCACGGCTATCGCTACCAGCCGACGCACCCGGTGACCGGGACGCCCTGGCCGCCGATCCCGGACGTGCTGCTGGAGCTGTGGCGCGAGGTGTCTGCCTATCCCCATCCGCCGGAGGCCTGCCTGGTCAATTTCTATTCGCCCGACGCGAAGATGGGCCTTCATCAGGACCGCGACGAGATCGATTTCTCCGCGCCGGTCGTCTCCGTTTCACTGGGCGACGATTGCCTGTTCAGGGTCGGCCAGAGCACGCGCGAAGGCGGCACCAAATCGTTCAGGCTGAAAAGCGGCGACGTCGTCGTGCTTGGCGGCGAAGGCCGCCTGTGTTTCCACGGCGTCGACCGTATCTATCCATCGACCTCGGCACTGCTCAGGAACGGCGGGCGGATCAATCTGACGCTGCGGCGGGTGACCTATCCTGGCTAATGCTGTCGCGCAAAAGCGCGGACTTTCAAGTCGAGCCGTATCGCCGTTCATCACTTTTTTCAGGCATCGGATTTTCCCAAAACCGGCACCCGCTTCGTGTCACGGCCGAGGCCCGCGACTGAGCGACCGGAAAAGATTGCCGCGACCGCATAGGCGGCGACGGAGGCTGTGGCCGGTGACAGGTATGTTGACCCGGCACTGGTGAAGGGGCAGGCACAAAGCGCATAGAGCACTGTGGCCGCAAGTCCGACCGAGGCGAATTTGAGAAGCCGGCGCGGAGCGAGCGTTCCGCGCCAGGTGGAAATGTCAGGCCGGCGCTATGCAGTGACCGGCCTCATGCGACGCGCTTCAGGTTATTGTTTTATGCATGTCGTTATCGCAAAACCGCTGCACACTTTTGCGCGACATGCATTAAAGCGCCGTTAACCGCTCGTTACAGCTTCCTGAGCGCCACTTCCTCGACCAGATGATTGGCGCCCTTGCGCAGGATGAGATCGGCGCGGGCTCGCGTCGGCAGGATGTTCTCACGCAGATTCTTCAGGTTGATGTTGGCCCACAGGCCTTCCGCGATGGCGCGGGCCGCTGCGTGCGAAAGCTGCGAATAGCGGTGGAAGAAGGAGTCCGGATCGCGGAAGGCGGTCTCGCGCAGCCGCATGAAGCGGGCGATGTACCATTGATGGATCAGCTCCTCTTCGGCATCGATATAGATGGCGAAGTCGAAGAAATCCGACAGGAAAGGCACGATCTTGCCGTCCTTTGGCAGCTTGCCCGGCTGCAGGACGTTGATGCCTTCGAAGATCAATATGTCCGGCCGGTCGATGGTCTGGAACGCGCCGGGAACGACGTCGTAGGTCAGGTGCGAATAGACTGGCGCGCGGACATTGCGCTGCCCCGATTTGATGCCCGACAGGAAACGCAGCAGGGCGCCGACATCGTAGCTGTCGGGAAAGCCCTTGCGCTCCATCAAATTGTTGCGGCGCAGGATTTCGTTGGGAAGCAGGAAGCCGTCGGTGGTGATCAGATCGACCTTGGGGCTCGACGGCCAGCGCGCCAGCAATTCCTTGAGGACGCGCGCCGTGGTCGATTTGCCGACCGCGACGGAGCCGGCAATGCCGATGATGAAGGGCGTCTTGACGACATCCGCCGCGTTGAAGAAGGCCTGGCGCTGCCTGAACAGCAGTTGGCTGGCCTCGACATGGGCCGACAACAGCCGAGATAGCGAAAGATAGATGCGCTTGACTTCTTCGAGGTCGACCGGATCGTTGAGCGAACGCAGGCGACGAATCTCGTCCTCGCCGAGCGTCATCGGCGTATCGGCGCGGAACTGCGACCATTCTTCCGCCGAGAAAAAACGGAAGGGCGAATATTTCTCGGTGGGGGCGAGCTGGTCCATCGAGTTTCCTGCCCTCCGCAGCGATCAGCCCCGGTCCTGCCGAGACGCCTTTTCGGCGATGCCCGAACGACTGGTGCGGCGCTCGAGTTCAGTCAGGACATCGGCAAGCGGAACGCCGGCGACACCCAGAACGACGAGCCAATGATAGATGAGATCGGCGCTTTCCGAAACGAGGGCTTGTCTGTCACCGCCAACGGCCGCGATCACCGTTTCGACCGCCTCTTCGCCGAGCTTCTGCGCCGCCTTGTCGATGCCGCGCGCGAACAGCTTTGCCGTCCACGAATCCGGATCGCCGGAATGCGCGCGTTCCCTGATGATTGTCTCCAGATCGGAGAGCGAAAACTCAGCCATGGCGCCATTTATCTGCTTGTTTAAGCATGATCTTTTCCGAAACCGGTTCCCCCTTTTGGCTGGCGCACGGACCTTCGGTTCGGGATCATGCTTTAGAGCCGATCCCCTGACGAGTCCAGTCGCATCGGCAGGCCGGCGCGGGCCATGTGCGACTTGGCTTCGGCAATGCTGTACGTGCCGAAATGGAAAATCGATGCCGCCAGCACCGCGCCGGCATGGCCGTCGCGAATGCCCTCGACCAGGTGATCGAGCGTGCCGACGCCGCCGGAGGCGATGACCGGCGCACGCACGGCGTCGGCGACCGCGCGGGTGAGCGCGATGTCGTAGCCGGCCTTGGTGCCATCGCGGTCCATCGACGTCAGCAGGATCTCGCCGGCGCCGCGATCGACCATCTGCCGAGCGAATTCGACCGCGTCGATGCCGGTCTTTTCGCGTCCGCCATGGGTGAAAATCTCCCAGCGGTCGGCCTCGCCTTCGGCCGACACTTTCTTGGCGTCGATGGCGACGACGATGCACTGGTTGCCGAACTTGTCGGCCGCCTCGGCGATGAAATCGGGATCTCTCACCGCCGCCGTGTTGATCGACACTTTGTCGGCGCCGGCCAAAAGCAGCTTTCTTATGTCGGCGACCTGGCGCACGCCGCCGCCGACGGTCAGCGGCATGAAGCATTGCTCGGCGGTGCGGGCGACGATGTCGAAGATGGTCTCGCGATTTTCGGACGAGGCGGTGATGTCGAGGAAGCAGAGCTCGTCGGCGCCGGCGGCATCATAGGCCTTGGCCGCTTCGACCGGATCGCCGGCATCGATCAGGTCGACGAAATTGACGCCTTTGACGACGCGGCCGTTCTTGACGTCGAGACAGGGGATGACGCGGGCTTTCAGCATCAGATCCTCGCATGCGCGGCAAGAAAATCGCCAAGCAATTGCCCAACGACAGGCGGAACCTCGCCTTTGGCGTCAAAGGCAGGATCGTAGGCGGACAGGGTGATGCCGACGATCGGGATCGACTTGGCCAGCCCGCAAACCAGTTGCCGCAGCTGCTCCGGATTTGGACCTCCCGGCAGCGCATAGCGGTTCACTTGCAGCACATCCGGATCGTGAACATCAAGATCAAGATGCAAATGCGCTTGGGCCGCGCCGGCCGCCTTGAGCTTTCCGACATTGTCGAGTGCATCGGTCCACTGGGCGCGAATGATCGGCAATGTCTCGAGAAACCGCCTTTCATCTGGATCGAGGTCGCGCGCGTCGATCAGCATGCAGCGCGACGGGTCGATCGCCTGGAAGCCGGGAATCGCTGACGTCATCGGCCGCCAGCAGAGCCCCAGCGTCGTCGCCAGCGCCATGCCGTCGAGAAAGCCGTAGGCGGACGTCTCGGGCGTGTTGAGATCGCCATGCTGATCGATCCAGATGATCGAATCAGCGGCGTCGCCAGCCACCGCACCGGCGGCGGTCAGGCAATTTCCGGCGAGCACGATGGGAAAACGCTCATCGTCGCGCGCCATGTCGACCTTGGTGGCGACTGCCCGACAAACCGCGAAACCTGTCGCGATTTCGCGTCTCTGGGCATCGCCGACCTCGCCGATGTCCTCGACGATGACATCATGGCCGCGCAACGCAAGTTCATCGACAAGGCCGCCGGCAATGATGGCGTCGGGGCCCTGGCCAAAGCCGGCGTGGTAAAGGCCGCTGTCATAGGGTGCGAGGATGATCGAGAGTTTCATCGCGCCCTCGCCCTCTCCGGTCCGGCCGCCAGGATCGCCAACGCCTCGGCCGGGTCGATACGTCCGTCATAAAGTGCACGCCCTGAGATGGCGCCTTCGAGCATTTGCGCATCGGGCATCGTCATGCGCACAATGTCGGCGATCGACGCCAGCCCGCCGGAGGCGATGACCGGGATGGACACGGCGTCGGCAAGATCGATGGTGGCGTCCCAGTTGATGCCGGTCAGCACACCGTCGCGGTCGATGTCGGTGTAGATGATGGCGGCAACGCCGGCGCCCTCGAACTTCTTCGCCAGTTCGATGACGCCGAGACTAGAGGCCTCGGCCCAGCCCTCGACCGCCACCTTGCCGCCCTTGGCGTCGATGCCGACGGCGATCTTGCCGGGGAATGCCTTGCAGGCCTGCCTGACCAGATCCGGATCGCGCACCGCCACCGTGCCGAGAATGATGCGGGCCAGGCCGCGATCGAGCCAGTCCTCGACCTGCGCCAGGGTGCGGATGCCGCCGCCGAGCTGCACCGGGTTTTTCGATGCCTTGAGAATGGCGCCGACCGCCGCGCCGTTGACGCTCTGGCCCTTGAAGGCGCCGTTGAGGTCGACGACATGCAGCCATTCAAAGCCTTGTTGCTCGAAAGCCCTGGCCTGCGCGGCCGGGTCGTCATTGTAAATCGTCGCGGTCGCCATATCGCCGTGCTTCAGGCGCACGCACTTGCCGTCCTTGAGGTCGATGGCCGGGAACAGGATCACCGTTCAGGCGCCTTCAACAATGACGAAGTGACCGGTCGAGGCGGCAAGCCTGTACTTCAATGCCTCCCGGTATTCAGGCGATTCGTAGCATTCTATCGCCTTGTCGTAGGACTCGAACTCGACCAGGACGTGGCGGTTGCCTGTCGGCCCTTCCGGGTTCGCATAACGCCCCGCCCGCACGGGAAACTTCGCGCCATATTTCGCAAAAGCCGCCGCGTTCGCCTCGATATACTGCTTGTAGCCCTCGGGATCGCGGACATCGACCATCGCCATCCAGTAGCCTTTCTTGCTCATTTTCTTAGGGCCTCCAGCGCAGGAAATTGGTGATCAGCGCCAGGCCAAGCGCCTGGCTCTTTTCGGGATGAAACTGCGTGCCGGCGAGATTGTCGCTGATAACAGCAGCTGTAACCGGACCACCATAGTCGGCAATCGCCAGCACCTCGTCCGGCTTCTGCGCGTCGAGATGGTAGGAATGAACGAAATAGGCGTGCAGCCCCTTGCTGCCGGTCGGAATGCCGGAAAACAGCGGATGCTTGCGCGTGAGCTCGATCGTGTTCCAGCCGATCTGCGGGATTTTTAGCGCAGGATCGGCCGGAGTGATCTCCTTGACGTCGCCGGCGATCCAGCCAAAGCCTTTTGTGACAGTCTTTTCCAGGCCCCGCTCCGACATCAGCTGCATGCCGACGCAGATGCCGAGGAACGGCCGCGCCTTGACGATCGCGACCTCCTCGACCGCCTCCCACATGCCGGCCACAGCGCGCAGCCCGGCCGCGCAATCGGCATAGGCGCCGACGCCGGGCAGGACGATGCGGTCGGCGGTTCTGACACGCTCGGCATCGGCGGTCAGGTCGATGGCGGCGGCGATGCCGGCTTCGTGCGCAGCGCGCTCGAAGGCCTTGGTGGCCGAGCGCAGGTTGCCCGAGCCGTAATCGATGATCGCGACCCGCATGTCAGGGTTTTCCCGGCGTGTGCGTCAGTCCGAGCACCATTCCCGTCTGTGCCGGCCGGGCATGGGCGGCGTCCGGAACGATGCGCGGCACTGGCGCTGGCTCATCCGCATGCGCTTCGGCTTCCAGCACATAGCGCGTATCGGCATCGTCGAGCCTGTCGGCCTCGACGACGCCCCATTCGTGCCAGCCACGACGGCGCAGTGCGGCGATCCGCAAGGCCTGCCCTTCCAGCCCGACATAGAGCGATACCAGCAGCGACAGCAGCGGGCCGGCCAGCCCAAGGCTCAGCCCTTCGGCAAGCATCGAAAGCAGAGCCATGGCGACAAACGCCAGTGCTGCCTCGATCCACAACCGGTGCCAGAGCAGCCATAGCGGCGGCACGAGGAAGCCAAGCCAGGAAAACCCATCACGGACAAAGGCCGTTGTGTCAGGCTTTTCGCCGCGGCCCGGCGGTTCCATCACGACATAGACAGCCATGGCCTATCCCTTCAGAGATCCCTTGGTGGAAGGAACCGCGTCAGGCTGGCGCGGGTCGCTTTCAAGCGCGAAACGCAGCGCACGCGCCACCGCCTTGAAGCAGGTCTCGGCGATGTGGTGATTGTTGGCGCCGTAGTGGTTGGTGACATGCAGCGTGATGCCGGCATTTTGCGCCAGGGCCTGGAAGAATTCGCGCACCAGTTCGGTGTCGAACGTGCCGATCTTCGGCGACGAGAACACAACGTTCCAGACAAGGGAAGGACGGCCGGAAACGTCGATCGCCGCGCGCGTCAGCGTCTCGTCCATGGCTAGATCGATCGAGGCATAGCGCATGATGCCGCGCCGCTCGCCTAGTGCCTTGGCCAGCGCCTGACCGAGCGCGATGCCGGTGTCCTCGACAGTGTGGTGATCGTCTATGTGGAGGTCGCCCTTGGCCTTGACCGTCATGTCGATCAGCGAATGGCGCGACAGCTGGTCCAGCATGTGATCGAAGAAGCCGACGCCCGTCGAAATATCGGATTTTCCCGAGCCGTCGACCTGGACCGATACGGAGATGTCGGTTTCCCTGGTCTTGCGGCTTGCGTGGGCGGAACGGGGCGGCATGTTCATCCTTGTCCAGAGTTCAGGCGTTCCAAGCGTCCACACGCTTGAAAGCGTCCACATGCTTGAAAACGAGAGCCTTCTAGCAGCATGATCCGGTGATTGCCAGTTGCCGTGCCAAGCAGTATCGAGCCTGGCCGATGACCGGTTGGCAATCGTCGGACCTATGCATACATAGGGTCGATCAAGTCACTCGTAATGCGCCAATCGCCTTGTCGGGACCGGTGCTGATCGGAGCAGAGATGTCGAACGAACTGACCATGCACGCCACGACGATCCTGACCGTGCGCAGGGGCGGCAAGGTGGTTATCGCCGGTGATGGCCAGGTCAGCCTTGGCCAGACGATCATGAAAGGCAACGCCAAGAAGGTGCGCCGAATCGGCAAAAGCGGCAATGTCATTGCCGGTTTCGCCGGCGCCACCGCTGACGCCTTCACGCTTCTGGAGCGGCTGGAGGCCAAGCTCGAACAATATCCTGAGCAATTGACGCGGGCCTGCGTCGAACTCGCTAAGGACTGGCGCACCGACCGCTATCTGCGCCGGCTGGAAGCGATGATGCTGGTTGCCGACAAGTCGGTCTCGCTGGCGCTGACCGGCACCGGCGACGTGCTCGAACCCGAACATGGCGTCATGGCGATCGGCTCGGGCGGCAATTATGCGCTGGCCGCGGCGCGCGCGCTGATGGACACCGACAAGGATGCCGAAGAAATCGCCCGCAAGGCGATGCAGATCGCATCCGACATTTGCGTCTACACCAACAACAATTTTGTCATCGAAATCCTCGATGCCGGCTGAGCCGGCCGCTGGCCATGATCCCGAAAAGTGGAAACCGGTTTTTGCTTCGCTGACCTTCGGTTCGCATGAGATCATGGCCAAACAAGAAAATAGATATGATTTTCGACCGGTGACGGAGGCGGACCTGCCGATGATCGCGGCATGGCTGGCCGAGCCGCATGTCGCCGAGTGGTGGGACGATCCCGAGACGGAGATCGCCCAGATCCGTGAGCACATCGACAGCATTTCCGTCGAGCCGCTGATCATCGAGCTCGACGGCGAGCCGATCGGCTACATGCAGAGCTACGATCCGCATCTGGAGGACGGCCACCCCTACAGCGACCAGCCTTTCGGCACGCTCGGCATCGATCTGTCGATCGGCAGGCCCGAGCTTGTCGGACGCGGCCACGGCTCGGCAATTGTCCGGCAGTTCGTGGAACAGCTGTTCGAGGAAGGGGCACCGCGTGTCATCGTCGACCCGGATCCATCCAACGGACGAGCGATCCGTGCCTATCAAAAGGCCGGGTTCAGAGCTATCGATCGCAGGCAATCGGAACATGGCGACGCCGTGCTGATGGCAATTGACGCCGAAGCGGGCGACGCGGAAGAGGGCGGCGCCCAAGAGGGCAATATCGAATAGGGTAACGCCGAATAAGGCGCCGAAGAGGGGCAGTAACAGCATGAGTACAAGCGGCGCCGACAAGACCGTCTCGGCCTATGAAGACAGCTGGCGGATGGGACTTCTGCTCGTCCTCGGCCTGATTATATTCCAGGCTGGAGCCCTTTACGGCATGGGCCGAACGCCGATCTGCGAATGCGGCTATGTCAAGCTGTGGCACGGCATCGTGCAGAGCTCGGAGAATTCCCAGCATATCTCCGACTGGTACACATTCTCGCACCTCATCCACGGCTTCCTGTTCTACGCGCTGGCGTGGGCTCTGTTCCCGCGCTCGCCGATCGGGCTCAGGCTGGCATTTGCCGTCGTCATCGAGGGCGGCTGGGAGCTTCTCGAGAACAGCCCGTTGATCATCGAGCGCTACCGCGCCGGCACGATCTCGCTCGACTATTACGGCGACAGCATCATCAATTCGGTGGCGGACACGCTGGCGATGGTGCTGGGATTTGTGATGGCGCGCAGGCTTCCTATATGGGTGATCGTAACCCTCGCTCTCATCTTCGAATTCGGTGTCGGCTACATCATCAGGGACAATCTGACACTCAACGTGATCATGCTGCTGCATCCGTTCGAGTCCATCCGGCAGTGGCAAAGTGGAATTTAGCGATATGACCACATTCTCGCCCCGCGAAATCGTTTCGGAACTCGATCGCTTCATCATCGGCCAGAAGGACGCCAAGCGCGCCGTGGCCATCGCCTTGCGCAACCGCTGGCGCCGCCAGCAGCTCGAAGGCCAGATGCGTGAAGAGGTGATGCCGAAGAACATCCTGATGATCGGCCCAACCGGCGTCGGCAAGACCGAGATATCGCGCCGCCTGGCGCGCCTTGCCGGTGCGCCGTTCGTCAAGGTCGAGGCGACCAAGTTCACCGAGGTCGGCTATGTCGGCCGCGACGTCGAGCAGATCATCCGCGACCTGGTCGAGATCGCCATCGGCCTGGTGCGCGAGAAGATGCGCGAGGACGTCAAGGCGCGCGCCCATATCAATGCCGAGGAACGCGTGCTGGAGGCGCTCGTCGGCAAGACGGCGAGCCCGGCGACGCGCGACAGTTTCCGCAAAAAGCTGCGCGACGGCGAGCTCGACGACAAGGAGATCGAGATCGAAGTGAGCGATACCGGCACCGGCGGCATGCCCGGCTTCGAGATCCCCGGCATGCCGGGCGCCAATATCGGCGTGTTGAACATCAACGACATGCTGTCGAAAGCGATGGGCGGCCAGAAGACCAAGACCCGCAAGACGACGGTGAAGGAATCCTACGCGGTGCTGGTCGGCGACGAGTCCGACAAGCTGCTCGACCAGGACGAGGTGGTGCGAAGGGCGCTCGAATCGACCGAAAACGACGGCATCGTCTTCCTCGACGAGATCGACAAGATCGCCTCGCGCGAAGGCGGCATGGGCGCCGGTGTTTCCCGCGAAGGCGTGCAGCGCGACCTGCTGCCGCTTGTCGAAGGCACCACGGTCGCGACCAAATACGGACCGGTGAAGACGGATCACATCCTGTTCATCGCATCGGGCGCGTTCCACGTTGCCAAGCCATCCGACCTGCTGCCCGAACTGCAGGGCCGTCTGCCGATCCGCGTCGAGCTGCGTGCGCTGGAGAAGGACGATTTCGTCCGCATCCTGACCGAGACCGAGGCCAGCCTGATCAAGCAGTACATCGCGCTGATGAAGACCGAGGGCGTCGATCTCGTCTTCACCGACGACGCCATCGATTCACTGGCCGGCATCGCCGTCGATCTCAACGCCAGCGTCGAGAACATCGGCGCCAGGCGACTGCAGACGGTGATGGAGCGGGTGCTGGACGAGATCTCCTATGACGCGCCGGACCGCCACGGCACGTCGGTGACAGTCGACGCCGCCTATGTGGAGAAGCATGTCGGCGATCTGTCGAGAAACACGGATCTGTCGCGATTCATCCTGTAGCAGGCGATCGATCCGCAAGAGTCGGACCGGCGGAGCCGGCACGTGTGGCCAAATGGAAGCATCTGGCCAGCTTTTGTCTTGCCGGGCGACGGGGCTCTCGACTCCCGTTGCAGCTTTACCTAGTTTGCCGGCAACACCAGCGCCGCGCAGCTTTTTGGATGCGCAAAGGACGCTGTACAGTTGGTTCTGCGCATGACCCCCGAAAATCGGTTCCGAGGGTCATGCGTTGTTGCAGGCGGCGGCGCATGAAAAAAACGATCCTCGTCACTCTCGGGCTGACGCTGGCGACAGCCATGTTCGCCGCCGAAGCGGCGACGATGGTGCCGCCGGGCAACAGTCATGTCGAGCAGCCCAACATACCGGGCGCCTCAAGCCGGCGCACCCAGGCCACCAACACCACCTTCCAGTCGAAATACCGCAAGGTCTATGCGCTGCTGCAGCACGACGCCGGTCTTCGCGGCAAGATCGAGCAGGCAGCAGCGACCTATGGCATCGATCCTATGCATATCGTCGGCGCCATCGTCGGCGAGCACACCTACAATGTCGACGCCTACGACCGGCTGCAGACCTACTACGTCAAGGCGATCTCCTATCTGTCGAGCAAGCTGTCCTTCGCCTACGAAGGCGAGGACATCACCGATTTCGTGCAACGGCCGCAATTCCAGGAATGCGTCGGCAAATCGGATAGTTACGAGCTCTGGGAATGCCGCGAGCAGGTGTGGAACCTTTCCTTTCGCGGCAAGACTGTCGGCGGTGAGAGCTTCCCCGACGACCGCTTCGGCGCGACTTTTTTCCAGCCCTATTATGCCGGCCAGACTTTTGGCCTGGGCCAGCTCAATCCGCTGACCGCCTTGCAGATGAGCGATCTCGTGCACCAGGTGTCCGGCCTGCCGAAGCTCGACGTCGGCGATCCGAACGCGGTCTACAAGACCATCATGGATCCGGACCTGACCTTGGACTATGTCGCGGCGACGATCCGGAAATCGATCGATGCCTATCAGAGCATTGCCGGCTTCGACATATCGGGCAATCCCGGCATCACATCGACGCTCTACAATGTCGGCAATCCTGAGCAGCGCGCCCATGCGCTGAAGGCCGAAAACGACAGGCGCCGCGCCGCGGGCGAACCGGAGAAGCTGCCTGAGGAAAATTACTATGGCTGGCTGGTCAACGACAAACTGCCGGAGCTCAACGCGCTGTTTTAGTGGGTGTTGAGATCTGGCGTTCGAGCTGAAATCGAAGTCGCCTCTTCGGCGTTTGCGCTGCCCCTCATCGCCCTGCCGGGCACGTCTCCCCGTATAGCGACGGGGAGAAGGACGCCTTCGCAAAGGATTTCGCCAATCGCCCAGGGTTGCAGAAAGAACGCCAGGGTCGCGGCCAGCTTCTTTCTCCCCGTTTACGGGGAGAAATGCCCGGCAGGGCAATGAGGGGCGGCGCCTGCTTTCGACAATCGGCACGCACCGGGCTCACGCCGCCAGCAGCGACTTCAGCTTGATCGTTTGCGAACCGAGCGCCTCAGGCGCCGGCTTGGCCCTTCTTGCGATCAGCATCTCGGCCAGCTTGATGTCGCGGGCGACAGAATTGCCCGGACCGATTCCGCTCGCCGCGACCAGCCTGCCGTCTTGCGCCAGGTGAAACAGGATGAAGGCGCCGTCGTCGAGGTCGCGGCGCACGACCTTGCTGCCCTCGTCCGACAGCCCAGATATCTGCAAGGTCAGGCCGTACTGATCCGACCAGAACCATGGCACAGCCGAGTGGGCCTCACGGGCGCCAAGCATGTTGCTGGCCGCAATCGCGCCCTGCTCCTGCGCGTTGCGCCAGGCCTCCAGCCGCACGCGCCGGCCGCCATAGACGGCAAGCGGAAACGAGCAGCAATCGCCGGCGGCAAAGATATCCGGATCGCTGGTGCGAAGCTCGGCACCGACGGCTATGCCGTTGTCGATCGTCAGGCCCGCTTCTGCGGCAAGTCCGGTCACCGGCACAGCGCCGATGCCGATCACCGCCAGGTCGGCGACGATGTCCTGCCCGCCGGCAAGCGCGATGCTCACCTCGGCGCCGTCATCGGCAATCGCGGCGATTGCGTCGCCGCACAGGATTTTGACGCCTTCGGCTTCATGCGCCTCGTGGACGATCTTGGCGATCTCGGCCGGCACGCCGCGCATCAGGATGCGCGGCTGCGCCTCGATGACGGTGACAACTGCCCCCAGTCTGCGTGCTGCGGCGGCGAGCTCAAGACCTATGAAGCCGCCGCCAACGATGGCGATGCGGTTTCCGGCGCGGAGATGGGCTCGAATTGCCAGCGCGTCGTTGAAGGTCCGGAGATAGGCACAACGCGGCCCGAGGCCCGGCATTGGCAGTCTGCGCGGCAGGGAACCGGTCGCCAGCAGCAATTTGTCGTATGGCAGCGCCGAGCCGTCCGACAGGCGCACGACATGAGCAGCGCGGTCGATCGCCACCGCCTGAACCGAATGGATATGCCTTATCGATCTCTCGGCCAGGATCTCATCGCTGGCGATCGCCTTGATCACGGGCGCATCGCCTGCCATTGCGTCCTTCGACAGCGGCGGCCGCTCATAGGGCAGATGCGGCTCGTCGCCGACCAGCGTCACCGGGCCATCATAGCCGAGATCGCGCAGCGCCAGGGCAGCCCGCCCGCCGCATTCGCCGGCGCCGATGATGAGCATTCCTTTCGCCATCACCGTCACCCGATCTGAATGAGGATTTTGCCGGCGTCGAGTTTGACCGGATAGGTCTTGAGATTGACGCAGACCGGCGCGCCCCTGGCTGCACCGGTCTTGTAGTTGAAGCGGCCATTGTGCTTCGGGCATTCGATGATGTCGTCCATCACCAACCCGTCGGCCAGATGCACCTTCTCATGCGTGCAAAGGCCGTCCGTCGCGAAATATTCGTCGTCGGGACTGCGATAGATGGCGAAGGTGCGGCCATCATGGTCGAACCGCATCACGTCCTCTTCGTCGATGTCATCGGCACCACAGGCCTCGACCCAGTCGCTCATTGGTCCTCCCGGCAGAATTTTGCTTGATCAACATGCCCCGGCACAGGCGCGCGTATCATTCGGCTGCTGCCGCGACAGCATCGTTATCGTTGTGGAATTCCTCGCGATAAGGCTTGGCAGTCGGCGGCAGTTCGCGCTTGAGAAAATAGTCTTCATTGCGCAGCTGGCGCAGGAAGGCAGGCACCATCTCGCGATAGCCGGCCAGGATCGATGGCGTCGGCGCCGGCAGGTCGTGCTTGATCATCTCATGCAGCCTCGGCAGCGCGTGGTAGGGCACCATCGGGAACATGTGGTGTTCGACATGGTAGTTCATGTTCCAGTAGATGAAGCGGCTGATCGGGTTCATGTGGACCGTGCGGCTGTTGAGGCGGTGGTCGATGACGTTTTCGGCGAGGCCGCCATGCTGCAGCAGGCCGGTCATGACATGGTGCCAGGCGCCGTAAAGCCTGGGCAGACCGACCAGCATCAAGGGAAGGAACGAGCCGCTATAAAGCGCCAGCGCGAATGTCGCGGCATAGATCGCGGTCCAGATGCGGGCAATGCGGATCGCCTTTGGCTGCTCCTGCTCGGGAATGAAGGTCTTTTCCGCCGGGCTGATGATGCCGGCCGCATTGCGCACCATGTCGGTCATGGCATGCCAGGCATCGACAATGCCGAAGAAATTGAGCACGACGCGCAACAGGTCCGGCGGGCGCATCACCGCGATCTCCGGATCGCGGCCGACGATGATCGTGTCAGTGTGATGCCGCGTATGGCTCCAGCGCCAGGTCACCGGGTTGCGCATGATCATGAAGCAGGCGATCTGATAGACCGCATCATTCATCCACTGCGTCCTGAAGGCGGTGCCGTGGCCGCATTCGTGCCAGCGTGAATCAGTGGAAGAGCCGTAGAGCACGCCATAGACGAAGAAGAACGGCACGCACCACAATGTGCCCCAGAACCAGGCGCCGCCGGCGCCGCTCACGACCAGGGCGGAGAGCCAGATGATGGTGTCGCGGATCGCCGGCCCATCGGAGCGCTGCATCAGCTCCTTCATCTGCTTGCGGGGCACGTCGGTATGATACCATTCGGCCGCCGCCAGGCCGGTCTCGACGGCGCGTTTCGCGTCGCGGCCGAGCAGGCTGTAGTCTCGCCGGGACGGCATTGCGGATAGTGTCGCTTCCATTGAGGCTGCCTCCGTCGGCATCCGTCGGAACGGGTGCCTCTGCCACAGGTGCTTATGCCCTAAAATAACGCCAAGCCGTGATATGCTCAACATCATGAAGATAGTTTCTATCATTTCCCATCAGAATGATGTATAGCCTATGCTAGGCAATCAGGCAGGAAGCGTATGGCAAAACGGCCGACCATCACCGATCTGGCGCGTATTTCGGGGGTCAGCGTCGCCACCGTCGATCGGGTGCTGAACAATCGCCTGCCGGTGCGCGAGGAAACCGCGCGCCGCGTCTATGAGGCCGCCACCAGCATCGGCTACCACGCCGCCGGGCTGATCAAGCAGCGGATGCGCCAGGAACTGCCGGAATACCGGCTCGGCTTTCTGCTGCTGAGGGGCAATGATGTTTTCTACAGCGATTTCGCCCGCGAGATCGAACTGGCTGTTTCGCAATCGCAGCGCTTCCGCGGCGTCGCAACCATCGATTTCGCCAGTTCGCTGGCCCCCGACGAGATCGCCGCGCAGATGCGCAAGCTGGCGGCGAAATCCAGGGCAGTCGCCCTTGTCGGTCCGGACCATCCGACGCTGACGGCAGCCGTCGAGACCCTGAAGGCGAGGGGGCAACCCGTCTTCTCCCTGCTATCCGACTTTGCAGCCGGCATCCGCGAGGGCTATGTCGGCCTCGACAACCGCAAGGTCGGTCGTACCGCGGCATGGATGATCGCCAGAGCGGCGAGAAAGCCCGGCAAGGTCGCCCTTTTCGTCGGCAGCCATCGCTTCCATGGCCATGAGCTGCGCGAGATCGGCTTCAGATCGTTTTTCCGCGAGCATGCGCCGGAATTCACGGTGATGGAGACGCTGGTCAACCTGGAAGCCAACCAGGTGACCCATGATGCAATGATCGATCTTCTGGCGCGGTACCCGGATCTGGCCGGCTGCTATGTCGCTGGCGGCGGCATGGAAGGCGCGGTTTCTGCGCTAAGGGCGGCCAGGCCGGCAAACATGCCAGTGGTCGTCTGCAACGAGATCAACGCCGAATCGCGCGCGGCGCTCGCCGACAACATCCTGACCATGGTGATTTCGACGCCGCTGGCAGCACTATGCCGCGAACTTGTCGGGCTGATGGTGCATGCCATCGAGGCAGGCGCCGCCAATGCGCCGGGCCAGACCTTCCTGCCCTTCGACATCTATCTGCCGGAAAACATCTAGGCTCGGGCAGAAGATCTGGGCTCAGCCAAGACATCCTGTTTAGATCGGGGCGTCGGCAGTGATGTGAACCATCAGCTTGATGGATTCTTGCAGAAGGTTTGCCGGCCCTCAGCCGCGTTGTCCGAAAAAACCGGCAGCCGCTTTCGGAATCTCCTTGACGCACGCCAGTAGAATGGAATAAATATTTCACCAACTAGGTATTTTGGTTCTTTCGTTCCGGAGCATCTGTTTCAACGGAGGGCTTGGCGTTCCAGCCAACGCGGAAATCGCCATCGGAAACGGAGAAGCAATCGGGAGAGATTCCCCGGGAGATCGGGGATTCCGGGTAGATCGGTGCAGCCGGACACCAATTCTGTGGAGGAGAGATAGAATGAAAAAGCTGCTGTTGGGCGCCGCATTCCTGGCGCTGATGAGCTCGTCCGCCCTCGCTGCCAAAATCGGCGTGTCGATGGCGCTGTTCGACGACAATTTTCTCACCGTGCTGCGCAACGGCATGATTGAGCAGGCCAAAGGCATGGAAGGCGTCGAACTGCAGGTCGAGGACGCGCAGAACGACGTCGCCAAGCAACTCGACCAGATCAAGAACTTCGTCGCCTCGGGCGTCGACGCGATTGTCGTCAATCCAGTCGACACCTCGGCCACCCAGGCAATGTCGGATGCCGCCGCTGCGGCCAACGTTCCGCTGGTCTATGTCAACCGCGAGCCGGTCAATGTCGACACGCTGCCGGACAACCAGGCTTTCGTTGCCTCGAACGAGGTTGAGTCAGGCACTCTCGAGACCCAGGAAGTCTGCCGGCTGTTCAAGGAAGCCGGCAAGACCGAGGCCAATGTCTATGTGATCATGGGCGAACTGTCGAACCAGGCCGCGGTGCAGCGCACCAAGGACATCGACGATGTGATCGCCACTCCCGAATGCAGCTTCATCAAGATCATCGACAAGCAGACGTCGAACTGGAAACGCGAGGAAGCACAGAACCTGATGACCAACTGGCTGTCGACCGGCGCGCCGTTCGATGGCGTGATCGCCAACAATGACGAGAGCGCCATCGGCGCCATCCAGGCCATGAAAGCTGCCAACATCGACATGAAGTCGGTTGTTGTCGGCGGCGTGGACGCCACCCAGGACGCGCTTGCCGCGATGCAGGCGGGCGATCTCGACGTCACCGTGTTCCAGGACGCGGCCGGCCAAGGCGCCGGGGCGCTGGACGCGGCGCTCAAGCTTTCCAAGGGCGAGGCGGTCGAGCAGAAGGTCTACATCCCCTTCCAGCTGGTCACGCCGGCAAACATCGACAAGTTCCTGCAGAAGAATTGAGCAGAGGAGCGTTCTCGATAGGAGCGGCGCGGCAGAGGATCGGACCGGTTTTTGGAAATCCGACGCTTTAAGAACAAAAAGCAGCGCCGCTCCCTCTTTTCCCTCATCGCCGAAACAAGCGGCGGGAGGGCGACTGCAGCTGATGGAGGAAGCAAAAGTTGACACAGACAACCCATGGCGTCGGTGGACTGAGCTATGATGCGAAAAAGCGGACATGGCCTGCCGAATTCAACGTTTTCCTGGCGCTCATCATCCTGGTCGGCGCCTTCGAGCTGATAGGCCGCGTCTTTCTTGGCGACAGCTTCCTGTTCAACACCCGCCCCAATGTCGATACGATCTTCAACGAGGCGCGCCTGCAGATCATCATCCTGCAGGTGTCGATCGTCGGCATCATCGCCATTGGCGTGACGCAGGTGATCATTTCCGGCGGCATCGACCTTTCCTCTGGTTCGATCGTCGGCGCCACGGCGATGATCGCCATGAGTTTCGCCCAGGTGGCGACGGTCAACGGCAACCCTAATCCCAAGGCGGTGTTCCTCGCGCAAGGCTGGACCGACCTGCCGGTGATCGTGCCGGTGCTGGTCGCGATCGGCTGCGGCCTGCTGGCGGGCCTGGTCAACGGCTCGTTGATCGCCTACACGCGCATTCCGCCGTTCATCGCCACGCTCGGCATGATGGTCACGGCGCGCGGCATCGCCAAATGGTGGTCCAAGGGGCAGCCGATCTCGTTTCCCACCGAAAGTTTCGCCGCCATCGGCAAGGGGCTAATGCCGGTCATCATCTTCATATCGCTGGCGATTCTGTTCCAGCTGATCCTGTCATACACCAGGTACGGCAAGCACTGTTATGCCATCGGCTCCAACGAGGACGCCGCCCGCATGTCCGGCATAAATGTCCAGAACCACAAGATCCTCGTCTTTGTCATTGCCGGCATCCTCGCCTCGCTCGCCGCCGTGGTGCTGAGCTCCAAGAACCTCACCGCTCAGGCCGGCATGGGCGTGATGTACGAACTGGACGCGATCGCCATGGCGGTCATCGGCGGCGTCTCGCTGTCGGGCGGCCGCGGCTCGATCATCGGAACGGTGATCGGTGCGCTGATCTTCGGTGTCATCATCTCCGGCTTCACCTTCCTGCGCCTCGACGCCTACTACCAGGAGATGGTCAAGGGCGTGATCATCATCGGCGCAGTCGTTCTCGACCAGTGGCGCCAGCGCCTGCGGGCAATGAGGGCTTGATCATGTCAGACATCGTCCTGAAGACCGAAAACCTGACCAAATACTATGGCGGCGTGCATGCGCTCGAAAGCGCGAATTTCGAACTGCGCAAGGGCGAGCATGTCGCCATCATGGGTGACAACGGCGCCGGCAAATCGACCTTCGTGCGCCAGATCACCGCCGTCGAGCAGCGCACCAGCGGCAAGGTCTGGTTCGACGGCAAGGAAGTGAACTTCGCCGGCCCGATCGCGGCGCGCGAGGCGGGCATCGAAACGGTGTTCCAGAACCTGGCGCTTGCCGACGATCTCGACGTGCCGTCGAACCTGTTTCTCGGCCGCGAGAAGGTGCTTTTCAATCTCGGGCCTTTCTCGATTCTCGATCGCAAGTTCATGCGCAAGGCGACCGAGGCAGCGTTGATCCGCACGGCGGTCAAGATTCCCAACCTTTCCAACACCATCCGACACATGTCGGGCGGCCAGCGTCAGTGCGTGGCGATCGCCAGAACCGCTACCTTTGCGTCCAAGCTCATCATCATGGACGAGCCGACGGCAGCACTTGGTGTGCAGGAGACGATGCAGGTCGAAAACATCATCCGCACGCTGAAAGCCAATGGCGAGCCGCTGATCCTGATCAGCCACAACATGCGCCAGGTGTTCGACCTCGTCGACCGCATCGTCGTCTTCCGGCGCGGCCGCATCGTCGCCAATCTGCGCAAGCAGGACACCGACGGCAACGACATCGTCTCATACATCACCGGCGCCAAGACCGGGGAGGCCGAACTTGCGGCCTAGGGCGGATGCCGGCGCGGTCATCGACCCGTCGCCGATCTGCCGCGATAAGAAAATCTACTGCGCCTCGCGCTGAACGGTGCAGGAAAGACGTAATTCCATTTTCGAACAATCCTCAAAGGAAATTCCCATGCCTCTCCGCTTCGCTCTTCTCGGTGCCGGCCGCATCGGCAAGGTCCACGCCCGCGCCGTCGGTTCCAATCCGCAGGCCAGGCTGGTCGCAGTTGCCGATGCCTTCGAGAAGGCGGCGACCGATCTGGCGTCGGCCTATGGCGCGGAAGTGCGCAGCATCGACGCCATCGAAAAAGCCGGGGATATCGATGCGGTCATTATCTGCACGCCGACCGACACCCATGCCGATCTGATCGAGCGGTTCGCCAAGGCCGGCAAGGCGATCTTCTGTGAGAAGCCGATCGACCTCGACGCCGGCCGAGTGGAAGAATGCCTGGCCGTGGTCGACAAGGCCGGCGCCACTTTGATGGTCGGCTTCAACCGCCGCTTCGATCCGCATTTCGCCGCCGTGCGCAAGGCGATCGACGACGGCGCCATCGGCACGGTCGAGATGGTGACCATCACCTCGCGCGATCCCGGCCCGCCGCCGCTCGACTACATCGGCCGCTCGGGCGGCATCTTCCGCGACATGACCATCCATGATTTCGACATGGCGCGCTTCCTGCTCGGCGAGGAGCCGGTGGCGGTCAGCGCCCACGCCTCGGTGCTGGTCGACAAAAAGATCGGCGAGGCCGGCGACTTCGACAGCGTCAGCGTCATCCTCGAAACCGCCTCCGGCAAGCAGTGCATCATCTCCAATTCGCGACGCGCCACCTATGGCTACGACCAGCGCATCGAGGTGCATGGCTCGAAAGGCATGGTTGCGGCCGAGAACCAGCGGCCGGTGTCGATCGAGCTGGCCAATGAAAAGGGCTATACGCGCCCGCCGCTGCACGACTTCTTCATGACCCGCTACCTCGACGCCTATGCCAACGAGATCGCCGCCTTCATCGCGGCGGCGACGTCGGGCAACAAGGCGGCGCCGAGCGGTGGGGACGGGCTCGTCGCGCTGCGGCTGGCGGACGCGGCGCTGAAATCGGCGACGGAAGGCAAGACCGTCCGCCTCGACAAGACAGTCTGACCATCAAGCACAGGAGCAAGGCGATGAACGGTTCCGCCGGTCGAAATTCACAAACACGCGCCATCGTCACCGGCGGCGCGCAAGGCATCGGCTTCGCCGTCGCCGAGGCGCTGGCCGACGAGGGCTGCCGCGCCCTGGCGCTGGTCGGCCGTTCCAGGGAGAAGGGCGATAAGGCGGTCGCCGCACTTGCGAAAGACGGCGTCGAGGCCATTTTCATCAGCGCCGACGTCTCGGTGGTGGCCGATTGCAAGCGGGTCGTCGAAACCGCGATCGCTCATTTCGGCACCGTCAATGCGCTGGTCAACGCCGCCGCCACCTCGGCCCGCGGCTCACTGGTTGAGACCTCCGAGGATCTTTTTGACCAGATCTTCCAGACCAATGTGCGCGGCCCCTTCTTCCTGATGCAGGGTGTGGTGGCGCATCTGCTCGACCGCAAGGCGCTTGGCTCGATCGTCAACGTGCTTTCGATGTCGGCGCATTGCGGCCAGTCGTTCCTGGCGCCCTACTCGTCGAGCAAGGGCGCACTGGCGACGCTGACCAAGAATGTCGCCAATGCCTATCGCAGCAATCGCATCCGCTGCAACGCCGTGCTGCCCGGCTGGATGGATACCGAGGGCGAGGCGATCGTGCAGAAGAAATGGCACGACGCGCCGGACGACTGGCTGGAAAAGGCCGAGGCAGCGCAGCCGATGGGCCAGTTGGTGAAGCCGGCGCAGCTTGCCCGGCTGATCAGCTATATGATCAGCTCGCAGTCCGGCGTCATGACCGGCTCGCTGGTCGACTACGACCAAACCATTGCAGGGTCTTCGCCGGAATAGCGTCATCTGAGTAGCGTCATCTGAACGTGACAAGCACCCTGGCTTCGGCTATAGGGCTGGCATGATCCACCTGACCGCCTCGTTCTGGTACTTTAGCTACGGCAGCTCGCTGGCGGCGGGAGGATTGCGCTCGATCTGAAGATTGCAGCAACAACATCCGAACAGCCGCCAGACCTGGCGGCTTTTTTGTTTCAGCCGGCAGGTCTCCCAACCAGGAGCAGAAAGCCGTGTTGACCACCACAGATGATCTTCGGGTTAAGGAAATCCGAGAGCTGAGTACGCCGGACGACGTGATGCGGGAGATACCGCGCACGCTGACGGCGACGCGCACCGTTGCTGCGTCACGCAACGCTATCCATGCCGTGCTGACCGGCGCCGACGATCGGCTGGTCGTCGTCGTCGGCCCCTGTTCGATCCACGACCCGATCGCTGCCGTCGACTATGCCAGCCGGCTGGTGGCGCTGCGCGAGAGCCTGTCGGACCGGCTGGAGATCGTGATGCGCGTGTATTTCGAGAAACCGCGCACGACCGTCGGCTGGAAGGGCCTGATCAACGATCCCGACCTCGACGGCAGCTTCAACATCGACAAAGGCCTGCGGATGGCCCGCAACGTGCTCTCCGCGGTCAACAATCTTGGCCTTCCGGCGGCGACCGAATTCCTCGACATGGCCACCCCGCAATACATTGCCGACCTCGTCGCCTGGGGCGCTATCGGCGCGCGCACGACGGAGAGCCAGATCCATCGCGAACTCGCATCCGGCCTGTCCTGCCCGGTCGGCTTCAAGAACGGCACCGACGGCAATTTGCGGATCGCCGCCGAGGCGGTGAAGTCCGCCGCCCAGCCGCATCATTTCATGGCGGTGACGAAGGGCGGGCGCAGCGCCATCGCGACGACCACCGGCAATGAGGACTGCCACGTCATCCTTCGCGGCGGCATTCAGCCCAATTATGACGCGGCAAGCGTCGTCGCCGCCAGTGCGGAACTCGCCCGGATCGGTGTCGCGCCACGGTTGATGATCGATGTCAGCCACGCCAACAGCAACAAGAAGCCCGAGAACCAGCCGAAGGTCGCCGCCGACGTGGCGGGCCAGGTCGCGGCAGGCGACGAGCGCATCATCGGCGTCATGATCGAGAGCAATCTCGTCGCCGGCCGGCAGGAAGTCACGCCCGGCAAGCCGCTCATCTATGGCAAGAGCATCACCGATGGCTGCATCGACTGGGCGACCACCGAGACGGTGCTGTACGGCCTTGCCGACGCCGTCGAGCAGCGCCGATCGGCGCGACGCGCCCTGGTCGCCAGCCGTCCAGGCGCCGCTTGAGACAGCTGACGCCGTTGGCCGCGAAAGCGCGGCCGGCGGCCGGCTGGAAGCAGCCTCTACCGCACCGCCACCCAGCGCTGTTCCTCGAACGAGCGCGCCATGGCATGCACCGTGCGCTCGATCTCAAGGCCTTCGTCAAAATCGATGATCCGCGCCGGCTTGCCGGCCAGCCGCATCAAAAGCTCGCGGCATTCGATGATCTTGAGGTCGTTGAAGCCGAGGCCGTGGCCGGGCGCCGGCAGGAAGGCGTCGTAGGGCTTGTGGTGCGGCGCCACCAGGATGGTGCGATAGCCTTGCTCGGTCGGGCGGTCGGCTGTCAGGTAAAGCTGGAACTCGTTCATCTGCTCCTGGTCGTACAGGATCGAGCCCTTCGAGCCGAAGATCTGAATGGCGATCCGGCCCTTGCGGCCCCAGGCCGAACGGTTGACCAGCAGCGTGCCGGCAATGCCGTTTTCGAGATGCATCAGCACGCTGGCGATGTCGTAGGTCTCGACCGCGCGACGCCCGCCTGATGCGACGCGGCGATCGGCATAGGGTTTTGCCATGTCGCACATGACGCGGGCGACGCGGCCGAACAGCACCGAGACCAGCGACAGCGGATGCACGGCGAAATCGTCGAGGGCGCCGTAACCGGACGCCGCCTCGTGCTTCCAGAAGAACAGCGCCTCCGGGTCGGCCATGAAATCCTCGTCCATCTCGATGCGCAGATGATTGACTTCACCGATGATCTTTTCGTCGAGCAGCGCACCGATATGGCGGATGACCGGATTCTGGATGTAGTTGTAGCCGAGCGCGGCCACCTTGCCGGACTTTTTGGCCGCGGCCGCCATGGCTTGCGCCTCGGAAAAACTCGGCGCCATCGGTTTTTCGCACCACAGATGCTTGCCGGCTTCGAGGATGGCGATGGCCATCTCCGGGTGGAACTGGTTCGGCGTGGTCAGCGAGACGATATCGACGTCCGGGTCATCGACGACGGCGCGCCAGTCGCCGGAGCCCTTGGCGAAGCCGAACTCGGCTGCCCGGCGCTTGGCAAGGTCGTCATCGACCTCGCCGAGATGGACCAGCCTTGGCTTGGCCACGTCGGGAAAGACGGTGCCGACCGCGTTCCAGGCAATGGAATGGCACTTGCCCATGAACCCCGTGCCGATAAGACCGACTCCGACCATTTCCTTGTCTCCGCTGCCAGAAAGGTTGTGTGGATGAATTAGTCCATTTTTTCCAGAAATGGAACGCATGGCTCATTTTTTATGGCCTTCTTGCACAGGCTCGCTATGATGGGGCATCACACGGCATCGACTGATGGACCTGGGCGGAGCGACTATGGACGAACGGGTGCCCCGCGATTTCGAGACGCTGCGTACGACGATCCTGGAACGGCGCCTGAGCCTGCCCAAGCGCATCGCGCAGATCGCCGCCTATGCGCTCGACAATCCCGACGATATTGCCTTCGGCACAGCCGCCAGCATCGCCGCCTCCGCCGGCGTCCAGCCTTCGACCTTGATCCGCTTCGCCCAGCAGCTCGGCTTCGACGGCTTCACCAGCCTGCAACTGGTGTTTCGTGAGCGCCTGCGCGAGCGCAATTCGTCTTATGATGAAAGACTGGCGGCATTGCGCGCCAAGGCCGAGGAAGGCGCCGGTCACCGGGCGATTTTCGACGGCTTCGTCGCCGCGGCGAGCACCTCGCTCAACGATATTTCAGGCAGGTTGAACGAAGACCATTTCGAAGCTGCCATCGCCTTGCTGGCGAAGGCGGAGACGATTTATGTGCTGGCCAAGCGCCGCTCCTATCCGGTCGCCTCCTACATCGCCTATGCGCTGGGCAAGCTCAAGATCCGCAACCAGCTGATCGAATCAGCCGCCGGCCTCAACGCCGAGATGATCAGCTTTGCCTCGCCCAGGGATGCCGTCATCGCCATCAGTTTCTCGCCTTATGCCCCGGCGACCATTGAGGAGGCGCGCGTCATCTCGGAGCAAGGCGTTCCGATCGTAGCGATCACCGACAGTTCCTTTTCCCCGCTCGCCCAGTTCGCCAGAGTCTGGTTCGAGGTCGCCGAGGCCGATTTCGCCGGCTTCCGCTCGCTGTCGGCGACGATGGCGCTGGCCATGGCGCTGACCGTTGCGGTCGGCGAAAAGCGGCGCGACACCGGCGGGAAGCACAAGGCCTGACAGGCTACTTTTCGGCAAAGGAACGCGCGTTCCATATTGACTATCGATTGGAATTATTATTTCATATTGCCGGCGCCACGCTGCCGCTCGCGCGTGTTACCCAAACAATGTGTTACCAAGACAACAAGGCTGATGGGAGGTTCGAATGAGCGAAGCCGTGGACGCGAAACATGCGCCGCTCGACGTCATCACCATCGGCCGCGCCTCGGTCGATCTTTATGGCCAGCAGATCGGCTCGCGCCTGGAGGACATCACCTCCTTTGCCAAGTCGGTCGGCGGCTGTCCGGCCAACATTTCGGTCGGCACGGCGAGGCTCGGCCTGCGCTCGGCGCTGCTCACCCGCGTCGGCGACGAGCAGATGGGCCGCTTCATCCGCGAGCAGTTGACGCGCGAAGGGGTTTCGGTTGACGGCCTCAGGACCGATCCGGACCGGCTGACCGCGCTGGTGCTGCTGTCGGTCGAGGACGAGGGCGTGTCGCCGATGATCTTCTATCGCACCGACTGCGCCGACATGGCGCTTTCGGAAGACGACATCGATGAGACGTTCATCGCTTCGGCACGCGCGATCGTCGTCACCGGCACGCATTTTTCGCGGCCCAACAGCGACGCCGCGCAGCGCAAGGCGATCCGTGCCATCAAGGCCACGGGCGGCAAAGTGGTGTTCGACATCGACTACCGCCCTAATCTGTGGGGCCTTGCAGGCCATGCCGAAGGCTTCGAGCGCTATGTGAAATCCGACCGGGTCTCCGCCCAGCTGAAGACAGTGCTGCCCGACTGCGACCTGATCGTCGGCACCGAAGAAGAGATCATGATCGCCTCCGGTGCCGATGATTGCCTGAGCGCGTTGAAGACGATCCGCTCGCTATCCAAGGCCACGATCGTCTTGAAGCGCGGCGCCATGGGCTGCATCGTCTATGACGGGCCGATCAGCGACGACCTCGAGGACGGGATCGTTGGCAAGGGCTTTCCGATCGAGGTCTACAATGTGCTCGGCGCCGGCGATGCCTTCATGTCGGGTTTTTTGCGCGGCTGGCTCGGCGGCGAGAGCCTGGAGACGGCAGCGACCTGGGCCAACGCCTGCGGCGCCTTCGCCGTGTCGCGGCTGCTCTGTGCGCCGGAATATCCGACCTTCGAGGAATTGCAGTTCTTCCTGAAGAACGGCAGCAGGCAGCTGGCGCTGCGCAAGGACGAGGCGATCAACCATATCCATTGGGCGACGACGCGCCGGCGCGACATTCCATCGCTGATGGCGCTGGCCTGCGATCACCGTATCCAGCTCGACGATGTCGCCGCGAAGGCAGGCGCCGACCCGTCGCGCATCCATGATTTCAAGGTGCTGACGGTCAAGGCGGCGGCAAAGGTTGCCGCCGGCCGCGCTGGCTACGGCATGCTGCTCGACGAAAAATACGGCCGCGAGGCGATGTTCGAATTCGCCCGCCATTCCTTCGCCTGGCTCGGCCGGCCGGTCGAACTGCCGGGATCGCGGCCACTTCGTTTCGAATTCTCGCAGGATATCGGCTCGCAACTGATCGAGTGGCCGGTCGACCATTGCATCAAGTGCCTGTGCTTCTACCACCCCGACGACCCGGAGGCGCTGAAGACCGAGCAGCAGCAGAAGCTCAAAAGCCTGTTCGAGGCCGCGCGGAAAGTAGGCAGAGAACTTCTCATCGAGATCATCGCCGGCAAGCACGGCGAACTCGACGACACGACGATCCCGCGGGCGCTGCAGGAACTCTATGCGCTTGATATCAAGCCCGACTGGTGGAAGCTTGAACCGCAGGCCTCAGCCGGGGCCTGGGTGAAGATCGAAGCGGTGATCCTGAAGAACGATCCGTGGTGCCGCGGGGTTGTGCTGCTCGGCCTCGAAGCGCCACAGGACGAACTGGAAGTGGCCTTTGCCGCCACCGCCAAGGCACCGATCGTCAAGGGCTTCGCCGTCGGTCGCACCATCTTCATCAACGCGGCCGAACAATGGCTTGCCGGCAAGATGTCGGACGAGGAGGCGGTGGCCGACATGGCGTCGCGCTTCGAGGGGCTGACCGAGGCATGGCTTGCCGCGCGCGGCCGCAAAGCAGCATAAGAAGGCGCGGCACAAGGACTGCGGAGGAAAACAACATGACCAAGACAATACGCCTGACGATGGCGCAGGCGCTGACCCGCTTTCTCGGCTGCCAGATGACCGAGATCGACGGCAGGAAAATGCCGATCTTCGGCGGCGTCTGGGCGATCTTCGGCCACGGCAATGTCGCCGGCATCGGCGAGGCGCTTTATCAGGTGCGCGACGAATTGCCGACTTTTCGCGCCCACAACGAACAGGCCATGGCGCATGCGGCGATCGCCTATGCCAAGGCCAATTTCCGCCGCCGGTTCATGGCGGCGACCAGTTCGATCGGCCCCGGCGCGCTCAACATGGTGACGGCGGCGGCACTTGCGCATGTAAACCGGTTGCCCGTCCTGTTTCTCCCCGGCGACGTCTTCGCCAATCGTATCCCCGATCCCGTGCTGCAGCAGGCAGAGGATTTCTCCGACGGTACCGCGACGGTCAATGACTGCTTCCGGCCGGTGTCGCGCTATTTCGACCGCATCACCCGGCCCGAGCAGATCATCCCGGCGCTCAACCGTGCCATGCAGGTGCTGACCGATCCGGCCGAATGCGGACCGGTGACTTTGGCGCTCTGCCAGGACGTGCAGGCCGAGGCCTTTGATTACCCCGAGAGCTTCTTTGCCGAACGGGTCTGGCATCAGCGCCGGCCGCGTCCGGACCGTGGGGAATTGGCGGCCGCCGTGGCGGCGCTGAAGGCGGCAACAAAGCCCTTGGTGATTGCCGGCGGCGGCGTGCTTTATTCGCAGGCTTCCGGCGAACTGGCGAAGCTGGCGCAAGGCGCCGGCATCCCGGTCTGCGAGACGCAGGGCGGCAAATCCTCGCTGCCGGACGATCATCCGCTCAACATGGCGGCGGTCGGCGTCACCGGCACTTTGGCGGCCAACCGGCTGGCTGAAGAAGCCGATGTCGTGCTTGCCGTCGGCACCAGGCTGCAGGATTTCACCACCGGCTCGTGGGCGCTGTTCAAGAATTCCGGCAAGACCGTCATCGGGCTGAACGTCCAGCCTTTTGACGCGGGCAAGCACCAGGCGTTGCCGCTGGTCGCCGATGCGGCGGAAGGGCTGGCCGAACTCGGCGCGGCGCTGAATGGCTGGCAGGCGCCGGCTGCCTGGACCGATAATGCGGCCAGCGGGAAGAAAGAATGGCAGGCCGAAGCCGGCAAGGTGACGGCCTCGACCAATGCCGCCTACCCGTCGGACGCGCAGGTGATCGGCGCCGTGCAGCGCGCCATGGGCTCCGACGTGATATTGCTTCATGCCGCCGGCGGCCTGCCCGGCGAATTGCACAAGCTCTGGCAGGCGGGCGCGCCCGGCTCCTACCACGCCGAATACGGCTTCTCGACCATGGGCTACGAGATCGCTGGCGGGCTCGGCGTCAAGATGGCGAAGCCCGACGAAGAGGTCGTCGTCATGATCGGCGACGGCTCCTATCTGATGCTCAATTCCGAGATCGCAACCTCGGTCATGCTCGGCCTCAAGCTGACCATCGTGCTGCTCGACAACAGGGGCTACGGCTGCATCAACCGGCTGCAGATGGCAACCGGCGGCGCCAACTTCAACAATCTGCTGAAGGACGCCCGCCACGAGATTTTGCCCGACATCGACTTCGCGGCGCATGCGGCAAGCCTCGGCGCCATCGCCGAGAAGGTTTCGTCGATCGCCGGGTTGGAAACGGCGCTGGCAAAGGCGAAAGGCGATAGCAAGACGACGGTACTGGTCATCGACACCGATCCACTGGTGTCTACCGATGTCGGCGGCCATTGGTGGGACGTCGCCGTGCCGGAAGTTTCTTCGCGGCCGCAGGTCAACGCCGCACGCAAAGCCTATGAAGAAAAGCGGCGGATGCAGAGTGTTGGTGATTGATGTCGGCGAATGAAAATTGAACGAACTGACATTGGAGTGACGACTTGAAAGCCAAACTGGGCATGTCCCCCATTGCATGGTGGAACGACGATCTTGCGGAACTCAGCGATGATGTGTCGCTGGAGGAATGCTTGGCGCAGTCGCGATCGGCGGGCTTCACCGGCATGGAAATGGGCCGCCGTTTTCCCAGTGATCCGAAAATCATGCTGCCGATCCTGAAGGAGGCCGACGTGACGCTCTGCGGCGGCTGGTTCTCCGGTACGCTGGTCGACGACGACATGGCCAGGAATAAGGATCGCATCCAACCGATGATCGATCTGTTCAAGGCGGTGAACGCGCCCTGCATCGTCTATGGCGAGGTCGGCCGCTCCATCCAGGGTGACCGCTCAAAGCCGCTCGCCACCAAGCCGAGGCTTTCGGACGACGAGATGAAAGCCTATGCGAGGCGTCTCACCCAGTTCGGCGAATGGTGCGCCGAGCAGGGCATGCCGCTCTCCTACCACCATCATATGGCGGCGGTCGTCGAGACCGAGCCGGAGCTCGACGCCTTCATGCGCTATTCGGGAGAAGGCATTCCACTGCTGCTCGACGCCGGTCATCTGGCCTTTGCCGGCGGCGATGTGCTGCGCGCCATCGACAACCATCACCGGCGCATCAATCATGTCCATGTCAAGGACGTTCGCATGGACGTGATCGAAAAACTCGATCGCCAAAAGCAATCCTTCCTCGATGCCGTGGCGCTCGGCGCCTTCACGGTGCCGGGCGATGGCTCGCTGGATTTTGGTGCCATTGTGGAAAGGCTGGCGAACTACGGCTATGAAGGCTGGTTCGTGGTCGAGGCCGAGCAGGATCCCAAGAAGAATCCGCCGCTCAGGATGGCGCAAGTCGGCTACAAGGAATTGATGCGGGTGATGACAGCCGCCGGCTACACGGTTGAAACGCAGGGCTTCCCCAATGCTTGAGCGACTCTATTCCCGGCGACGGGGCGATCCGATGCGGGGGCTGATCCGATGAAGGACTCCGAGCATCCGTTCTTCAGGCCCCTGTGGCGGCGCGTTGCCATCGTCGCCGTCTGCCTGGGCTGGGCCGTGGTCGAGTTTGCCACCGGCGTGCCGTTCTGGGGCACGATCGCGCTCGGCTTCGCCGGCTATGCCGTCTGGCAATTCTTCTATCTCTACAAGCCGGCCGACGGCGGCAAGGATTCGGCCGACACCGAACCAAAGGAGTGAGGCTGGATGTCGAAACTGCTCGTCAAAGCCGATAAGGGCCATGGCCGCGTCGCCCATGTGACGCCGCAAAACGCCGGCTGGACCTATGTCGGTTTCGATCTGCATCGATTGCGGCCCGGCGAGACCGTCTCCGGACAAACCGCGAGCCGTGAAGTCTGCCTGGTGTTCGTCACCGGCGAGGGCAAGGCCAAGGCCGGCGGCAACGATCTCGGCCTGCTCGGCGAACGCATGTCGCCCTTCGAAGGCAAGCCGTGGTCGATCTATGTGCCGCAGGGCTCTGACTGGTCGGTGACCGCCGACACCGGTCTCGAACTCGCGGTCTGCTCAGCGCCGGGGCTTGGCGGCGGCCTGCCGGTCCGCGTCATTGCGCCAAAAGATCTCGGCCAGGAGGTTCGCGGCAAGGGCACCAACACGCGCTATGTCACCAACATCCTGCCGGAAGGCAAGCCGGCCGATTCATTGCTGGTGGTCGAGGTCATCACGCCTGGCGGCCACACGTCGAGCTACCCACCGCACAAGCATGACCAGGACAATCTGCCGGCCGAGTCCTATCTCGAGGAGACCTATTACCACCGCCTCAATCCGCCGCAGGGCTTTGCCTTCCAGCGCGTCTACACCGATGCCGACCGGAACGGGGCTCGTTCGCTCGACGAGGCGATGGCGATCGAGGACGGCGACGTCGTGCTGGTGCCCAAGGGTTATCACCCTTGCGCCGCCTGCCATGGCTACGACCTCTACTACCTCAACGTCATGGCCGGGCCGAAGCGGACGTGGAAGTTCCACAACGCGCCCGAGCACGAATGGCTGATGAAGGCCTGAGGCGCTGCCCGTCCGGGTCGGCAACTGGCCCAAGGCGAAAAAAATCGTCGGCTAATGACCCGCCTGAACAAGTTTGTTATCAGGAGCGATCATCAGCTTCGTCATTTCGTCATGCAAATCGCCTATGGCAGCGGGAGTTGACGAGGACTTTCGATGCGCTACGCTATCTATTCCACCCCCCGGCAGGACGAACCGCTGGCGCGGATCGCCGCCAATTGGCTCGGCCGTGACCCGTTCGGCGCCGCCACGAGGCCGGTCGAGGCCGTGGGCGAACTGTCGGCGGCGGAAGTCGCCTTCCATACCGCTTCGGCGCGCCGCTACGGTTTTCATGCGACGCTGAAGGCGCCCTTCCGGCTGGCTTCGAACGAAACGGAAGCCGCGCTTCGCGCGGCACTGGACGATTTCGCCGAAACGACGCCGGTGGTGACGATCCCACGGCTGGTCGTCAGCCAGATCGACGGCTTCTTCGCGCTGGTGCCGGAAGGGCCGCTGCCGGCGCTCAACCGCTTCGCCGACGACGTCGTGCGCGACTTCGACCGTTTTCGCGCGCCGCTGAGCGAGGCTGAGATCGAACGGCGCAGCCCTGACTCGCTGAAACCGGCTGAATTCCGCAATCTCTGCCAGTGGGGTTACCCCTATGTCTTCGAGACCTTCCGTTTTCACATGACGCTGTCCGGCCGGGCCTCGTCACAGGAAGGCCCTCGTCTTCGCGCAGCAATCGACAGCCTGTTTGCGGGAGTCCTGCAACGGCCGGTGCCGGTGGACGCACTGACCCTGTTTGTCGAAACCGAACCTGGCGCCCCGTTCATGGTGCTCTCCCATCACGCGCTCGGGCGCCGCCCGGCGAGAAAAACCGCCTAAAATACAATTTGTTCAACCGCTTTTGTGCGACGCCAACTCATCCCAATCGGTGATTCAATTGGCTGCAAAAATGCTCCAAGGACTGCCTGAAATGACCGTCGAGACCGTTCTCAACAATGCCCGCATCGTGCTTGCCGACGAGATCGTCGAAGGCTCGATCGTGCTGCGCGACGGCTTGATCGCCGGGATCGATGCCGGCGCCGGCCGAAGCGGCGAGGACATGGGCGGCGATTTCATCATTCCCGGGCTGGTCGAGCTTCACACCGACCACCTCGAAGGCCATTACGCGCCGCGGCCGAAGGTGCGCTGGAACCCGATCGCCGCCGTTCTCGCCCACGACGCGCAGGTGGCGACCGCCGGCATCACCACCGTGCTCGATGCCTTGCGCGTCGGCATGGACGACGACGCCGACATGAATTCGGCCGACATGCGCAAGCTGGCCGATGCGATCGAGGACAGCGTCCAGCAGGACCGGCTGCGGGCCGACCATTTCATCCATCTGCGCTGCGAGGTTTCGGCGCCGGATTGCCTCGCAGCCTTCGCGCATTTTGACGGCGATGACAGGATCAAGCTGGCGTCGCTGATGGACCATGCGCCGGGACAGCGCCAGTTCGTCGATTTGGAAACCTATGCCTATTACTACCGGCGCAAGCTGAAGCTGACGGACCGCGAATTCCAGCAATTCTGCGAGAAGCGGATGGCGGAGTCGGCGACGAATTCGGGGCCGAACCGCGCCTTCATCGCTGCCGCCTGCCATCAGCGCGGCATCGTGCTGGCCAGCCATGACGACGCCACGACCGGCCATGTCGACGAGGCGATCGAACAAGGCGTCCGCGTCGCCGAATTCCCGACCACCAAAGAGGCCGCAAAAGCTTCGAAGGCCGCCGGGCTCGGGGTGCTGATGGGCGCCCCGAACGTCATGCGCGGCGCCTCGCATTCGGGCAATGTTTCGGCCCGGACACTCGCCGGCGAAGGCCTGCTCGACATATTGTCGTCCGACTACATCCCCTTCAGCCTGATCCAGTCGGCGTTTTTCCTCGGCGACGTTGTCGATGGCATCTCCCTGCCGCAGGCGGTGGCGATGGTTTCGAAGAACCCGGCCGAGGCAGTCGGCCTTGCCGACCGTGGTGTCATCGAGCAAGGCCGGCGCGCCGATCTGGTTCGCGTCCGTCTTGACGATCATGTCCCGGTTGTCCGCACGGTCTGGCGGCAGGGACGTCGGGTCGCGTGATGGTGTCGGCGTCGATCGAGCGTGAATTGTCCGCCGCGGCGTTTCCGATCCGCGACGGGGTGTTCGTCGCTGTCGTCGGGCCGAGCGGCGCCGGCAAGGACACGGTGATCGGCTATGCCCGGTCGCTGTTTGCCGACGAGACCCGGCTGGAGTTCGTGCGCCGGGTCATCACCCGGCCGAGCGACACGGCAAGCGAGGATCACGACACGCTGGCCGATGCGGCCTTCGTCGAGGCGGAAGCGGACGGCGCCTTCGCCATCTCCTGGGAGGCGCATGGCTTGCGCTACGGCATCCCGGCTGAAGTCGACCGGTCGGTGGCCAATGGCCGCGTCGCCATCGCCAATGTCTCCCGCGCCATCATCCCGGCGCTGCGTGATCGCTATGCCAATCTGGCTGTCGTCGAGATCACCGCATCGCCGCAGATCCTGGCCGAACGACTGGCGATGCGCGGCCGCGAGTCGCGCGGCGAAGTGCTGGCGCGGCTGGCGCGCAGCGCCAATGTGGCGTTGTCCGGGCCAGGCGTCACCCCGATCGACAATAGCGGCCAGCGCGAGGCGGCCGGCGAGCGTTTTGTTGAAGTGCTGCGCAAGGCAATGGCCTTCTCCGACCGGTCGGGCACGATTTAAGCCGCCTCTTACCTTCTCCCTCTGTGGGAGAAGGGAGAGGCGGAGCCGCTACTCCGCTGCCGCGCCGGCCGCGCCCTTGCGGGTTGCCTCCAGCATCAGCCGCCGCTCCCGGTACACGCCCCATTGCTGGTCGACCAGCACGCCGATCAAAATCACGCCGCCCATCACCGCGAAATTGAGCGAGGACGGGATGCCGAGCAGGTTGACGAGGTTTTGCAGTTCCTGCAGCAGAACCGTGCCCAGGATCACGCCGAGCAGCGAGCCTTCGCCGCCGCGCAGCGAGAAGCCGCCGAGCACGGCTGCGGCAATGGCGTAGAGTTCGTAGAACTGGCCGTGGCTGGCCGGCGAGATCGAGCGCGTGTACATGGCGAAATAGATCGCCGACAGCGCCGTCAGCACACCGCAGATGACATAGGCCGCCATGACGACGCGGCCGGTGCGGATGCCCGAATATTTCGCCGCCTCCTCGTTCTTGCCGATGGCGTAGAGGTAGCGGCCGAACACCGAACGGTGCAGCACCACCCACATCACGATGGCGATGACGATCAGCGCGATGAAGCTGTTCGGCACGCCATAGGATCGCCCGGCGGTCAGGAATTCGAGCTCCGGAAAGTTCTGCCCGAAGGCAAAGCCCGCCGTGCCGTCGGCTGTGTAGAACCGCGCCACGCCGCGATAGATCAACAGGCCGCACAGCGTCACCACGAAAGGCTGCAATTTGAGCCGCGTGATCAGCCAGCCATGTGCCAGCCCGATGATGCCGCCAAGCACCAGGATCAGCGGCAGTGCCACCGGCCATGCCATGCCGCGCGTGGCGATGAAATCGACGAACAGGACGCCGAGCAGCGCAACCACCGAGCCGACCGACAATTCGATGCCGCCGGTGATGATGACGAAGGCTTGGCCGATCGCCAGGATGCCGAACAGCCCGATCAGGTTCGAGGTGTTGGCGAGGTTGATCGGCAGCAGGAAGCGCGGATTGATGATCGCCACCACCGCTCCGACCACGAGGATCAGGATCAGCAGGCCGAGATCTTTCTTGCTCATCGTCTTCTCCCCAATGCCTGCCTAAGCAGGTTCCGCAAAAGTGTTGCGCGGTTTTGCGACCGGAACCTGCGCCAAACAAAAGCTATTTCGGCTGCTTGCCGACGGCCAGCAGCAGCACGTTTTCCTGGCTGAACTGATCCTTGTCGAGAATGCCTGAGATCTGGCCCTCATGCATGACTGCGATGCGGTCGGAGACGCCGATCACCTCCTCCATGTCGCTCGATATCATCAGCACGGCGACGCCGGCATCGGCCAGCGCCCGCATCAGCCCGTAGATCTCCGCCTTGGCGCCGATGTCGATGCCGCGGGTCGGCTCGTCGAGGATCATCACCTTGGGGCTCATGGCCAGCCACTTGGCCAGCACCACCTTTTGCTGGTTGCCGCCCGACAGCGTGCCGGTGCGAGTCGCCACCGAGGGTGCCTTGATGCCGAGATTGCGTTTCTGCTTCTCGGCGGTGACGGCTTCGGCGCGGGCAGAAACCAGGGATCGCCGGGCATGCGCCGGCAGATTGGGAAGCGAAATATTCTGGGCAATCGACAGGTCAAGCAGGATGCCGGTCAGCTTGCGATCCTCGGGGACGAGGAAGATCCCGTTGGCCACAGCGTCGGCCGCCGACCCAAGAACCAGATCTTTTGCATCAAGCTGGAGCGCGCCGCCAAGGCTCTTCTCGATGCCGAAAAGCACGCGCGCCAGCTCCGTGCGGCCGGAGCCGACAAGACCCGCCAGGCCAAGGATTTCGCCGCGCCTGACGCCGAGATCGACCGGTCGGTCTGGATAGGCGCTGGTGCGAACGGCCTTGGCCGACAGTGCGACGGCGCCGGGCGGGCGGGCCGATTCTGCGGCCTTCTCCCGCTCCTTCAGCATGCGGCCGATCATCAGCTTGACCATAGAGTCGTGGTTGATGGCGTTCTTCGGCAGCGTGCCGGCAAGCATGCCGTCCCTCAGCACGACGACGCGATCGGCAACCCGCTCGACCTCGTGAAGGCGATGCGAGATGAAGATGACGCTGATGCCGTCGGCCTTCAGCGCCTTGATGACATCGAGCAGCTTGTCGGTTTCGGCAAGGGGCAGGCTCGACGTCGGCTCGTCGAGGATGACCAGCCGCGCCTCGATCGACAGCGCCTTGGCGATTTCGACCATCTGCTGCTGGGCAAGCGACAGCGCCGATACCGGGGTGTTTGCCGAGAAATTGGCGCCCACGCGTTTGAGCAGCGGCGCCGCCAGCGTGCGCAGCCTGGTGCGGTCGACAAGCCTGAGCGGACCGGCGCGCAACGGCTCGCGGCCGAAAAAGATGTTGGCGGCAACGTCGAGGTTTTCGAACAGGTTGAGTTCCTGGTGGACGAAGGCGATGCCGGAACCGATGCTGGCCTCGACCGTCAGCCCCTCATGGGCGACGCCGTCGACGGTGATCGTACCGGTGTCGGGTGTGGTCACGCCGCCGAGGATCTTCATCAGCGTCGACTTGCCGGCGCCGTTTTCGCCGACGAGGCCGATAACCTCGCCAGGCCTGACCTCCAGCGAAAACCCGTCCAGCGCGACCACGCCGGGATAGGTCTTGCGCACGCCCTCGAGACTGAGGAACGGGGCAATCGTGGATGCGCCGATGGATGCGTCGGAATAGTTCATCATGCCTGACAGCAGTTGGCGGGCCGGCCTCCCCGCAGATTGACGAGCCTGATCAGGTCCGTCAATAACAAGCGGAGCCAGTCACGCCAGCGTCGCGCTGCCCCTCACCCCTAACCTCTCCCCGTAAAGAACGGGGAGAGGGATTCGCCAGCGTTGCAACCACTGCCCTTCTCCCCGTTCTGCACGCGGAGAAGGTGGATGAGGGGCCAGCGCCGACGACGCTCAATTTCCGGACATCGCTTTCAGATTGGCGGCATAGGCGTCGACGTCGTCCTTGCCGATGATCTTGGTCGGGATGATGATCAGGCCGTTCTCCGGAATGCCCGACTTGTCGCCCTCGAGATAGGCCGCCATCAGCTTCATGCCCTGGTAGGCCCATTCGAAGGGCTGCTGCACGACGGTGGCGGCAACGGTGCCTTCCTTCACGCCGCCGAGCGTGATCGGATCGTCGTCGAAGCCGACGACCGTGATCTGGCCGAGCTTGCCGGCGTCGCGCAGCGCTTCATAGATGCGCGGGGTGTTGTAGGAATAGAAGCCGACCATGCAGGTGACGTCGGGGCTGGCGACCAGCGCGTCCTCGACGTTCTTCTTGGCGCGGGCCTGGTCGATGTCGTCGCCACGCACGTCGATCAGCTCGATCTTGGTGCCGGCGAGCCCTTCCTTCATGCCTTCGATGCGCTCTTTGGCATTGTCGGCGCCGAGCAGGCCGACGAAGCCGAGGCATTTGCCGCCGTCGGGCATCGCCTTCTTGGCGATCTCGGCCGCCTGCTTGCCGGCATCGATGTTGGACGAGCCGATATAGGCGATACGCTTGGTCTGCGGCGCGTCGCTGTCGGTGGTGAACAGCGCCGTCTCCGAGGCGATCTTGTTGAGCCCGTCGGTCGAGGTCTTGGGATCGACGGCCGAAACCATGATCGCCTTGACGCCGGCCGTCACCAGATCATCCATCAGCCGCTGCTGGATGGCGACCGACGACTGTTCCGGATATTTGAGCTCGAGATTGTAGTTGGGCAATTCGGTCTGGGCCTTCTTGACGCCGGCTTCGGCCGCCTTCCAGAAATCGGAAGCGCCGTTGACGACGAAGGCCAGCGTCGGTTTGTCCTGGGCACCGGCGATCGCCGTGAAGGACAGACCGAGAGCCAGGGCCGCTGCGGCGACGGACACATTTCGTATCGCAGATTTCATGTTCAACCTCCCGTTTGATCCAGTCATTTTCGCTGATCTGAACTTTGTCGAATGCGGCTTGGACGCCCTCCTCCTCAAGGGTGCTGGCAGCGAAAGAACGGCGCCATCCCAGCCGCGATTTTGGACTTTAGAGACTCATTGGCAGTTCGTATAGTCGGATTTGTCTGACATTTCTGTAATTGCGTGGCGTTGCTTTGCCGGCCCAAGAGCCCGGATGCCGCGCCACACGCCTGCTTCCCGTCATGGCCCGTTCGGTCCCGAGCCGGGCATGACGAATTGAGAATAGAACGCTTACTGCTATTAGTAAATAGTATTAGTCTCTGGTTGGAAACCTGGTTGTCGCTGGCGAATGGCTGCCTGCCGTGTGGTGAGAAAGGGAACCTTGAAATTGGATCACGTTCCCAGCAATCGATCTTCCAGAACCGCGTATCGCTGTCTCCGTGCTGCTAGCCATTCGGCTGCCAGGATGATAATAATGATTAATCGAGTGCCTGTTTTATAAATGCGAAGCGCCGTCGGCCGTCTTGCCGTCTTTAATGATGTCCCAGGACGACCGCTGGTTAGCCAAGCCGGGAATATGGAATACAATGCCATGAGCGAACCAACGGATCTGCGCGATCCTGCCCTCGAAGCCTCCCGGCGCCGAAAGCCATCGGCCAAGAATCCCAAGAGTCGCGTCACCATGACCGATATCGCCAGGGCCGCCGGCTGCTCGCAGGCAACGGTTTCGTTCGTCCTCAACAACACGCCGGGCATAAGGCTCTCGCAGCAGACCCGCGATCGGGTGATTGAGGCCGCGCGGGGTCTCGGCTATGCGCCACCAGCCTTCTCTGCTCTTCGCAGCCCTATCGCCTCGTTCGAAGGGCTGGACGGGGTGATCGGCTTCGCAGTCGATCAACTGGCGACCAGTCCCGAGGCAGTCGTCGCCATAGAAGGAGCGCGCCAAGCCTCGTGGAATGCCGGGAACGTCGTGCTGGTCGCTCAGACTTTGGGTGATTCCGTCATGGAGCCGCGCGCGATTGCGGCACTGACCAAGCGAGGCATTTCGGCGCTGATCTACATGACCATCTTCACGCGCGAGATCGCCGCGCCCGACTATCTCTACGACCTCGATATCCCGGTCATCCTGCTCAATTGCTATACCGCCGACTACGCCTTCCCCGCCGTGGTGCCGAGCGAAATCGCCGGCGGGCAGAGTTCCACCCGCCACCTGATCAGCCATGGCCACCGACGCATCGCCACCATCACCGGCGAGCCGTGGATGCAGGCGGCGCAGGATCGGCTGAAGGGCTACCGCCGGGCGCTGGCGACGGCCGACATCCCGTTCGATGCGGAGCTGGTGGTCGAGGGCGACTGGTCAGCGAGCGCCGGCTACGCCGCGACCGTCAAGCTTCTGGCGCTCAAGGACCGCCCAACCGCAATCTTCTGCCAGAACGACCGAACCGCGATCGGCTGCTACGAAGCGCTGAAGGAAGCCGGCCTGCACATCCCTGGGGATATTTCCGTGATCGGCTATGACGACGAGGAAATCGCCCGGCATCTGTTCCCGCCTTTGACGACGTCGATCCTGCCGCATATGGCGATGGGGCAATGGGCGATCGAGCAATTGGAAGTCCCTGCACCGCCCGGCCGCGGCCGCTACCCCATTACCAAGCTTGAATGCCCGCTGGTCGAGCGGGAATCGGTCAGTGCTGTGGCGCCTGGGCGCACACACGGGCTGACAGCCAGCTGAGCACCTCCAGACTTCCGTCAATGCAAACGCCGTACTGATGCCGCTCCAAGCCGGACAAGCGCCCCGCAAAGGGCAGTGGCCCGAATTGTCGCCTGGCATGGTGGATCGGGATTCTTGTATTACGAGTTCTGCGGATTGACATACGGTTGCTGCAGTCTGGTTGGATCCAAGGGTAAATCTGATCTGGTTCGCCGTTCCGCGCCGGCCTTCGAGCCCGATCTCCTCGCTGACTCGTCCATGCGGGTCGGCAACCCGCCAGAAGTTGTACTGCCATGAAGCTCCAGCATCGCCATGGCCCGCAGCGCGATTTCGTCGGTTACGGCCGGCGGCCGCCGCAGATCATCTGGCCGGACGGACGTCTGGCTGTTTCCGGCCGAGGGCGAAGCGCCATGAGCCAACTTCCAACTCGCATGGCGAACGGCATCCTTAAGCATCGGTGCGGGAAGGGAATTGCTCACCCCAACGGCATAACGCCTCTGCTCCAGCATTGAGCGCCGCTCCGCTTTCTGTCAACGAATAGACGACCTTGGTCGGCGATCCCGGATAGACTTCTCGGTTCACAAGCCCGTCAGCCTCCAGTTCGCGTAATTGCTGCGTCAGCATCTTTTCACTGATCGCCGGAATGGACTGCCTCAATCGGCCGAACCTGCGAGACGCCGTTCCAAGCTCACAAAGAATGTCCACTTTCCACTTCCCTTCGATCGCCTTGATCGCCGTTGCGAAGCCGCAATTGCCCGTCGGCTCATTCATGATGCTCTCCTTACCCTTGTGTAACCACTTACCTCCAGGTGCGTATTGTGCGCGCCATTCACTCCGACATACCTCTGCCCTTGACGGCAAAACCATGGCGCCGCTCGCCTATTGGCGTCTATTGGCATGGAGTGTTGCAATGAAGCTTTCAATCAGCGTTGTCGGGACGGGTCGTATGGGATCGGCGCTCGCCCGCGCCCTGCTCCGGTCGGGATATCGGACGACGGTCTGGAACAGGACGAAACAGAAGGCCGAATCGCTGGCCACGCTCGGCGCCACTGTCGCGGGGTCCGTCCTGGAAGCTGTCAATGCGGCTGAAATTGTCATTGTGAACGTAAGCGACTACCAGGCAACCGCTGCAGTTCTGCACGACGATGCTGTTGCTTCAGCTATTCGCGGCAAGCTGGTCGTGGAACTCACTTCGGGAACGCCGCATGGCGCACGTGAATCCGCTGAATGGTTTGCCGAGCACGGAGCCAGCTATCTCGATGGCGCAATCATGGCCACGCCGGATTTCATCGGCACAGATGCCGGGACGATACTGATCTCGGGGCCAAGGCAGGCTTTCGACGCGAACGAGGAGATGTTTCGTGCCTTGGGCGGCAATGTCCAGCATATCGGGGAAGAGCCGGGACGTGCGAACGCACTTGATAGCGCGCTGCTTGCTCTCATGTGGGGCGCGCTGTTCGGCACGCTGCATGCGATCGCCGTGAGTCAGGCCGAAGAGATCGACCTCGGCGAGTTGGCTCGGCAGTGGACCGCAACAGCACCTGTTGTTGACGGGCTTGTCGCCGACCTGATCAAGCGAACGGATGCTGGCCGTTTTGCCAGCGACGATGAGACGCTTTCGTCGATCTCCCCGCGCATTACGGCGCATTCCAGCATCTTTTGGAGCTGATGGAGGCGCGCAAGATCGACCGCTCTGTGGCCGACGGTTACGACGCGATCTTCCAACGGGCGATTGCAGCTGGCCACTTACATGATGATTTCGCAGCGTTGTCGCAATTTCTGGGATGTCCGGATAAGAGATCTCTCCGATCTGGAGTGCGAGGCGGATCCCTTCTGACTGGCTGAGCGGATTTGGTCTCCGGCCTTATTGAGGCGGACCACGCTTTGCCGTCAGCCAGCGGGATCGGGCTTTGTTGTCCGAGCATGGGCCGGTCAGACCAGTGACCTACCTGGGGGAATAGAATGCCTTTGACGCTTCTCATCGATTCGTACTGTGCTGCTTGGTCCGATCAGAACGCCGAGCAGCGGCGGGCATTGCTGTTACCGATCTGGAGCGATGGCGCGACATACACAGACCCTACAGTCCATGCGACTGGCGCGGAAGAACTGCTCGCGCACATCGCAAGAGTTCTGGCCAAGCGTCCCGGTGCCCGCATCCTACGGACAAGTGACGTGGATGTTCATCATGGGATCGGACGCTTTGCGTGGAAGTTTGTGATGCCTGATCGATCGTCCTTCCCTGAGGGTTTGGACATAGCCTTCCTCGACCCTGGTCATAAGCGAATAACGCGTATCATCGGCTTTTTTGGGCCGTTGGCACGGTCAAGCTGATCGACCAGCGCGTGCCTGCCCGTGCGCCACCAGCCGATCGATAATCTCGCAATAGCGACGCCGCTTGCCGCCATCGCCTTGGAATACATGCTGATATCGGTGGCGAGGATGGGACGGAATGCGACTGGGGCGAAGTGCTGGCCTGGGAACCGCCAAACCGCATCGTCCTGGCATGGCGGATTCGCGCCGACTGGCAATATGATCCGTCGCTGCTGACCGAAGTCGAGGTCAAGTTCTCCGAGGCCGGCGAGAACGCGACTCGCGTCGAGCTCGAGCATCGTCAGCTTGAGAACATGGGCGCGGCCGGTGAAGCGGTGCGTGAGATCTTCGAATCCGATCGTGGCTGGAGCTGTATCCTGCAAAACTATGTCCGGTTGATCGAGAAGCGGTAGGCTGCCAACCGATCGGCCAACTGACTTACCCTTTGAGTACGTGAAAGCTGCGCTTCAATTCGCAACGCAAGTGCTATAGTGAGACCAGGAAAGCGGCTCGCCGCTTACCGAGGCAACGAAAGCGAAAGCGTATTGGTCGCAGTGTATGCAAGCCGTAGCGATGGGATGAGACGAGGCGGCCGAGGACGGGACGGGCCTGGCGTCCTGCTCAGCCTGGGTGCCGGTCTGCGGCTGCTGGCTTCGCTGCTCTTTTTGCTCTGGACCATTCCTGCGGCAACAGCCGACCAGGTTGCGCATGACCTTGCCGAAGGCCAAATCGGCGAGACCGAACCGGTCACACACCCGACTGTCCTTGCCCGCAGTATTGCGCGCCACGTCGGTGCTGAGACTTCCCGTGTCAAGACACCTGTCATTGCGAGAGATGGCAAGCCGTTTTGCATTATCGCGGATTTGCGGCTGCCGCTCGAAACTGCGTCAGCCGCACCGTTTGGCATATGGTCTGACGGCCGGCCGGAACTGTCGCCGATCCGCGCCTTTGATGCGCGCGCGCCTCCGCTTCTCACGGCGTGAACCTGGCCGCGCGACCGCGGCTCTAGACTCGCAAAACTTCACATCGCGTTCCGTTCGTCGAGTTGCTCGCCGATCGGAACGCCAAAGCTCTTGTCGGAGGCGGTTTGCGCCCGATATGGGCTGAACGGACAAGAACATGCTGCATTTTTCGCGCTGGAAGACCATTCTCATCTGGCTGACGGTCCTGGCCGGTATTCTTTACGCAGCTCCCAATCTGGTTCCCGCCTCCACTCTGGCATCGCTGCCGAATTGGCTGCCCAAGCAGCAGCTGACGCTGGGGCTCGACCTTCAGGGCGGCTCGCACATCCTGCTCCAGATCGATCGGCAGGACCTTGCCAACGAACGTCTCGAAGCGGCACGCGACGAGGTCCGCACATCGCTGCGCGATGCCCAGATCGGCTATACCGGGCTTGCCGGCACCGCCAATTCCATCCAGGTCCGCATTCGCGACCAAGGCCAGATCGAAGCGGCGAAGAGCGCGCTCGAAAGGTTGGCGCAGCCGATCTCGACGGGCATGTTCATGAGCGGCTCGGTGACCGAGATGGAGATGACCGAGCCGGAACCGGGCCTGCTGCGCTTCACGCTGACCGAAGCCGGGATCGACTACCGGATCGCCGCGGCGCTGACCCAATCGATCGAGGTGGTGAGCCGGCGCGTCAACGAACTCGGCACGACCGAGCCGATCATCCAGCGCCAAGGATCGGACCGCATCATGGTCCAGGTGCCGGGCCTGCAGGATCCGCAGCGGCTGAAGGATATCCTCGGACAGACGGCTAAGCTGACCTTCCAAATGGTCGACCAGTCGATCCCGGTCGAGGAGGCGATCTCCGGCCGCCCGCCGGCGGGCTCGACGGTGATGTATTCGACGGAAGAACCGCGGGTTCCGCATCTGATCGAGAACCGGATCATCGTTTCCGGCGAAAACCTTGTCGATGCGCAGGCAACCTTCGACCAGCGCACCAACGAGCCGGTGGTCTCGTTTCGCTTCGACAGCCGCGGCGCCACCCGCTTCGGTCAGGCTACCCAGGCCAATGTCGGGCGCCTGTTCGCGATCATCCTCGACAACGAGGTGATCTCCGCGCCGCAGATCCGCGAACCGATCCTGGGCGGCACCGGGCAGATATCCGGCAGTTTCACGGTGGAGAGCGCGAACGATCTTGCGGTCCTGCTGCGCGCCGGTGCACTGCCTGCCGACCTCACCATCGTCGAGGAGCGCACCGTCGGTCCGAGCCTCGGCAGCGATTCGATCGAGGCGGGCCAGTTCGCGGCAATCATCGCCGGGGTCCTCGTCGTCGGCTTCATGCTGTTCGCCTATGGGCGACTGGGGTTGATCGCGAATATCGCGCTCCTCGCGAATGTCGCACTGATCATCGCCGTCCTGTCCGTGCTCGGGGCGACGCTGACGCTGCCTGGCATCGCCGGCATCGTGCTGACGATGGGCATGGCGGTCGATTCCAACGTCATCATCTTCGAGCGCGTCCGCGAAGAGAACCGCCAAGGGCGCTCGATCGTGCAGTCGATGGATTCCGGGTTCAAACAGGCGCTGGCGACTGTGGTCGACGCCAACGTGACGACGCTGATCGCCGCCGTCATCCTGTTCTTCCTCGGCTCGGGGCCGATCAAGGGGTTTGCCGTCACCCTCGCCATCGGTATCGTCACCACCGTGTTCACGGCGTTCACGCTGACGCGTTGGCTGGTCGCGTTCTGGCTTCGCCGGCAGCGGCCGAAAACCATGCCCGCCGGTGTCATGCGGCTGGTGCCCGACGACACGCGCGTGCCGTTCATGGCCTTCAGAAAATACGCCTTCACGCTGTCCGTGCTGTTGTCGATCGCTTCGGCGGTGCTGTTCTTCACTGTCGGCATGAACTACGGCATCGACTTCCGCGGTGGTTCGAGCATCGAGGTGCAGGCAAAGGGCCAGCAGGCCGACATCGGCGACATCCGTGAGCGGCTGACGGGTCTCGAACTGGGCGAGGTGCAGGTGCAGGAGTTCGGCTCGGCCCGGGATGTGCTGATCCGCATTGGCACACAGGGGGGCGGCGACGTTGCCGAACAGTCCGCCGTCGAGAAGGTAAGAAGCGCGCTCGAAACCGACTACGAGTTCCGCCGCATCGAGGTTGTCGGTCCGACAGTGTCCTCCGAACTCGCGTTCAACGGCACAATGGGCGTGCTCGCCTCGCTGCTGGCGATGCTCGTCTACATCTGGATCAGGTTCGAGTGGCAGTTCGGGCTCGGCGCCATCATTTCGACGTTCCACGACGTGATCCTGATGGTCGGCTTCTACGTCGTCGCCGGCATAGAGTTCAATTTGACCTCGATTGCCGCGATCCTGACTATTGTCGGCTATTCCATCAACGATACGGTTGTTGTCTATGACCGGGTCCGCGAGAATCTGCGCCGCTATAAAAGGATGCCGATTGCCGAGCTGCTCGACCTGTCGATGAACCAGACGCTGGCGCGAACGGTCCTGACCGGCGTGACCACGCTGTTTGCGCTGGCGGCGCTTTCGATCTGGGGCGGCGAGGTGATCCAGTCCTTCACGGTCGCAATGATCTTCGGCATCCTCGCCGGGACCTATTCCTCCATCTTCGTCGCCGGGCCGCTGCTGATCCTGTTCAAGCTCCGGCCGGGCGCCCTCAGCCAGGAGGAAGCCGCAGTGGCGAAAGAGCCGCCGGCGCAACAGGCCTTGTAATGGGCGGTGCCATCTCTTTGGGTCCGCTGTAGCTCCAGCGCGGCCGCCTGCTCCAGGCTGACACCCGGGACGAGCGGGTCCGCGTGACGGTGCTCGAGCCGCCATTCGCGTTCGTCCGAGCGATGCACCGCTCAGCCGGCAGAATTGCATGTTGATCTTGCTGAAGCCAATGATATGATTTCAGGATTATGCTGAATGAAATTGATCTTTCGCGCACCGATCTCAATCTCCTCGTCCTCTTCGAGGCCGTGCTCGGAGAGGGCCACGTGGGCCGGGCGGCGGACCGGCTTAACCTGACGCCATCGGCAGTCAGTCACGGACTCGGCCGGCTGCGCCGGCTCCTCAACGATCCGCTGTTCCTGAGAACGCCCAAGGGCGTGGTGCCGACGGCTCGTGCAACGGAACTGGCCGCGTCGATCGCCGACGTTCTGGCGCGCGTGCGCAGCGTGATGGCGACTGCCGCGCCCTTCGATCCCGCCACGGCCATGCGCCGGTTCGCAATCGGCGCACCGGACGGTGTCTCAGCCGTGATCCTGCGCCCGCTCCTCGCCGAACTCAGCCGGATTGCGCCACACATCGACGTCGGCGTGCGTCAGATCTTGCCCTCGCCAGCCCGCGTCTGGCGGAGCGCGATTGTCGATCTCGAGGCGCACGCCATCGATATCGCGATCATTCCGTCCGACGACATCCCGCCTCGCTTCGAAAAGCGCTGCATCTACGAAGAGGACTTTGTCATTGCCATGCGCCCTGGACATCCGTTCGCGCGTGATCCGAGCCTGGAGCGATACTGCAGCATGCAGCATCTGGTCGTCTCGGACAGCGGCGATCCTTACGGCTTCGTCGATGAACAACTGGCCAAGCAAGACCGGGCGCGACGGGTTGCGTTGACGGTTCCGAACTTCATGTTCGCGCTTGCCGTCATCGCCGAGACCGACCTCATCTCGGCCCTGCCGCGGCGGTTCGTTGCCATGCATGCGGCGCGTTTCGGCGTGCTGAGCCTCGATGCCCCGTTGCCGTTGCCCGGCTTCCGGCTCAACGCCGTCGCTCCCAAGGTCGCGATGATGGATGCGGGCGTGGCATGGCTCTTCGATCTGCTTGCAGGAGTGGAGCAGACTGCGCAGAAGCACCACAGCGGGCGATCATAGCTCGGAAAGCTTCTCGGCGCCGCCCGCGTGGATGAAATTGACAATTGCGTTTCCGCTACCGGGGACGTCCACTTGCGCCTCGACCGAGCGATTGCCGGCAGCATCTCTTCTTATTGGCATTGACCCTCCTTTGCTTGCGGATTGGCTGGTGAGGGGTGCGCCGTCACGACAAGGCGGTGCGACCGTCCCTGCGGCGCGGTTTCGTCGTGATAGCGTGCCGCCAGCGTGGTGATGGCCTCAGTCAATTCACGCGTGAACGAGGCGCGGTCGGCGGCGGAGCGGAAGCGGATTTCGGTGTCGATCGCCAAGGTCGCCAGGCGCTTGCCGGCATCGGTGGCGGCGCGCTGGAGAGCGCCAATCTCCCGCACCAGCCGAGCGCCGAGTGCGATGAGGTAGCTTGCCGACAGGCGGTCCGGGGTGCGGTTCGGATCGGCGCCGACCGGACCCAGCGCGCTCGTCGAGACGACATAGCTTGTGGCGCTCGCCACCATCAGCCGCTCGGTCAGGCCACCCCACTTCCGCGTGTCTGCAACCTGGACAAGCCCGTGCTCCTCCAGAGCATGCAGGTGGTAATTGATCTTCTGCCGCTTGAGGCCGAGGCGTGTGGCGAGGGTAGCGGCCGAGGCCGGCTCCCGCAGTTCTGAAAGGAGTTGACTCCGAACGGGCTCCAACGCGGCGGCGGCCGCGCTCGGCCGATCTATGACTTCGATATCGAGCATGCAGCCCTCACATTGACAATCATTCCTGTCAATGCGCGTTGACGAGTGTAATTGTCAAGAGCGAAAGGGCCGCTTCGTCCGAACTTTCCAGCTGGCTGCGGCTGCAGCAAGCGAGCCAGCTATCGTCCACTGCGGAAGTCGATGCGTCCCGCAGACGGCCCCGCACGGGGCAATTGCAATGACGGTGCCGTTCGTTGTAGCCATTGCGACCGCTTGATTTTGGAGGAGACGCAGCATGGACCGATTCACTGGCAGTTGCCTGTGCGGCAGCGTCCGGATTGTGGCGTCGGGGCTCCCATACCGGGTCGGCATCTGTCATTGTCTCGACTGCCGCAAGCACCATGGCGCCCTTTTTAACGCTTCGGCGGTGTTCCCCCAGGATGCGGTGACGATCGAAGGCGAGACGCGCGACTACGCCGGGCGGTTTTTCTGCCCCCGCTGCGGCTCGACAATTTTCGGACGCACCGCAGACGAAATCGAAGTGAACCTGGGATCACTGGATGCCCCTGACCAACTGATGCCAACCTACGAAAGCTGGATAATCCGTCGCGAGTCCTGGTTGCCGCCGTTTCCGCTCACGGGGCGGTACGAGCGCGATCGTGACGCCACGAGTCGCTTTGAGGAATAGTCGCACGAACGGTGCGAAAGCGTTTGGGAGGCCGGCACGTCACTCCGGAAGACCGGCCTTGCGGAAGCCATCGACGAAATGCTCGAGCGTCACAGCGTCGCGGAATGGCTCCGTCGCGGCCCAGTGCCGGGTGGTGAAATGCGGGTTGCCGACGAGGAACAGTTCGGCCTCTGCGCGCGCCTCGTCGACTTGGCCCAGTTGGGCAAGGCTTGCCGCCAGGAAGCGGCGCGAGCTTGTACGATAAGTCTCGTCCCTGCGCAGTGTTTCGACAGCCGCTTCGTATTGGCCGGCCGCATATTGCGCCTGGCCAAGCGTCAGATAGTACCAACTTGCCGGAAACGGGTTCAACCGGAACGCCTTGCGAATGTGCTCAAGGCCTTCCTTGACCCGTCCGGCCAGGACCGCGATGTCGGACAATGCCGCCCAGGCATCGGCCTCGTTCGGATCGAGCTCGATCGCCCTGGCGAATTCCGCATCCGCCTCGGCGAAGCTGCGCTCATAGGCAAGCAGGTAAGCCAGAACCCAGCGGCAGCCGGCATCGTTCGGATCGATCGCCACGGCTTTGCGCGCCAGTTCCAACGCAACGCTACGGGACGTTTCGGTTGGTCCGCCGGAATGCACCCATCCCATCCAGTGGTTCATGGCAAGCCAGCGATAGGCCTCGGCATATTCCGGATCGAGCGAAACCGCGCGGGTAAGCATCAGATGCGCTTCGCGCGCCGTCTGCGGCGTGTCATCCATCAGCTTGCGCGCCCGCACGCAGAGATCGTAGGCCTCAAGACTTTTGGGCCGGTTGCGCGGCGGCGGTGCGCGCAGCCTGCCGAGCAACGCCTCGACGATCTTGCCGGTGACCTCGTCCTGAACGGCAAAAATGTCTTCCAGGCTGCGATCGAAGCGTTCTGCCCACAAATGGTCGCCACTCACTGCGTCGACCAATTGGGCGTTGATGCGCACGCGCCCCGCAGCACGTCGTGCGCTCCCCTCCAGCAGGTAGCGCACGCCGAGATCCTGCGCGATATCGCGCACGTCCATCGCCTTGCCTTTGTAGGCGAAGGCCGAGTTGCGTGCGATGACGAACAGCCCGGAGATCCTAGACAGGTCGGTAATCAGGTCTTCGGTCAAGCCATCCGCGAAGGATTCCTGCTCGGGATCGTTGCTGACATTGACAAAGGGCAGCACCGCTATCGATGGCTTGCCGGGCAGCGGCAAAGGTTTTCGCTTCGCGCCGAGCTGTTCGACGGCCCCCGTGAAGCGGTAGCCGACGCGCGGGACCGTGGCGATCCATTCGCCGCCCCCATTACCGGCATCGGCGGCCGGGCCAAGCAGCTTTCGCAGCAGCGCGATCTGCACGGTGAGGTTGCCTTCCTCGACGGCCGTGCCCGGCCACGCCGCGTCCATCAACTCGGCCTTCTCGAGGATCTCGCCGGCTCGTCCAACGAGCGCCGCAAGCAGCTTTAGCCCGCGGTAGCCTAAGGCAACGGGGACATCGTTGCGAAGCAGCGTTCCCGCACCGGAATCAAGCACGAACGGACCAAAGGCAAAGCGCGATCCCTGCATGCGGCGTATCTTTAGCCCGTTTGGAAGTTTTGAGAACTATTTGGCAGAGCTTAATTACGACGCTGTTCGTATCCTGCAGAATTCAGCCTCTTTCAGGTCGAAGGTCCCTAGACCTCATACCTATGGAGGTTGCTATGAACGATACTCTTGCATCGGCCCCGCATCAGGCAGGGGGAACGCCGGTGGAGCCGGCGGGAATATTGCGTCGGCAACACAGCCTGGCGACCCTGAGAAGCATTATCGCGGCGTGGGACGACCGGAAACGCTTTCGCTGGGAACTTGAGCAAATGGCGAAGGACAATCCCCATTTGATCGACGACATCGGTCTGACGAGACGGCAGGTCGAGGCAGAGATCGCCAAGCCCTTCTGGCGACGATGATCCTCGTCGCCGCAAGGTCGCGAAGCCGATAACCGTCATCCTCGCCCCTGGTGCGCCAAAAGCATTTCGGAACGGTGGGAGAAGCTGGGCCGCCGATCCGGTCCCAAAATCGAGCGTTCGCGTGCGTCAGCGGGGCGGCCTTTTTCCCCTAGTCGTCGTCGTCATCATCCGTGTAGCGGTCGCGATAGCGGCGACGATCATAGTCCTGGTAACGACGGGAGGATCGGTCCTCCTGGTAAACCCTGCGCTTGACGTAGGTCTCACAATAGTCGTCTTCACAGTAGGTCTCGACAATCCGCTCACGCACAACGCCGTTGTTCGACGAGCTATTCGAGCTTGTGTTCGAGGACTGACTGTCCGCGTGGGCAACGACTGTCGCCATCATCGTCGCTGATGTCACCAGTAGGAACTTCATACGCATGGCTGCCTCCATTTTTGGCTAGATGGCGCAACGCAAAGCCAAATCGAGGTGAAACTCAACGGCTGGGCATGCAGAGCGTGCACCGCAGTCCAGCCCAAAGAAGTTCGCCGGACAGGATGAAACTGGGAACTCATATATTGTTGTTGCGCCTTTTCTGAGATCACCGCTCGGAGCGGTCCGCCTTGCGCTTCATAAACTGCCCTTGCCGCCCCGGCTGAACAGCCAAAATCGGACCCAACCGGTCATTGGTCAAGGGGAAGGTCACTCCGGCTTACCCGAGCAATGGAACTGTTCACCCCAGCGGCATAAGCCCTCTGCCCCGGCACAGAGCGTCGATCCGCTTTCCGTCAACGAATAGACGGCCTTCGCCGGAGAACCCGGATGGACTTTTCGGTTCACAAGCCCGTCTGCCTCGAGTTCTCGCAGCTGCTGCGTCAGCATCTTTTCGCTGATCGCCGGAATTGACCGCCGCAGCCGGCCGAACCTGCGTGGTGTCGCGCCGAGTTCGCAGATGATGTCCAGCTTCCATTTGCCGGAGACCATCTTTATCGCGGTTGCAAAACCATTCTCGGTGGGTTTGTTCACCTTGCCCTCCTTACCGGCAGGTAACCACTTACGCATCCGTGCGTATTGGTGTCGCGCTTCCCAAATCATAGCTCTTCCTCGGAACGACAAGCGAGCCGAGCGTTGCGCCAATCAAAATATGGATGTCGGAATGATGCCTGCAATCGGTGCCCTGGACACTGGACGTATGGGATCGGAACTCGCCCGTGCGCTGCCTGGAGCGGGATATCCCACGACCGTCCGGGACAGGACAGCAGAAGAGCCAGGAGGCGATCCAAGCCTTCATCATCAACCAATCATGGAACGCCTACAAAAAGCGAACTCCTGCTTCGCCGGCGCAAAACAGCAAATCACGTCGGCGAGGCTCGATTGACGACCGCTGGAAGCGGTGGCCGTTTCATGACCAACAGGTTCCCAGGAGAAAAAGCATGACGAATGCAAAACCGGATACAATGCAGGCCGCCGCCATCGACCGGTTCGGTGGAGCCGAGTTGGTTACTGTGCGAGCCGTGCCAGTGCCCGAGGTCGGGCCGAGCGATGTCCTAATCCGGGTCGAAGTGGCGGGCGTGGCCTCGTGGGACGCGCTCGAGCGTGAGGGTCTCTACGACGGGGCTTTCGGAATGCCGTCGACATTCCCCTATGTGCTCGGCTGGGACTGCGCGGGCGCAGTCGTCGCCGTTGGCAGCCAGGTTAGCCGCTTCAAGGAAGGCGACCGGGTGTACGCTGCATCCATGCCGCTTCCCAATGGTGGAACCTATGCCACCTACGCAGTGACGGATGCGGACAACGTTTCGCTCATCCCCGCCAAGCTCACGATCGAGCAAGCGGGCGTCATGGGCTGGGATGCGTTGACCGCGCTCAGCGGCCTGGAAGAGAGCGGCCTAAAGCAGGGCGATACAATGATGATCTTCGGCGCCAGCGGCGGTATCGGGCACATGGCCATCCAACTCGCAAAACGATTGGGCGCCCGCGTATTGGTGGTGGCTTCGGGCGATGACGGCGTGGCGCTATCGCAGCGGCTGGGTGCCGACGCCATCGTCAACGGGCGCAAGGACGACGTGGTGGCGGCCGCTCGTGAATTCGCCGCCGGCGGCCTCGGCGCTGCCCTTGTCACAGTAAGCGGTGAGGCGGCCAACCGCGCGCTGACGTCAGTGCGCGACGGCGGTCGGGTCGCCTGCCCGCACGGCGCGATGCCCGATCCAACTGTCCGGCGCGGCGTGGAGCTCATTCGCTACAACGGCGCCCGCAGCAAGGACGCGACCGACAAGCTTAACCGCCTGATCGACTCTGGCCCGTTCGACGTCCATGTCGCCCGTACATTCCCGTTCGACAGGGTTGTCGATGCGCACCGAGCGCTTGCCACCCACTACGTCGGCAAGCTCGCCTTGCGGGTGAGTTGAGCAAAGGGTGGATCCATCAGACATCACCAGGCGTTGCGACGGCGGAACAGGATTATGACAGCCATGGAAATGTGCTGGCGCTTTCCCATCCGCCGATCGCCGCTGATCTGCCAGAAACAAAAAAATGTGCTGCCGTTTGCGGTCACCGACTATCGGCTGCAAATGGCGCGTCGGAGAGGATGAAACTGGGCACCGCTATGTCGTTGCTGCGCCCATAGATTTCTAGGATCACTTCTCGGAGCGGAGGGGCGGCTTTGCGCCACTTGCCGACCTCAGCACCTCCAAGCGCGAACGTCTGGTGTGATGCGGGCGTTCGTAGGGCATCTCGCTGTTACATCGCGGTGACAAAGCACCGCAACGGTGGCGTCAACCGGTTACACAGAGCAGGAAATATCTCCGGCCTTCTGGGAGTGGTCAGCGTCCCAGAGGCTGCGTGGGCGTGTCGTCGGTTGGCTGTTAGCGCGGCGACTGGAACGCTCCACGCCTCGCAAGCGGGATAGCGAAGTCTCGTGAAGGCAAGGTCAGCTGCGTTCTCCGTTCTGTATCGGCGACGGGCGGCGACTGGGAGAGATGGATACCATGCACATAGGGCGTCCGGAAGTTGGCAGGACATGGACGCGGGGCGGCCCGCGTGCAGGCGCTTGGCTGAGCGGTGCAATGACCACGCAGCGCCGCCTCGCAGCGATCCTGGCTTGCGACGTGGTCGGCTATTCGCGCCTGACGGAGCGCGACGAGCGCGGCACGCTCGAGCGGCTGAAGATCTACCGCAAGGACCTCCTCGAACCGCTGGTCTCCGAGCACCAGGGTCGGATCGTCAAGCTCACCGGCGACGGCATGCTGTGCGAGTTCGCGAGCGTCGTTTACGCGGTGACCTCGGCGATGGCGATCCAGCAGACCCTGGCAGAACACGAGGCGGAGACGCCCGAGGAAGAGCGGTTTCGCTTCCGCATCGGCGTCAATCTCGGCGACGTGGTCTGCGAGGAGGACGGCGACCTCTACGGCGACGGGGTCAACATCGCCGCCCGCCTCGAAAGCATCGCCGATCCCGGCACCGTGGTCGTCTCGGGCACCGCCTACGACCACCTTCAGGGCAAGCTCGACTGCGGCTTCACGCCGCTCGGCGACCTGCGCCTCAAGAACATCGAGCGGCCTGTGCGCGCCTACCGCGTCGAGACCGACGCCAGCGCCTCGGTGGCTGCACTGCCTCCCCTGCCCGAGAAACCCTCGATCGCGGTTCTGCCTTTCACCAACATGAGCGGCGACCCCGACCAGGAATACTTCGCCGACGGGCTGGTGGAGGACATCATCATGGGATTGAGCCGGGTGAACTCCTTCTTCGTGATCGCCCGCAACTCGTCCTTCACCTACAAGGGCCGGGCGGTGGACCTGCGCCAGGTCGGGCGCGAGCTGGGCGTCCGCTACGTGCTCGAAGGCAGCATCCGCAGAGCAGGATCGCGGGTGCGCATCAGTGGGCAGTTGGTGGACGCGATCAGCGGACACCATGTCTGGGCCGGCCGCTTCGAGGGCGACGTGAGCGACATCTTCGACCTGCAGGACAAGGTGACCGAGAGCGTCGTCGGCGCCGTCGAGCCGAGCATCCGGCTGGAGGAGATCAAGCAGGCGCGCATGAAGCCGACCGACTACATCAGCGCCTACGACCTCTACCTTCGCGCGCTGCCGCTCTTCTACAGCATGACGCGCGAAGGCTTTGCCGACGTGCGCCGGCTCACCAACGAGGCGCTCAGCATCGACCCTAGCTTCAACTTGGCGAAGGCACTCGGCGCCTATATCCGCAGCATATCCGTGAGCCAGTGCTGGCACGAGCCCGACGATATCCGAGTCGCCGCGCGCATGGCGCGCGAGGTATTGGCTGAAGCGCGCGACGACCCCACGAGCCTACGCTTCGCCGCGCAGGTGATCGCCTACAGCGCGAAGGACTACGAGATGGCGCTGGGCACGATCGAACGATCCCTGCTACTCAACCCCAATTCGGCGCAAGGCCATACGGGCAGTGGCTGGGTGAACGCACATTCCAGCCGCCCGCTCGTCGCGATCGAGCATTTTCACAGGGCAATGCGGCTGAGCCCGGTCGACCCCGAGAAGGGCATCGCGCTCTCCGGCATCGGGATGAGCTACCTGATGCTCGAGCGCTACGAAGAAGCGTTGGCATGGGGAGAGCGCGCGCTGCACGAGATGCCGAACTACGGCTCCTCGCACCGGGTGGTGATCATGGCGCTGGTCAAACTCAACCGGCTGGATGAGGCGCAGGCGGCGGCGCGGCGGCTGATGGAGGCGTTCCCGACCTACACGCTCACCCTGCAGAGACAGATCAACCCGTGGCGAGACAAGGTGTTCGCCGAGAGTTACGTCGAGGCGCTGGGCATCTCCGGCGTGCCGGAGTGATCGTCGTGGTTGCAAAGATGCCCCCCTCCTGCGCGTCACGTCCGGCTAGGCGACGTCCCTTGATCCCGCGTCGCTTCTGGAAGGACAGTTCTCTGGCCGGCTTGTCCGAGGACTGAGCGCGTAGAGCAGCCGTGAGCAGCAGCTCTCTGTTGGGTTCGCGTCGAACTCCGGTTTTCACCCTGACGAGACCTACCGGCGGTCCAGACAAAAGTCGCCGTTGGGTCAGAACTGAACGTCGCGACACGATTTTGGAATGTACATCCGATTGGCGCGCCCGAAGAGATTCGGACTCCTGACCCCGATTCGTCAAAACATTGTTTTCCGGAAGCCCTGGAAAACCAAGATCTCGGATCGCCTATAGAGGAGAGGCTGCGTCTCGCGCACGGTTCGGTTCGTGCGATCGATTCAGCAGTTGCCGATTGAGCAGCATGGAATCGCCGAATTCATGCGCGCGGTATCGGTGCGCGGCGAAGGCTGCGGAGGCGTTGGCGAGCAGAGCATCGTCGGCAAAGGCGCGCAGGAGCTCGAAATGGCTTTCGCCCGGCTGGTGGACGCCTGTGAGAATCGCATCGACGACGCGAAGCGGCGTGCCCCGCGCGACGCGGCCCGTCGCAATGCCACTTCCTGCACGCAAGCTGCCATCGGGATTGGCGGCCGCCTCAAGCGCGCGCACGACGCTTGTGCCGACCGCGATGATGCGGCTGCCGCGCAGCTTCGCCCGCGCGACCTGCGCCGCGGTGTGCTCGGGGATGCGGTATGGCTCGTCGAAGGGAAGTCGCGAGTCGAGCGCGTGATCCCCGGTGGAGGAAATGCCCGTGGCATGCGTGAGCGTTGCGAAGCCGATTTCGTGCCGCCGCCAGCTTTGAAGCGTGCGCCAGTCGAGCGCAAAGCCTGCCGATGGCGCCTCGAACGCGATCGGCCGGGCGGCAATCTTCGTCCAAACATCCCAAAGTGCCAACGGCTCGGGAACATGCGCGTATTGGATCGGCCGGCCGTGCTGCGCCAGTCCTGCAAGCACAGCTGCGCGGTTGCCCAAGAAGCGCAGCTCGAGAAGGCGGGGATGGTTGAGAAGGCGCTCCACAACGGCTTCAAGCGGGCCGAGCCGGAGGCGATTGCCCGCTGACAGTGGAGGCGCAGGCAGCCGATCTTCGGTGCGCGTGCGGTGATCGCCCGCGCCGAAGGCAATCGCCACGAAACGCGTTGGATCGGCAAGTGCAGCCAGCCCGCCAGGCGGATCTCGATCGCTTCACTGCTGGGGACATGCGTGCCGTGCAAGCTGGCAGGCAAGGTCGCGGCGTCATTGGCGACGACCAGGTCGTCGGGCTCGAACAGCTTCGCGAGGTCAGCGCGCGGCAGGTCGGTCATCGCGCCGTCCGCCATGACGACCAACAGCCTGGCGGAGCGCCGATCCGGATGGTCGGCGGCAATCATCCACGTGCCACGGCGCGTGGCGCTGCGCCAGCCGGCAACGCGTCAAGCAGTTTTTCAATGATCTCGGCAGCTGCCAGATCGGGGTGCTTCAAGGTGGCCGGATCGGCATCAGGAAGCGCCAGCGCGTGCAGCGGGGTGTCCATATCGCCGGGGTCGAGCGCGAGGAACCTTATGCCATCGTCTTTCGCCTCCTCGTCCCAGATCGCCGTCAGATGGGCAAGAGCGGCCTTGCTCGCGCCATACGCGCCCCAGCCAGGATAGGCGTTCATCGCCGCGTCGCTGGAGATGTTGATCACCAGCGCGCCACGGCCCTCGCGCGCCGACGTGGCAAGCGCACCGAACAGCCCTTTGGTCAGGCGAAACGCGCCGACGAGATTGACCGCAAGCGCTTTTTCCAGATCCTCGCACTCGGTGTCGGCGAGCAGCGCAAGAGGCACCGGCCCGAGGCTCGATGCATTGTTGATAAGGACGTCGAGCCCGCCGAGGCTGGCGGTGACCTGCAACGCGATCGGGTAGATGTCGTGCTTCTTGCCGAGGTCGCCGACAATGCCGTGCGCGCCCGTCTCGTCAGCAATGCGCTCGACGTTTGCGGCAGTGCGTGCGACGAATGCGACGCTCGCACCGCGCGCGGCGAGCTGCCGCACAAGCGCCAGCCCGAGGCCGGACGTGCCACCCGTGACCGCTACGCGAAGACCGTGGAATTCCATATTCGTCAGCATTGCCGATGCTCCTTCCATCCGTGCAAGCCAATGCTACAAGCTCAAGTTAACTTGAGGTCAAGCGTTCATTGCGTGGATCTTTCCTTCTCCCCTTGTGGGAGAAGGTGGATTGGCGCGCAGCGCCAAGACGGTTGAGGGGTGTTGGACGGAGTGCGGCGGCGCCAAGCTGGAACACCCCTCATCCGGCCGCTTCGCGGCCACCTTCTCCCACAAGGGGAGAAGGGAGAGCCGCGCTCGGACGCCCCCGCGGTCGCTGGCGCGTTCGATGCCGAGGCGGCGCGAGACGCCGGGTGCCGCCAGCGATCAGCTGCGGTATTGTTCGTCGCTGACTTTCTCCAGCCATTCGACCGGCTTGCCATCAAGCGATTCCTGGATAGCGAGATGGGTCATCGCCGTGGTCGCAGACGCGCCGTGCCAATGCTTCACGCCAGGCGGAATCCAGACGACGTCACCTGGCCGGATTTCTTCTACTGGCGCGCCTTCGCGCTGGACCCGGCCGAGACCGGCCGTGACGATCAGCGTCTGGCCGAGTGGGTGCGTGTGCCAGGCGGTGCGGGCGCCAGGCTCGAACGTGACGCTGGCGCCACCGACGCGCGCCGGCTCGGGCGCCTGGAAGAGCGGATCGATGCGCACGGTCCCGGTAAAGTAATCGGCCGGCCCGGGGCCGGACGGCTGTGATCCAACTCGCGTGATCTTCATTGTCTCATTCCTTCCTTGGACAGAAGCTGCGCCAACCTGGCCTGCTGCAGCCACGGCGGCGAAAGCACTCGTCGCGGCAAGGACGTCTCTGCGGGTGATGATCATGTCTCAAGCCCCTTCGTTTTCGACGAGGTGGATCAGAGCAGCTTGTCCGGCGTGATCGGCAGTTCGCGGACGCGCTTTCCGGTAGCGTGGAAAATGGCATTGGCGATCGCTGGCGCGACGCCGACCAGCGCGATCTCGCCGAGGCCTTTCACGCCGAGCGGGTTCACGTGCGGGTCGTGCTCGTCGACGAATATCACGTCCATGACAGGCGGGGCGTCGGCGTGCACCGGCACGGCGTATTCGGCGAGATTGGCATTGATGACGCGCCCGTTGCGGGGGTCGACAACCGAGTGCTCCATGAGGGCCATGCCGATGCCGCCGATCATGCCGCCGATGCACTGGCTGCGCGCGATCTTCGGGTTGACGACGCGGCCGGCGCCATAGGCGCCGACCATGCGCCGCACGCGCGTCTCGCCGAGATCGGGATCGACGGCCACCTCCACGAACACGGCGCCAAAGGCGTGCATGGAAAACCGCTTCGTCTCATCTCCGGGAGCGACGTCGGCGGTTGCCTCGATGACTTGGCCGAGACGCTTCATGGCCTCTTCAATTTCGTTGGCGCCGGCGCGTGCCAGCGCGTCGTCGAGCGCCTTGCGGCAAGCCGCCTGCACCGCACTGCCGACGCTCGCCATGGTCATGGAACCGCCGTGGATAGGGGCGCGCGGCAGGCGGGTGTCGCCAAGCGTGAACTTGACCCGCTCGATCGGCAGGCCCAGCGTGTCCGCCGCGACCTGCGTCATCGATGTCCATGTGCCGGGTCCCATGTCGCTCGCTGCGCTCATCACTTCGGCAGTGCCGTCCGGCAAGAGCCGGGCCATGGCCGAGGCGGGTGCATAGTTCATCGGATAGGTGGCGCTGGCCATGCCCCAGCCAATCAGCGAGCGCCCGTCGCGCATGGAGCGCGGCGCGGCGTTCCTTTGTGCCCACCCGAAACGCTCGGCGGCGGCCCGGTAGCATTCCCTGGTCGAACGGCTCGAGAACGGGAGGTCCTTGAATTCGTCCCGGTCCGGCTCGTTGCGCAACCGCAGTTCGACGGGATCCATGTTCAGCGCGACCGCCAACTCGTCCATGGCCGATTCGAGGGCATACATGCCGCTCGCCTCACCGGGCGCGCGCATGTAGGTCGGCGTGTGGACGTTCATCGGCGCGATGCGATGGCGCGTGTGGACGTTCGGGCAGGAGTGCAGGAACCGGGTCGCGCTGAGCAGCGCCTCGGTGAACTCCTCGTAGGTCGAGGTCTCCTGGTGGCCCTCGTGCCGGATGGCCTGGAGCTGGCCGTCACGGGAGGCGCCAAGCGCGGCCCGCTGCGCCGTGTGAGGACGGTAGCCGACGCCGTAATACATTTCGCGCCGCGACAGCACCAGCTTGACTGGCCGTCCGGCTACACGGGCGCCCAGCGCGGCGAGCGTGACATGCGGCCAGCAGCGCAGCGCCGAACCAAACGCGCCGCCGACGAAGGGCGAGATGACACGGACGTTCTCGGCAGCGATGCCGAACACGGCGGCGATCTCCTCGGCGACGTTGTGCACCCATTGTGTCTTGTCCCACAGGGTCAGGCTGTCGCCCTGCCATGAGGCAATGGTGGCGAACATCTCTATCGGATTGTGGTTCTCGCGCGGGATCACATAGGTCTGGTCGACCCGGAATTCCGCTTGTTCGAAGGCGCTGTCGGGTTCGCCTCGCCGTATCTCCCACTCCGCCGGTTTCCCGGTAGGCAGAACTGGATCGACGCTTTCCATGTCGGTGGACGCCGCTTCGTGCCGGTAGGTAACCCGCACGACCTCCGCCGCGTAAACCGCCTGTTCAAGCGTCTCGGCGACCACCAGCGCGATCGGCTGGCCCTGGTGAGTCACTCGGTCGTCCTGCAGCACATGCAGGCGCTCGCCAACGGCTGCGTCCGGGAGGCCTTTGTGCCGCTGGTAGGCGAGCCTGGGCGTGTTGCTGTGCGTCACAACCGCGATTACGCCGGGCGCCCGTTCGGCCTCCGCCGTGTCGATGGATGCAATGCGGCCGTTCGCGACAATGCTCCTGACGACGGCGGCATGGGCGAGGTTGGGTACCTCAAACTCGGCGGCATAAGTCGCGGCGCCGGTAACTTTCAGGCGGCCATCGACGCGGCTGACGGATTTTCCGATCAAGGCAGCAGTCATGCGCGTGCTCCCGCGATTTCGACCGCACGCACGATGGCGCGCTGCATGAGTTCGATCTTGAAACCGTTGTGGCCGCGACCCCGTGTGCCGTCTAATGCGAGCGCCGCCGCCTGGCGGAGCACCGCTGGCTCGAAGTCGGCGCCGGCGAGAGCGGTCTCGACGTTCGACAGGCGCCAGGGTTTCGTTCCAACGCCGCCGAGCGCTACGCGGGCCTGCCGGATGCGAGCGCCGTCCGTCTCGATTGCGACTGCGGCCGAGACCACGGCGAACTCGAAGGAGGCGCGATCGCGTACTTTGAGATAGTGAGACCGCAGTCCTGCCGCCCTGGCCGGGACCGTGATCGCGGTGATCACTTCGCCCGGTTTCAGGACGGTTTCGAGGTGCGGCGTATCGCGGGGAAGGCGATGGAGATCGGAGAGCGGCACGGAACGGTCACCGCCAGCTCCTCGGAGCTCGACCGACGCATCGAGCGCCACCAGGGCAACCGCGAGGTCCGACGGGTGAACGGCGATACAGTTGTCGCTCGTGCCGAGCACTGCGTGCCAGCGGTTCTCGCCGTCCAATGCGGCGCAGCCGGAGCCAGGCACGCGCTTGTTGCATGCCTCGTAGCCGACATCGCGAAAGTAGGGACAGCGTGTGCGCTGAAGCAGATTGCCGCCCATGGTCGCCTGGTTGCGGACCTGCGGGCTCGCCGAATTCAGCAGCGCCTGGGATATCAGAGGGAACTGCTCGACCACAGCTTGATGGGCGGCCACCTCCGCCATCGTGGCGGCGGCGCCAAGCCTCAGGCCTTGCGGACCGATCTCGATGCCGTCGTCGAGAACTCCCGCGAGGCTCACAAGCCGATCCGGTCGGCGGACATTCTCCTGCAGAAGCTGCACCATGTCGGTGCCGCCGGCGATGTATTCGACCGGCGCATCATTGCGGCCGGCTTGAGCGCCGAAGCTGAGTGCGGCAGAGAGATCCCGCGGACGTTCGAGCACAAAGGGATGCATGGCTCAGCCCTCCTGCGTCGAGTTGGACACGGCAGCCGCGTCCTGGATGGCCGCGACGATATGGTCGTAGGCGCCGCAACGGCACAGATTGCCGCTCATCCATTCGCGGATCTCCTCCGGCGACCCGGCATGGCCTTCGCTGATGCAGGCGACGCCGGCCATGATCTGCCCCGACGTGCAATAGCCGCACTGGAAGGCATCGCGCTCGATGAAGGACGCCTGCAACGGATGGAGCTCATCGCCCTGCGCCAATCCTTCGATGGTTTTGATTTCGCGGCCCTGAGCGAGCGCCGCGAGCGAGAGGCACGCCTTCACGCGCATGCCATCCATCAACACCGTGCAGGCGCCGCATTGGCCGAGGCCGCAGCCCTTCTTCGAGCCCGTCAGATGCAGGTGCTCGCGCAGCGCATCCAGCAGCGTCGTGCGCGGGTCGAGCGAAAGCCGGTGCTCCGTCCCGTTGATGCGCAGCGACACATCGAGCGGCACCGTCGCGGCGCCGGCAGCCTGTGCCAGCGCCGGAGATATAGCTCCGGGCACGAATTGTTCTCCTAAAAGAGCACCGCCAGTCACAGCAGCCGCTTGCATGAGCTCCCGGCGCGTTATGTCCGAACTGGCTGTCGAAGTTCTTTGGCTATCAGACATGTCGATTGTCGCTTTCGTGATGATCCGCCAAATTCGCGGCCCAAGATATGGATGGCCCCCGGCCCGAAGACACGCTGGGTGCGTGTGCGACGCTAAAAGCTTAGGGCGCTTGAGGCGCCTTGATTAGCGCCCGCTCCCCGATAGGACCTATCGGTCGGGGCCATGAATGGCAGCGACGCGAATGAACTGCCGCCGGTTCTTCCTTCATCGTCATTGCTCAGACGGGTTCGCGCCACCGTCCGGGAAATTTGCGGTGCTCTCGGCAATCGCGATCGATTGAGTGTGTGCAGTTCGCTCGATTAGTCCGTATAATCCGCCCAAACTTATGGGGCGGAACCATAAATGCAGCGCGGACGACTCGATATGCTTCTGGCCTTTCTGGCGGTTGCGCGGGAGGGCAGCTTCACGCGCGCCGCTGCGCAGCTCGGAATTTCGCAGTCCACGCTCAGCCACACGGTCCGCGATCTGGAAGAGCGGCTGGGCATTCGGCTGCTGACGAGAACGACCCGAAGCGTTTCGCCTACAGAGGCCGGCGAGCGGCTGCTGCGCAATATCGGCCCGCGCTTTGAGGAGATCGAGGCCGAGGTCGAGGCGTTGAGCGAATTGCGGGAGAAGCCCGCCGGCACCATTCGCCTCACGGCAAGCGATCACGCGTTCAACGCCGTCATCTGGCCGAAGCTGGCGAAGCTCCTGCCGGACTATCCCGACGTCACCGTCGAGGTCTTCCTCGACAACGCACTGACGGATATTGCTGCCGAACGGTTCGACGCGGGCGTGCGAATGGGAGAGCGTGTTGCAAAAGACATGATCGCGGTGCGCGTCGGACCGGACATCCGCTTCGCCGTCGTCGGGACGAAGTCGTATTTCGCCAGGCGGCCGCCGCCAACGACGCCGCAGGAGCTGACCGACCACGTTTGCATCAACCAGCGCTTTTCCATCAATGGCGGGCTTTGGGCCTGGGATTTCGAGCGCGATGGTCGCGAGCTGAAGGTGCGGGTGGACGGCCAGATTGTCCTCAATGGCACCCTCGAGATTCTCGAGGCGGCGCTGGCTGGTTTCGGCCTCGCCTATGTGCCGGAGGATGTCGCGGAGCGTCATCTGGAAAGCGGCCGCCTGATGCGGGTGCTGGATGAGTGGTCACCGCCCTGGCCGGGATATCACCTCTACTATCCAAGCCGTCGCCAAGCGTCGCCGGCTTTCGCCCTGCTCGTCGATGCGCTCCGCTTCTCGGGTTGAGGCAATGCAGTGCGAAGCGTCTTCGGCCAGGATTGACCGTTCAGTACCGCCGGAACCGGTCAGCCGAAGACGAACGCCATCAGCAGCTCCGGCTCGATCACCGGCGCCCGCACGACGTTCAATTGACCACGGTACCGACGTTCGCCCGTGCCGAGGACAAATCCGCTGGTGACCGGCGTTTCACCGTTGATGTCGAGGCGCGCAAAAATGTCGGCGACATTGAGGTCCAACGCCAGCTTGAGGTCGTGCCGCGCATCGTCCTTTGGTCCGGAAGGCAGTTGGCGCTTCACCAATTGCTGGAACGGAACATTGAAAGTCAGGATCTTCTTCGATGACGTCAAGGCAAATGCAGGCGAGGGGCAGGCAACCAGTATGGCGTTGATTGTCGTTATTGACGCGAGCTTACTCAACGTCACGTTTTCCTTCGCCTGTCCGCGTATGCAGGCTACCCGGATCGCCGATGTCAGATTGCCACTCTGTGCCTGAACTCCGGCTATCTCATCTATGAGCATGCCGATCGTGCACTTCCGGCTCTCAGCCATCTGCTTCAGCGATATCCAAAAAGCCCGCTCCAGACGGATCCCGCGGCGTGTTCCGCCACGCGCCACAACTCGAAATTCCAAGCCAAAATCCTCCTTGGCGAGCGGCAGGAGTCGCTGATCGGTATTGGTGGAGGGAGAGGTGGCGCTAGCGCTCACTCATGGCCTCCTGACGCGCCTTGTTGATCGGCTTCAAAAGGGAACTCAGGATCGTCTTGCGTCTGGTCTTGATGTCGACAGAGCAGATCACGCCCGGGATGATCGGATAAGCCTCGCCATCCCGTTCGATCGTCGAAATCGCAAATGTGATCAGGAGGCCAAGGCGCTTGCCAATGGCCACTTTGATTATCGTATTCGTTTCTACCCCACCCACGCTTCTGCCCGGTACTTTTTATGGCCAAGCCTTCTCACCGAAGCTTTGACAAATTATCCGACAGATTCTTCGAATACGTGAGTGTTTGTTGATCTAGGGCCGGCTAAGAACCGAATTCGGGCCATAAGTTTCGGGAATGTAGCAAAAATGGCACATAAAACGGGCGCTCGCTGCGGTTGCGGCAAGCGCCTGCGCCTGTGATCAATGCTGTTCGCGGCGCTTTCCTTAAGCCTCGCGCAATCTTTGCAGTCTATTCTGCTTGTCGATTGGCGAGGGAACATGACGCGCAAGCCGCTACTGCTTTTTGCCTTCCCGGCTCTCATTCTTCTCATTCTGGCAGGGGAACGAGCAGCGACGTTCCTGCTCGGAACCTATCCGGCCAGCCCTGCCCTGTGGCGGATCTGGCTTGAGTTGCGCCCTTTGGCCACGATGTTCTGGCAGCAGGTCGACCTCTATCTCAGCGGTTCAATGGTCCTTGATGCCGCTATCCTGATCGCCGCATCGATCCTCTGCTGGATGGCTTGCCGGACGAGAAAGTCGGCCGCGTTCTTCCTTGTCAACCACGCTGCTCTGCTCTTCGCCGGGCTGATGATCGCTTCCAGCAGCCATTCTGAAACAGCGAGCACGATAGCGGCGTTCACCGCGCCCAGCGGCCATCCATTCTCGCTGGTGCTCGATTTCACATGGCAGAACAGCCTGGTGCTGGGTCTCGGCACTGCAGCCTGCGCCTACTGTCATTTTACGTTTCTCAGCGAAGCGCGACAGCGTTCCGAAGCGCTCGCCGTACGGCTTATTGCTCTGCAGCGGGATCTCTAGGACCCCGGGGCACAGCCGTGCCAACTTCGTCATCCCAGGGCGGAGCAAGGAGCGAAGCGACGCGGCGCAGACCCTGGGATGACGAAGTTGAGGTGTTTGGGCTGATCGCAGACGTTGGGTTGGAGATTGGCGGCTGAAGGCCGGCCGACAGGGACCGTCGACAGTCCCTTTCAGGCTAAGAACCAAATCCTCTGTAGAGAGGAACTAGTTGATTTTCTTGTAATGGACCTTGCCGTCAGGCTGCACTATGCGCTGGTAGGAGGCGTTCGGGGGAGGGGGCGCCGCGGCGATCTTCCTTTTGAGCGGGCGCGGCACATCGACGATACTGGGTTCGGTCGCTTCTTCGAGATCGGTGGCTGCTTCCGCCATGGTGCTGGTCGTGACCACGGAAGGCTCCGCAATGCTCGACATGTCGTCGTCACTGTCCAGGGGCAGCTCCTGTTCAAGCCGGGCAATGCTGCCTTTGACTTCGTTGAAGCTGCCCTGCAGTTGACTGTCCAGTTTTTCGAACCGGCTTTGAAAGCCGTTGTTGACCGCATCGAGCCGGGCTGCGATCCGTTGCTCGAACGATCCGAGCTGTTCCAGCCGCCGTTCGACAAGGCGCAGATCGTTGATGCCGCGGTAGAAATAGACCGCGGCCGTTATGTTCACCGCCGTGATCAGTAAGGCGCCGACGGCGACAACGCCGATCATCCTTGCATTGCTCGGTTTCCACGCTGGAGCTTGCTCTTCAGTGTGGGTTGCCGGCCCAATGTCGATTGCCGGCATATCCAGGTCGCTGATCATCGTCATTGGACCACCACCTTTGCGCCGACCGAGACGCGCTTGAAAAGATCGATCACATCAGTGTTGGTAAGACGGAAACATCCCGATGTTCCGTCGAAGCCGATGCCCTTGGGATCGTTGGTGCCGTGGATGCGGTAGAGCGTGTCGCGCCCATCCCGCAGCAGATAGAGTGCCCTGGCGCCGAGCGGATTGTAGGGACCGGCGGGCACCATTTCCGGCAGCTCCGGCTGGCGGGCGCGCATTTCCCTGGGCGGGCGCCATTCCGGCCATTCCGTTTTCGCCCCGACCTTGACGATGCCGGTCCAGCCAAAGCCGTCGCGTCCGACGCTGATCTGGTAGCGCAGCGCCTGGCCCTGCCGGGTCACCAGATAGAGCGCCTTCTCGTCCTTGCGGATGATGATCGTGCCGGCCCGTTCCACGGTTTGGAGAGCAACCGCCTTGCGCAGGCTGGGGCCCATTGCCGGCAGCGGCGGCCGGTCCGACAGCGCGGATCGGGCATGGGCGAATTCCCAGGCCGGCATCCCCAAGGCAAGGCCGATGATGCAGGCGCCGGCGAGTCTCGGGACGGTGCGAAATCTACCGTGCAGCGTCATCGAGCCGCTCTTTGAACATCCGCTTCAGGTCCTTGTTGAAACGTGCCCGCCCATCCACTTCGGAAGGCAGGATGGCCCGGTTCAGCGCGTCGGTCAGCAGCGCATTGTCCAGGCCGACCGACTTGATGTGCGGCGCCTTGAAGATCTTCTCGAGTTCGCTGCGCGAAAAGTGGTTGCCGAACCATTTGCGCTTATGCTTGTTGGCGACCAGGGTGATGCTCACCGAATTGCCGCGCAGCTCGCGGATCTTCGTGTAGAGCCGCTTGCCTTGCCGCAGCGAGGCGACGTTGAGCTCGAAGACGATGAAGATCTCGTCGCTCGTCGAAAGCACGGAATTCTGCCAGGGGGTTTCGATATTCGGCAGGTCGATGATGATGTCGTCGAAGCGGTAGGCGACGAGGTCGAGCAACCGGAACACGAAATCGGCGCCCTGCGGCTCAAACGGCAGCTGCGGCCTCTCGAATGAATAGAGGGTCAGGCTGGACGGACGAGAGAGCTTGATGACGTCCATCAGTTCGACATCGAGCCTTTCCGGCTGGCCGATGATGCCGGCCAGGTCGAACTGGTTGAACAGGTTGAGATAGGCGCCGCAATTGGCGCTCTGGAAATCGAGGTCGACGAGGCACGTCGAAGCCGCGCGTTCGGTGGATTTCGACGCCAGGAATTCCGCCGCCGACAGAGCGAGCGTCGTGGCGCCGGCGCCGCCGCTGGCGCTGATGAAAGTGATGATTCGGCTCTTGGTGCCCTGGTTGCCGGTGTCGTGGAAGGTGACCGCGTTGAGCAGTTCCTTGGCGTCGAGCGGCTTGTGCAGCCAGTCCGAGGCGTTCATGCGAACCAGGATACGCGTCTTTTCAGAGGTCAATTCGTCGGAGACCGCGATCAGCGGCACGGTCGCCCACAAGGCGCGCGCCGCGACAATGCCGGGCTCGCCGAGCAGCTCGCCGTTGGCCAGGTCGAGGATGACGATGCCCGGGCGCGTCTCAGCGGGCGGACCGTTGAGAAAGTCGGCCGTGTCGGAAATCCTGACATCGTAGATGGCCAGCGCGTCGAGCCGCGTCGCCACCTCGCGCTTGAACTGCGGATCCGATGAGAATAGGGCCACCTGCTTTCGTTTGGTCGGCAGAACCTTGGTGTTGATGGCATTCATGGGGATATACTCTTCAGGTCTTCGCCCGTGACCGTGCTGAGCATCGAGGGCATGGTGAGGTTTCCGAATCCTAGCAGGCCGCCCAGGAAGAAGAACTGGAAGGTCCGGTTCTGAAGGCTGACGGTGATTGTCGGCACCGGTCCGCCCAACCGAGTCTGGTAGCCCAAGCCGGTGGCGGAGTACGCGATGACAACATTGTCGCGCCGCAAGCCAGGAAAGAAATGACACATTCCATGCCGCGTGCTGGGTTGCTGGGCAGGGGTGATTATCGGACAGGCGTCGTCATTGGTGTTTGCAGTGTCGCCCCGAAAGATGCGGCTGAAATTGGCGGCATTGAATGTCCCGCCATTACTGCAGGCCCCAGTGCCAGCAGTATAAGTGCAAGTGAATGGTCCGTAGGCCGCGGCGATGACCGGAGCGCCCGGCGTGGTCGTCGGTGCGGCTGTAGCTAGCGCGGTGGCAACCGGATCGGAAATCGAGGCCAGTCGTGCGCCGAGTTGCACGGCTTTGGTGGCGGCGTTCCACTGATAGAGGGCGTAACCGAAATCGACGAAGCCGAGGACAAGGGTAAACAGCAGTGTCGATACGATGGCCATGTCCACCATCGTCGCGCCGTCCTCCGATTTTGCGAAACGCCTGATCATGATCAGAACCGGATCAACCGCTCCTCGTGAAAGCTGTTCAGGGTAATCGTACCGATGCTGAGCAGCGACAGCATGCCGACGCCGCTATATGGGTAGTTGCCGACCGCTCGGACGATGCAGACTTGTGCCGCGGTGGAGCGATACTGGGTGACGCCAGCTTGCACAGCATCGTGGCAGGATGCGGGGGCGGCAATAGTCACCGTCGCGTTATTGGATGTCCCCCCCGCTTTCTGCCAGCCGCTGACCCGCGCACTCCCCGTGCCTGCCGGATTGCCGAAGACGGCGATGTTGGCAGCGATATCGGCGCAATTGATCGCCGCGAGCCCGGCCTTAGTGTATAACTGGCTGTTGCAGCGCGCGGCAAAGCGCGCCGCATCCGACAGGCCGGCCTCCATCAGTAGCTTTTTGTGGATCAGATTGCCGAACTCGAACACGCCTGCCGACAAGACCAGCATCAGTGGCGCGATCAGCGCCATTTCGACGAGAGCCGTGCCGCGCTGCTCGCGTCGAAATCTGTGGAGATGATGGTACAGCGCTCCGATCATCACCATCACCGATAAAGCTGGGCTTCGTCGCGAAGGAAATTGTCGAGCGTACCCTGGCCGGCACCGCCGGTTACGTCGACCACTTCGACCATCACCGAAGCGTCCTCCGATGGCGACGCAACCGGTTCAGTGAGGAAGAAGCTGCCGAAGGCTTCGACCGGAAGATTGGTGCTGTGGCCGGACAGGCCGTTGCCCGCAGCTTCGAGAGCATTGCAGTTCAGGATCGCGCCATAGATCAACCGACGATCAACTGTCGTGACGGGCGGTTGGCAAGCTGCCGACGGCGTTCCGGTCTCTCCACCGGTCGACGCGGTGCCCACCAAGCCCGCCGATATTTCGTAGCGGTAGACCTCATAGCGCGTCGGCTTGGTCGTATCCCATGACGATGGATAGCTAGCTGAACCGAAGTTGGTGCTCCAATAGCCGGAGAAGTTCCAATCTCCGTCGCCCATCCTGCCGCCCATATACGGCGTTGTCGCATCGCGCGGAAGGCCCATTGTTCCAGCTTCGGTGAACGAAAGCTGGTTCATGGCAGCGCATTGATTGGCGCTGCCTGTGGTCCGTATTGCCCCTTTTCGGACATTGGCGGCGGGACCGTAAGCTGGGCTGTTGAAGTGATTGCCGTTAGCTCCAATCCCGAAACGAACGTTGAACGCATCTTGAACCGGGCCGGCATTCTGACCGGTCTTCGTCGTTACGTTCGCGGAATTGTAGCAGCCGATCGGCGTCGACGTTGCAATCGTCTGAGCCAGCGCTTGGGCACCATTTCCCACATTTGGCGGAGGCTCGAGGAAGCCGAAGTTGCCCGGACCGGCCGCAGCCCCATTTCCGACCTTCCGCAGTTCGATCAGCCTGCGACGGACGGCCGGATTGGAAACGGCCTGCTCAAGCGTGAAGCCGCCGGCATTGTTTGTCCCGTTCACCATCTCATAGGGGTTGCACATGAAGACCGGTGTGAAATCGCAGACGCCGGAGGTGAAGCCCGCTACCGCGACTGCCCCGACATTGAAGCTGTTGCTGGCGCCGGATGTCACAAATGAGGCGGGAAAGATCGCGGCAAACCCTTGGGGAGCGACTGTCACCTGGATGAACCGTGTTTCCGCCTCACCGACAGCCTGGTTGGCATCTGCAAGATAGTTGGCCTGATTAGCGGCTGTAATCTTGGTTCCGTCGTTGGCAGGGATCGCTTTGAGGAAGCACCAGGAAATGTTGCCAGCATTGTTGCAGCGCTGCGTGCCTCCCGGCTGACCGGAGGTCAGAGTGAACCGGCCTGCCGTGGAGAAGTTGCTTTCATTGTCTACGAGCGTCGCCATGGCGCGTTCAGCCCGCGCCCAGGAACCGCTGCTTCCGTCCAGTTCCGCTGCCGCCGCGAGCGCAAACGCATCCGCCCCCTTCTGAAGATCGTTGTGGAGGTTGTTGACCCGGCTCATATCGATCGCCAGCAGGGAAAAGCCGATGATTGCCGGCAGCGTGATGCTGACCAGTATCAGCGCTATTCCCCTCTGATCGTGCCAGAACGCGCGAACAATCCGCAGCATGGCCTTACCGTTAGCTCCCCTGACGCCAGTCGCTTTGCCTGACGTTGAACCCGCACCCTTCTATTCAACCCCGGTGTTGCCGACATTGACCGTTATGGCCGGCGGCGGCGGTGGCGGTGGTGGAAATTTGTAACTCTGGGCAACAGCGGCAGCGCGCGCGCCGTCGCCTTCGATCGCCGTGTTTCTCGACGCCGGATTGAGCGGATCGACCGTCTGCAGCAGCGAATTGTATTTCTGCGTGTCGCCGGCAGCCAGTGTCACTGTTTCGTAATTGTTCAGGTAGTCGGCGGCGCACCCCGTCAGCCCGCCGGCGCACAAAAGCAGGATCAAGGCGCTATTTCTTGACATAGATCATCTTGTCCTTGGATTTCAGGTCGAGCATGTGGCCATAGGGGCCGACGACGCCTTCGCCCAGTTCATATTTGCGAACCATGTCCTTGGTCACTTCGAGCTGACCGAGTATGAAGAGTTCCGGGTCGTTGGCCGGCCGTGTCTTGTCGAACGGCGTCGCCAGTTGTTCCCCGGGCTTTACCGGCCGCACAATACGCGGCGTCACGATCACGACCAGTTCGGTCTCTTCCTTCTGGTTGCTTGAATTCCGGAACAGCGTCCCGACGATCGGGACCTGGCCGAGCCACGGCACCTGCCTCTGGATCTTGGTGTTCTTGCTGGACAAAAGACCGCCGACCGCGAAGCTCTGGCCGTCGCGCAACTCGACGACGGTAGACAGCTTGCGGTTGGTGAAGATCGGGTCACCGGCGGTGGTGAAGCCGGTGAGGTCGCTGACTTCCGGAGCCAACCTGATGTTGATCTTGTCGTTGGCGAGCACGACCGGCGTGAACAGCAGATTGACGCCGAACTGCTTGTATTCGATGCTGATCTCGCCATCACCGTCGTCGACGCGGATAGGTACTTCGCCGCCGGCATTGAAGCTGGCAACCTCACCGGAAAGCGTGGTGAGGTTGGGTTCGGCAAGGGTGCGCACCACGCCCTTGGCCTCGAGCGCCTCGATGATCAGGTCGACCTTGATGTTGCTGTCGATGACGCGGGTGATCAGCGCCGCGAACGGGTTGGTGTTCGAAAGAAGGCCGGTAAGCAGACCGCCCGGCCCCAGCACCACATTGTCTTCATCGACGGCGGCAATCCCCGTCCCGGTGCGGGTCGTGCCGCTGCCATTGGTGCTCCTGATCGAGACGCCAAGATCACGGCCGGCATTGCGCTTGGCCTCCAGCACCCGCACTTCGAGGTTTACTTGCTGGCTGTCGTCGACGGTCACTGCGTTTATGATCGCGTCGGGGCCATATTGCTGGGCGACCTCCATGATCGCCGCCAGCGTGGCGCCGTCCTTGACATGGCCGCCAAGCCTGACCTTGCCGTTGATCGAACCGATATCGATGCGCGAATTGGGCGCGACCTGCCGGATCGCTTGCGCCATGTCGCTCACGTCGACGCCGACTTCGATCTGGATCACGCCAAGCGAGCGCTTGTCTTCTGAAAAGAGGTTGACGGTGGTGGTGCCGGCGCTCTTGCCGATGACATAGAGCGTGCGGTCGGTCATCGGCTGGGCGTCGGCGATCTTCTCGTCGCCCACGACGATGTCGCCCAGCGTGGCGTTCACCTGGATCGTCACCGACTGCGACATGGGCAGGAAAACGCGGTGGACGCTGGGGTTCGATACATCGATCTTGCGGTCGGCTGCATGAGCAGCAAGATCGATCGGCAATAGCATCACCGAACAGGCCAGCGCGGCAGCCGCCAGTGGTCCCCGGAACATTCGCATCTAGACTATCCCCCTTGCCGATTCGTTCGGCAATACCCTAGCGTTATTTTTGTCGCGGCACGTCGTAAGATTCGAGTTTTACACCCCTGAAGACGCCGATTGTCGCACGCGCCGGCGGTTCCGGCTGCACATATTTGATGACTTCCTTAACCACCTCTTGCACCTGGGGCGCTGAGGCCACTGCCGGAGCGGGTTTTGCCTTGCTCAACAGGTCGAGCCTGCTTCCCACCCGTTCCACGGCCTGGGTCAGCCCATTGATCTTGTCGTCCGCGCGCTTGCGTTCGGCCGCGGCCTCGGCGTCGGCTGCAGCCTGTTTGGCGAGTTCGGCCTGCCTGGCGGCGACGTCGGCCGGCGTGTCGCCGGTCAGGTCGGAAAGCGTGACGCGTTCTGTCGTTTCGCCCTCGCTGGCGGCTGCCTGGCGAAGCGCTAGCGACAACTGGCCGGCGCCGGCGGCCAGCGTAAGCTTCTGCGCGTCCCTGGTGTTGGCCTCGAGCGTCACCGACTTCACCACCGTCGGGCTTTCAGTGCTTTCGTCGGCAACCTGGTCGACTGCAAGCACCTTCATGCTCTGCAACAGCACGTCGACAAAACTTCTATCGGCCCCGCCATCACCACGCGCCGTTCGCGTCAAAAGCACGTCGACGCGGTCGCCGGGGAAGACGAACCCGGCGACGCCTAGCACGTCGTTGACGCGAATGGAAACGGCCTTCATGCCTTCGCCGAGCACTGCGGAAAGCGTGGCGCGCTGGCCGGGGCCGGTAATCTTGGTGGCGAGAACGGGCTCATTAGCGCCGATCGCCTGCAGCGCCTGCCTCGTGCCTTCGCCAGCCAGCGCCTCTTTCGCCGTCTTGAAAGCGCCGGCCGGAACCGCGCCGGCTGGCCATGCGATCTCGCGCAGTTTGTCGGCCGATAGGGTGTCGCCGAATTTCAGCGCCACTGCGGCCACCACGACCGTATCGCCTTGGACGCCAGTAGTCTGCGCCATGGCGCTGCGCTGATTGGCCAGCCAGATATTAGCAAGCACCACCGCCAGGACGCCGAACACGCTGGCGAGAACAATCATGATGAGTGTATTGGCGCGCATAACCCCAGACCCCAAACCCCAAAGGCGGGAATTCGCCCGCCGCGATTGGATTCAGGCCCGGATCGAATAAATCCGGGCCTGATGCTGATTAAACGATCAAGTACCGGCACCGGTAGCGCAGGTTCCGACGCCGGAGGCCTGCATTGCGGTGCAGAGGCCCGTGAAGCGGCCCGTGACCCAGCCGCCGATACCGATGATGAATCCGATTGCGGCGACCGCGATGATGCCGATCAGGATGGAATATTCGACCATGGCAGCGCCGTTTTCGTCGTCGCGGAACTGCCGGGTCATCGTCATGAGCTTCTTCATGCCAATTTCTCCCTTTCTGGAGGTTCAAACCCGACGAGACGAGCCAAGGATGAAATCCATACCCAAGCATCCCCCGTCATCTCGATCTAAGTCCCGGCGAAAATCAGAGTCAAACAGGATTAAGGGTTTCTTAACTTTCCTATACATTGTGGAGCAAGAATATTGCCGATCTCGGGCGAACCAAAACATTGATTCAGCTCGTTTTTCAACCCCTCTTAACCATTCGTTCACAATTCGGCCGTGGCTATGGCGAAAGTGGGGCGGTATTAGCGATGGTGTATATTCGTTTATATCTAAGGCCTTAGGGCGGCTCCATGACACCTTTGTGGTTAGAAAGGCACTTGGCATTGAAAACGAGCCCTCGTTCTCCCTAAAGACAGCGCCGCTGACCAAATAAACGTCGCGTTTTCTGATCCTTGATCTTAACTATGTCTGAAGTATTAAATTGGATGGTGGGCGGCTGGCGCTTGTGCCACGCGTGGTTAACGCTTAGTTTCGCGGTGGGGATTAAACGGGGAAAAAGCGTCATGCTGGGTCGATTCACAAAAGGGCCAAGCGAACCGCGGATCGAGCCAAAGCTTGAGCCGATTGCGGTATTGCCTGTTGCGCCGGCGCTTTCCCCTGCAGCCGATATCGAATCGAGTGGCGACGATTTCCTGACGCTCAAGGTCGAGCTCCACCGTCATCTAATCGACCGGTTCAATCTTGCAGCGCTTGAAACGGCGTCGAAGGATGAGATCCTGAATGAGATCCGGCCGATCGTGCGCCAGTTCGTGCGCGCTCGTTCGGTGCCGCTGAATGCGCGTGAGCTTGACCGGCTGACCAGTGAGACCGCCGACGAGATGCTCGGCCTTGGGCCGATCGAACCATTGCTCAAGGACGACTCGATCACCGACATATTGATCAATACCCACAAGCGGGTCTTCATCGAGCGGCGCGGCATGATCGAGGAGACGGCGATCCGCTTCCGCGACGAGGCGCATCTGCTGCGCGTCATCAACAAGATCGTTTCTGCCATCGGCAGGCGCGTCGATGAATCGGCGCCGATGGTCGATGCGCGCCTGGAAGACGGCTCGCGCGTCAATATCGCGGTGCGGCCGATCTCGGTCGATGGGCCGCTGGTGTCGATCCGCAAATTCTCGAAGAATCCCTACTCGCTCGAACGACTGATGGTGTTTAATTCGATCCGGCAGCCGATGATTGACCTGCTGCGCATTGCCGTGCAGGCGCGCAAGTCGATCTTGGTTTCGGGCGGCACCGGCAGCGGCAAGACGACCTTGCTCAACGCGCTTTCAAGCTACATCCCGTCCCGGGAGCGCCTGATCACCATCGAGGACGCGGCGGAACTGCAACTGCAGCAACCGCATGTCGGCCGGCTGGAGACGCGGCCGCCCAATGTCGAGGGCAAGGGCGAGGTACGTCAGCGCGAGCTGCTCAAGAATGCGCTGCGCATGCGGCCGGACCGCATCATCGTCGGCGAGGTGCGCGGCGAGGAAGCCTTCGACATGCTGCAGGCGATGAACACCGGCCATGAAGGTTCTATGACCACCATTCACGCCAACACGCCGCGCGATGCAATATCGCGGCTGGAACAGATGGTCGGCATGGCCGGCATGCCGATGACCCATGAGTCCATTCGGGCGCAGATTGCGTCGGCCATCGACATTATCGTGCAGACGCAGCGTCTTGCGGACGGTGGCAGGCGTGTCGTTTCCATCTCCGAACTGACCGGCATGGAAGGCAATGTCGTCCAGCTTCAGGAAATTTACCATTTTGTTCGCCGGGAGGTGACGCCCGAAGGCAAGATTATCGGCGATTTTCGCGCCACCGGCATCCGCCCCCGCTTTGCGCCGGAGGCAGCAACGCTGGGCCACCAATTCGCCAAGGATGCCTTCAATCCGCAGGTGCCGCTCTGATGCCGACCGGCCAGACGTTGCTCTACTTTATTTACGTGCTCGCGGCGGCATCGGTTATTCTCGCCGGCGAGGCCATGTATCTTTCCTTTGCCAAGAGCCGGGCACGGATTGGCGCGATCAACCATCGGCTGAGGCGGCTTGCTGACGACGTTCCGGCCGAACAGACCTTGCAAGGGCTGCTGCGCGAGCGCGGGCTGACGGGTTCGGGCGACTTTCTTTTTGGCATGATAGGGCTGAACAGGCTCTATACCCAGTCCGGTATCACCGGAAACCCGCTGACGTTCGCCGCGAAGTTCCTCCTGACGGGGTTGGCATCGGCGTCGCTGCTGTCGTTCCTTATGGGTTTCTCGACTTTGGTGTCGTCCATCGTTTTTGTGTTGGTCGGATTTGTGCTGCCGCTTCTCGTTCTCCGGCGCGCTCGCAACAAGCGAATCCAGAAATTCGCCAAGCAACTCCCAGATGCGCTCGACATGATCGTTCGTTCACTGCGCGCCGGACATCCGGCTTCGGTAGCGGTTGGTCTCGTCGCCCGCGAAATGCCCGACCCACTCGGTACCGAATTCGGCATCGTGTCCGACGAGATCACCTTTGGACTGAGCATGGAACAGGCGGTGCGAAAACTTTCGCAGCGTGTCGGCTTCGAGGGCCTTCATCTGGTTTCGGTATCGCTGTCGATCCAGGCAAAGACCGGCGGCAATCTGACCGGGATCCTGTCAAATCTTTCGTCAGTGCTGCGCGAAAGGCAGAAACTCAGGTTGAAGATCAGGGCGCTTTCGGCCGAGGGCCGGGTATCGGCCTGGATCATCTCCCTTTTTCCACTGGTGATGTTCGGGCTCCTGCTCGTGTTGTCCCCGAGTTATTACGGCGGGGTATGGAACAGCCCATTGATTACGCCAGTGTTCTTGATGTCCGGGCTATGGGCGCTTTTGGGGGACTTCATCATGTATCGCATGGTCAATTTCGATTTCTAACAGAAGCGAGCCATAATATTGTTTTCGGCTATTCAGGATCTCAGCACTCTGGTCTCCGTCGCTGTCTTTCTGGCGGCAGCGGCGCTTTTTCTGTTCGGCGCGCTCATCTTCGTGCCGGCGCTGCAGACGCGGAAGCTGGTCTCACAAAGCCTGATGGCCGAGGGTATTACGGATCGCCGTTCGCTCGTTGGACAGGAACAGCTTGCCAAAATCGCAGCGCAGCGGCCGGTCGATGCGTATTTTCGATCGATAGAAAAGGAGCGGGACGAGCCCAGCGCCTTGGAGGCGAAACTCTTCCGCGCCGGTTTTTATCAACCGAGCGCTCCGCTCATTTATACCTTGTCGCGGCTGGCTGCGGTCTGTGTCGGTTTTCTGGCCGCCTATGCGCTCTTGTCGTGGGTGCTCCCACCGCAACTCCCCAGTTTGATAGCCTTTGTCGGCTCCGCCCTATTCGGGCTCGCCTGCCTCGTGATTCCAAGCGTCATGCTCGATCGCTTCGAGAAAGGACAAAAGCAGGTCTACCGCCGCGGTTTTCCCGATTTCATGGATATGATGATAACCTGTGCCGACGCAGGCATGAGCCTGGAAGCTGCAGTCGAGCGCGTCAGCGCCGAACTGGCTGGTACCCATAAATGGCTCGGCATCCAGCTTACGATCATGAATTTGCAGTTGCGTGCCGGCAAGCCGCTACGGGAGGCGTTGCGCGAACTCGCTGACCGAATCGGTCTTGACGAGGCGCGGGCGCTGGCTGTGCTGTTTCGGCAATCGGAAGAACTCGGCACCAGCCTGACCGACGCTTTGCGCGTCTATAGTGACGAGATGCGCAGCCAGAGAATTCTGAGTGCCGAAGAGCGTGCCAATTCGCTGCCGGTCAAAATGATGATTCCGTTGGGACTGTGCATCTTCCCGGTTGTGATGATGATCATCATGTTGCCAGTGATCATTCGCATGATGGGTGTTTTCTTCTAGGCACGTCTGTGCTTTGGTCGGAATAGAGAGTCGGAGAGAACTCTTTTGGGGGACGAAATGACAGGGCCAATGCGCCTCGCGGCCGTAGCCGGTTTGCTGCTTATCGTGCTTTCCGGCTGTCAGACGGCTGATAGCGGCGTCGTCCGCACCAACGAGCCCTCGAAAGGTGATGTGACAGCGTTTGGCGATGCCTTCGACGGGCTGAAGACGGTCAGCGACGTCGAATATTATGCCTCTGACCAGGCAGTCGCCGAAGCCAAGAACCAGTTCCGTGCGGAAAACTACGGCAATGCCGGCGCCCTGTTCTACAAGGCGACGCAGCTGGCGCCTAATGATGGTGGTGCCTGGATGGGCCTGGCCGCCTCCAGCGATCGCATCCGCCGCTTCGACCTCTCCGACCACGCCTATCGCCAGGCCTTCCGGCTGGTCGGCGGGACGCCCGAATATTACAACAATGTCGGCTATTCCTACCTGCTGCGCGGCAAGCTGCAGGACGCACGCAGCAGTTTCCTCAAGGCTTACGAGCTCGCACCCAACGATCCGACCGTGGCCAACAATTTGAAGCTTCTGTCGTCCAGCGTGAAGAATCTCGAACGGTAAGGCGACAGCATGTTGCTCGCCGCATCGCTGCTGCTGAAGGGGCTAGCCATTCCTTTGCTGGCAAGGATCGCCTGGCTCGACTTCACCACCCAGAAGATATCCAACCAGAATGTGCTGCTGCTGCTTTGCCTGGGTTTGGGCTCGCTGCAGCTCCTGTCGGTGCAATCCGGATCGTGGTGGGACATGGGCCTGAGCGCAATCGCCGGCCTTTTATTGTTCGGTGCGCTGTTTCCGTTCTGGGCTTTGCGCAAGGTCGGGGCCGGCGATGTCAAGCTGATGGCGGTGGTGCCGTTGCTGATCGGCGGCAGCGGCCTCCTTGTGTTCTCCGTACTGCTGCTGGTTTTCGCCCTCGCCACAGCGTTGATCGTTAAAAACCCGTTCATGCTGCCCGCAGGCGCTTTCCGCCTCTACGTTCAGCACCTGGACCGCAAAGGCGTTGTGCCGTTTGGCGTGCCGATCTCGCTCGCAGCGATCTGCACGATCGGGTTCGTGATCTACGTCACCTTGATGCCCCATGCTGGCCCGGCGATCTGAGAGGACAGGACTGCAGCAACTGCCTCCAGAGGTATCAAAGTATCTGTTCCGCTAGTCATTTGCCGCGGCGATCTTGGTGATGCCCCAGATAGGCGCCGGCCAGAGCGAAGCCACATCGAGCGTAAGCAGTATGATTTGCACGGCTCGGGCTACTCGCGCGTTGGCGGCGAGCCCGAACGGCTATTGCCAAGGCGATCGGCCCGCGCCTGGCGGCAACGCGAATCTTAGCGTCACCGATCGAGGCGACTTCATCACAACGAAGGGCGACAATCGCAATTGAGTCAGGGCATGAAGGCGTACCGGCGCGAAAAAGGCCTGGCGAAGAGGAAAGGCGGAATCGGATCCGAACTGGCCTCGGTGGTCGGGCAAATCCGCCCGGAAACTACGGGAAGCGTGCGAGAAGAAATTTAGCGGGATCGAACAGATGTGTTGGCTGGGGAATAGGCAAATTACTCGCTCCGCGAAGGTGATGGCTGAGGCTGAGCGCGCCGAACGCGCCGCGAAGACAGCAAGATTGAGGTCGCTTCGTATGGCGTCGCAGAGTGACCTAAGATTTTCGTTCCCTGAGGAATTGGATTGTTCTCTGCTTATCGCAGCACTGACTCAAGGCGACTCATCGGCTGATCGGGACCGCCGAATTCGGGTGTGAGCGAAACAGGCTCCCGCTGCCAGATTTTTTTGACGTTCTGATTACCAAATTCTGGCGCACTGGTAGCGATCCCGGATCAATTCTCGCTGTGAGTTCAACAGGCTGCCTTGATGACAGTTTGCGAACTGATGCCTATCCAAAGCGGCGAGAGCCGATGGTTGCTGAAGCGCTGTCTCGCCTGACCTACAACGCGTCGGTATTCGACATTTTAAAATTCGAGCGCTTAGCGGCATCGGCGCAGCCCGGGCGCGGCCCGACGCTCACCGAAAAGCTCGCCATCCCGGTCCGGATCAGCCTTCGCTCGGCACGGGCGTGTTGAGCAGCTGCTGCTCCCACAGGTACGCCATGCCGCTGCCGGCCATGTGATCCTTGAGGAGCTCAATCAATGCAGGCAGGGTCTCGGCCCTCGTGTAGTCGCGCTGCCTCATGGGCTTCAACCGACACGCCGCCGCAGGCGTCCGTGATGACCGTGACGTCCCATCCTTCGCCGGCAGCCTGGATCGCCGGCATCGCGACGCAGATCTCCGTGAACAGACCGGCGATGATCAGCTGCTTGCGGCCGGTCTTCTTGACCGCGTCGACGACCTTCTGGTCTTCCCAGGTGTTGATAAGCATCCGGTCGATCACCTCCTGGCCGGGGAAGACGTCGGTGATCTGCGGAAAGATGAGCCCGCCTCGGTCAGCGAGCACGCTCGTGAGGATCGTCGGTACGCTAAATGCCTTGGCGGCCTTCGCCAGACCCGTAGCATTGTTGACCGCCATATGCGGGTCGTGGCTGTTCAGGTTCGTGAGCTGGTAAGGCTGGTGGTCGATCAGAACGAGTACCGAGTCTTCGGGACGAAGAAGCGAATCAAGGCCGTTACGGGGGGTCATCAAGACTTCCTTTCTCTGCCGTTGTGGACGGCAATGGGTTCATGGGAGACATGCGCCGGCGGGCGACGTTGCTTGCCGCAATTTGCTGTTCCTTTTGGTGATGCGGTAGTGCCATAGTCAGGCATGCTGCGTCGCGAAACGAGGAACGCCGAATTGGACATCGAAGATCTGCAGACATTCGTCGCAGTGGCCGATGCAGGGGGCGTATCGGCCGCCGCGCGCCGGCTCGGCGTCTCCAAGTCAATCGTCAGTCGGCGGCTCTTTCGGGTTGAAGCGGAGCTTGGCGTCCAGTTGCTTGCACGAACGACCCGCGGCGCCGCGCTCACGGAAGCGGGAATCACGTTCAGGGATCATGCGGCCCGGGCCAGCGCCGAGATCGACACGGCCAGGGAAACCATCCTCCCAACCGGTGAGCTGCGCGGCCGCCTGAGGGTTGCCATGCCGCTTACTTTCGGCGCGACCCACTTCGCCCCCGTGCTCGCGGAAATGGCGCGTCTGCACCCGAAGCTTCACATGCATACTTCCTACAGCGATCGCTTCGTCGATCTCATCGCAGAGGGTTTCGATTGCGCGATCCGGGGCGCCTACCTTCAGGACTCCAACCTGATCGCGAAGCGCGTCGGGCCGATCCATGGAAAGCTTGTCGCGAGCCCAGACTATATCGAAGCGCACGGGTCACCCGAGTCTCCAGACGAACTCGTCACCCATCAGGCCCTCATGCAGGGAACGGAAGCCTGGCAGTTCATGGATGGCGACAAGATTGTTACGGTCCAGCCGCAGGGCAGGTTCAAGGCCGACAGCGCCACGGCGCTTGCCGCCGCCGCAGTGGCAGCGCTCGGCATCGCCTGGCTCCCCGATTGCATCACACATGAATTTGTGGCCTCCGGCGCGCTGGTCCCGATCATGACACGCTATCCGGTACCTCCGGGGGCCACGTATGTCGTCCGACCGCCGGGTCAGCACCCCACACGGAAAGTCCGGGTGCTCACCGAGTTGCTGATCGAGTATTTCAAACAGACCCGGATCTTTGGGGAGTTGATCGTTAGAACACGAACGGTTCAAAGCATTGTCAAGGAACCGTGTTCGACGGTCCGGTCGCACTACTGCGAGCCGTCGCGTTCGGCGACATCGCCCGCACGTTCCACTTGCTGCGACACAGCTAGACGTATCACAGGACTAGTTGGGCAGACGGTCGCTCGCCAGTTTAGGCATTTGTCGGGCCGAAAGCGCTCTTCCCGCTCGCGGTTCGGATTAGTCGAAATCGGGCATTCGTATCGGCAAGGGCGAGGCTGTCTGGACGGCCTAAGTGAGGATGACGCGCATGAGTTGGAACCCAGCAATCGAACCGGGCGGCGGCGCAACGCTCAGCGGACCGCGCTATATCTGGTGGAACTCGTCGCCTCGAAGGACCGCATCGAAGAAGCGAAGGCCGAATGGCGCGCCGAGGACCGGGGCAAGGGACGTTTCGATCTCCCGATCGATGACCGAGATGAGCACATTCCGTACCGGACTGACCGGCGCTAAGACTGACGGACCTGGGCGGTTCAGACGAGATGACGCGTCGCGTGCCGGTATGTTCTGAATGGAGAAAGCACAATGAGCAACAAGTGGCCCCACCTGGACTACCTCGGCTGGCGCGAGACGTGTTCGGCCCTGCATCTCTATTTGCAGATCGCCGGGAAATATCGCCTTGCTCATACCCCGTGGCTCAACCATTCCTGGAACGCGACCTTCTATGTCACGCCGCTCGGCCTGACCTCCTCGCCTATCCCCGACGGCCCGGGCATCGAGATCCTCTTCGACCTTCGGAACCATACGGTTGTTGGCACATGCGGCAATGGTCGCAAGGCATCGTTTGCGCTCGGGCCATCCACAGTCGCGGCGTTCCACGCCAATCTCGTGCAGTTGATTTCCGAACTTGGAGGCACACCGACCTTTAACGGCAATCCGAACGAGGTGCCCAATCCCGTGCCGTTCACCGAAGATCATCGCGACCGGCCCTATGACCGGGAAGCCGTTCAGCGCTTCCATCATGCATCGGTGGCGGTCGACAGGGTATTCAGTCGGTTCCGGACCTCCTTTCTTGGCAAGTCCAGTCCCGTTCACCTGTTCTGGGGCAGTTTTGACCTGGCCGTCACCCGCTTTTCAGGGCGGCGCGCGCCTCTCCATCCCGGCGGCATTCCTTCATTGCCCAACGATGTGGCCCAGGAAGCCTACGACCGCGAGGTCTCCTCAGCCGGTTTCTGGCCCGGCGGTGGCGGCATCGATTACCCCGCGTTCTATGCCTACGCCTATCCGGCGCCGAGTGGCTTCAGGGGCGCGTCGGTCCGGCCCGAGGACGCGTTCTGGCATGACGGCCTATCGGAATTCATCCTGCCGTACGATGCCGTTCAGTCGGCTGCAAATCCCGACGCGGCGCTTATGGAGTTTCTCGTCTCGACCTACGACGCTGCGGCCGATCTCGGAAGATGGGACCGCGACCTACTGGACTGCATGCCGGGGCGGCGGGGTCAGGCGCGGCCGCATGACGCCGAGCAGCCGGGCCCTGCCTCTCGATTGACCGTCGAAAAGGTCGAGCGGGAGGATACCGCATCGAAGGGACGCTACCGGATGCTCGTCGACGGCATCGAAGCTGAGATGACCTATAGCCGGGCCGGCGAAGGGTTGATCATCATCGACCATACCGAAGTTCCAGCGGCGTTGCGCGGCCGCAAGGTCGGCGAGCGACTGGTACGCCAGGCGGTCGAGGATGCCCGGCGCGAAGGGGTCGCCATCATTCCGCTTTGTCCGTTCGCAAAAGCGCAGATCGACCGTCATCTCGAATGGCAGGACGTGCTGCGTCGGTCATAGGCTGCTCGTAACTTCCTCCACCCGCCAACGTACCGGCGTGGAATGGCAAAAATTGGCGCGCCCAAATGGATGAAACTGGGCACCGCTATATGATTGAAGTCGCTCTGTAAAAACTGTCAGGCTGATTCAGGAGCCTTGGCCTTTGCGAGGTCCTGCAGGAACTCTTCCATCAGCGGCCTGTCACCGAACCGGCGGTAAGCGCGCTCTGCTTCCAGCGAGAATGCCGGATGCGCCTCGACCAGCTTTGCCATCGTCTGCTGGGCTGCCTCGATCTCGCCGCCCCCGGCCTGCAAAGCCGCCTGAATCAGAAGGCAGTTTGCATCGCGCGGCGCCCGGATCAGGCATTCTTCTATGACGGCGGAAGCCTCGTCGCGGCGGTCAGCCGCGTAGAGCGCCTGCCCGTGCACATAGGCGTAGTACTCGGGCGCCATAGGATGAAGGCGGCGGGCCCGCTCTGCGTTGGCGACGGCATCATCATATTGCCCGAAGCGAACCTGCGCCTTTGCAAGCGCCATCATGCTGTCGGGATCGTTAGGGTTGAGTTCCACAGCGCGCCGCGCGGCCTGCAAGCCGCCTGAATAGTCGCCCTGCAGGGCAAGCCCGAAGCTGATGACCTGATAGCCAAGGCCAAGATTGGGGTCGAGACGGACCGCCTGCCGAGCTTCGCTAAGCCCAAGATGGAGTTCCGGTGCGTTTTCCCGGCCGTCACCGCTCTGCGCCACGCTGGCGATAAAGGTCAGCGCGAGGCCTGCGCGGGCGGCCGCATAGGACGGGTCCATTTCAAGGGCGCGCTGGTAGAGGCCCCGCGCCTCCAGAATGTCCTGCGGGTCATCGCCGCCGTGCCGGTAGCGGTTGCGGGCCTGCAGCACGAGGTCATAGGCCTGCAGGTTGTCGGTCGGGCGTTCCGCTGCCGCCGCCGCCTCGCTCCTGCCGATATAGGGCGCGATCTGCGCGACGATTTCAGTGGTCAGCTCGCTCTGGACGGTGAACACGTCGGCGACCTGCCGGTCAAAACTGCGCGACCACAGATGCGCGCCTGTCTTTACATCGATCAGCTGCGCCGACACGCGAAGCTGGTCGCCTTCACGGCGGGCGCTGCCTTCAACCACATAATCAACGCCGAGCTTCGCCCCAAGCTTGCGCACGTCCGTACCCTGCCCGTGCACGGCGTAGGTGGAATCGCGCGCGATTACCTGTAGCTCTGAATTGCGGGCAAGGGCTGTCGTCACATCCTCGGCCAATCCGTCCGCGAAATACGATTGCTCGCCGCTGCCGCTCATCGCGGCAAAAGGCATCACCGCCACTGACGGCCGGGGGTCTGAGCGGCTCTGGTCCATCGACAAGACCCCCGGGATGCGGCTGACCATGGCTGCCAGGGGGAGCGGCTGGATTTGGGTGCCGATGAGGATGAGGGCTATGGCGGCTACGCCATAAGACCAGCGGGCAGCGGTGCTGCGCGGCACCTGCGGCACGTGCCGCCATGGCGACCACGCAGAGCCCGCGCGCCTTACGCGGTAGACGTTGAGAAGTTCGGGAATGTTCTTGGCCCGCCTGCGGCCGATGCGGACGAACCTGTCCGCGCTGTTGCGGTCGGCCGCCATCACCACGGCGCCGCTGACGAATATCTGCCCCGGATCGCACATGGCCTCAAGACGGGCGGCCACATTGACGCCGTCGCCGTATACGTCGCCGTCATCTTCGATGACATCGCCAAGATTGATGCCGATGCGCAGCTCGAACGGGCCCTTGTCGAAGCCTTCCTGTATGGCCAGCGCCGCATCGACCGCTTCGTTGACGCTTGGAAACATGGCGAGAAAGCCGTCTCCCGCCGTCTTGACGATGCGCCCGCCATGGCGGGCAGTGGTCGGGTCAATGAGCTCATCAAAAACAGCGCGCAGCTTCGTGTAGGTGGAAGCCTCGTTTTCAGCCATCAGCAGGCTGTAGCCGACGATATCGGCGGCCATGATTGCCGCGAGCTTGCGTTCCATCAGCATTATTCCTGAGCGGCGGCCCTGCAGGGACTATTACTAGTGACACTTAAGACGACGCACGCTTCAAGATTAGACCCATAATCCCGAATAGGCTTATCATACAGCTCACAAATGCGTGACCATTGTGGCCTATACCGTTCTGACCTTCGTCAGCCATCATCCGCTTCGCGCGGAGCCGTCCCCGCATCCGAAGCGGCGTTGGGCATGCTGGTCAGGCAATTATTGCGCCTACGCTTGTGGGCTCCGGGTAGGCAAGGGACGTTATTCGCGACAGTGTCGCCACCGCGAATAACTCCTGAGCTTACGGGATTGCAGGCCGCGAGGCCGGATTCGATCTGATGCTTGCGGATGTGGCCGTCAGGCCCGACGCCCGAACAGGTCGGCGTATCGCTGCAGGTAGAGCGGCCAGCCTTGATCGGCGGCGACACCATCGCGCACGCTTTCCCAGCCGGCGCCGTGGCGCTCCAGTTTGCGATGCTCGAGATCCAGGCGGGTCCGATTAGCCGTCTCGGCAGTGAAGCGGACTTCCCACTCGCTGGCCTTGTTCGGATCGGTCTCCAACCGCCATTGCGGACTGATGTCCCAACTTAGCAGCACACGGTGCGGCGGCTCATAAGCCAGCACGCGCGCCCACCGGCACTCGCTGCCGTCGGCGCCGCGATCATAAATATGGCCGCCGACGCGCGGCTCGAACACGGTCTCGGCGATCGGCACGGCGAGCAGATTGTGCTCCCTGGGTTTGAACTTGCCAAAATCCTCCGTGAAGACCTCGAAGGCGCGCTCGATCGGCGCCTCGACCACGATCGAGTGCCTTACCAAGGTGTCTGCTGCTTGCGTGTTCATTTTTTCACTCCTTTCGCGGTTGTTCGACAGCTTGCTTGAAGGCAGCGAGCGTCTTCATCCAGAACCGGTCGAGCTCTGTGCGAAGCGCCGCCAGCCCGTCGGGTTCGACGCGGTAGATGCGGTGCTTGCCAGCCGGCGTGTCTGCAACGAGCCCTGCCTCTTTCAACACCTTCAGATGCTGCGAGACCGCCGACCGGGTCACCGGCAGGGCACGCGCCAACTCGGTAACCGAACGCGGATGCTCGACCAAGAGTTCGAAGATCGTGCGCCTGGTGGGGTCGCCCAGGGCGGTCCAGCTGTTGTTCACGTTAGTCACCACTAACGCGTTAGCACGAACTAACGTGATGAGTCAACCTTGCTACGGCAAAGAGGGCTGAGTGAGGGGGACTTTGAAGTTGAAGTCGATCAAGCCTCGACAGCTAAGCCCGCGTCACGCCATTCGGGCAGGCCATCTTCCATGCGGCGTGCGCGGAAGCCGTGCTCACGCAGCAATGCGACCGCCTCGAATGACATCACGCACCACGGACCGCGGCAGTAGGCGACGATCTCGGGCTTCGCCTCGAGGTCGGACAACCGCTGCTCCAGTTGGCCGAGGGGGACGTTGATCGCGCCGGGCAGATGTCCGAGCGCAAACTCATCGGGCGGTCGGACGTCGATGACTGTAACGAGCCCGTCTTTCATTCGCGCGGCCAGCTCTTCCCGGGACACGGGCTCGATATCGTCGCGCCGGTCGAAATAGCCCCTCACGATGCGTTCGACCTCGGCCGAATGCCGCTCGGCAACGACTCGAATGGAGGCGAAGGCGGCAAGTACGCTTTGATCTGCGAGCCGGTAGTTGACGAACTTGCCAGCGCGCTCTGACGTCACGAGTCCGGCGCGGCGCATCGCCTGGAGATTCTGCGAGACATTCGCCACCGGACGCGCAAGCTTGGCGGCCAAGGCTTCCACGCTGCGCGGACCCTGCGCGAGTTGCTCGATCAGTTCCAGCCTCTGCGGATTGCCCAGAGCCTTCGCGACAACCGCGAACTGCTCGTAAAGTGCCTGCTTCGGATTGCGGATTGACATCAGGGTAGCAGCCACGCTAGTTCATTCAACATAATTATTGAATGATGCGGTATCACACGGCCCCCGAGGAGACAAGTCCGTGGTCGAGAAGCCCCTTCAATCGCTTAGCAGCCTTGGCTCCGGCTCTGACGGCTCCCGAACGGGATTGATGTAGTGATGGCCGCACGCACCCGAGCCATCAATGCCGGTGCCGCATGACAACGATGGCGGCGCCAGCAGTGAGCCTCGGTCTCAAGGCCAACTGGCGGCAGTTCGCGCTGCTTGTGCTTATCAATGCATTCGTCGGCGGCATGGTCGGCATCGAACGCACCGTCGTGCCGTTGATCGGCTCAGAGGAATTCGGGCTCGCCTCGACCACGCTGGTCGTCTCCTTCATCGTCAGCTTCGGCGTCGTCAAGGCGCTGGCCAACCTTGTCTCCGGACAGCTCGCCGACAAATGGGGGCGCAAGCGCGTGCTGGTTCTCGGCTGGCTGTTCGGCCTGCCGGTTCCCTTCATGATCATTTGGGCGCCAGACTGGAACTGGGTCATCGCCGCCAACGCACTGCTTGGCATCAGCCAGGGCTTCGCCTGGTCGATGACCGTCATCATGAAGGTCGACCTTGTCGGCCCGAAGGGGCGTGGCCTCGCCGTAGGGCTCAACGAGTTTGCCGGTTACCTCGCAGTCGGGATCACCGCCTTTCTCACCGGCTATCTCGCCAGTCGCTACGGTCTGCGACCAATCCCGATCTATCTCGGCGTCGGCTACGCAGTGCTGGGCACGGTGCTCTCGATCCTGCTCGTGCGCGACACGCGCGATCATGTGCGTGCGGAACTGGCGAACCATCCGCGCGGGGCATCACCCCTTTCCTTCCGCGAGGTCTTTGCGTTGACCTCCTTTCGGGATCGCAACCTCTTTGCCGCTTCGCAGGCCGGGTTGGTGAACAACCTCAATGACGGCATGAGCTGGGGCATCTTTCCGCTCTTCTTCGCAGCCGGCGGGCTCGGTGTGGAACGCATCGGCATTCTGAAGGCGGTCTATCCCGTCACCTGGGGCGTGCTGCAGGTCGTGACGGGACCGCTCAGCGACCGTTGGGGCCGCAAGGGCCTGATCGTCGCCGGCATGTGGGTGCAAGCGTCGGCGCTCTTTCTCACGGCGCTGACCTCGAATTTTGGCTGGTGGCTGGTGGCGAGCCTCCTGCTTGGCCTGGGCACGGCGATGGTCTATCCGAGCCTGATCGCCGCAGTGTCAGATGCGTCGCATCCTTCATGGCGCGCCCGCTCGCTCAGCGTCTACCGCTTCTGGCGCGATCTCGGCTACGCGATCGGCGCGCTGTCGGCGGGACTGATCGCCGACTTCTTCGGCCTGGCGTGGGCGGTTGCCTCGATCGCCGCCCTCACTTTCCTGTCCGGTACCGTGGTCGCTTTCATGATGCGCGAAGGTCATGCCGGACGAAGCAGTTGAACGTCGCCTCGGATGCGTCCGCCTCCGCCGCGCCAGCGTCGGGTTCCTGACGCTGCCACTCGCGCGAAATCACACGAAAAAGCATCCGGCCGTTCAAACCGTTTCAAAAACCGATTTGAAACGGTGTCGCGCCGCTAACTGATAGAGATTATTGGCGCGCCCGAAGAGATTCGAACTCCTGACCCCCAGATTCGTAGTCTGGTGCTCTATCCAGCTGAGCTACGGGCGCGCAACAGGCCATGCTTTGAATGGCCCGCGATCCGATCCTTAACGACCGGCCGCGATGTGACGTGTTCCCTAGCGACTGAATTTCCGAAAAGCAAGCCGATCCGGCAAAAGTTTTGCTGTTGTGCCTTGACGGGGACCGGGCGGGCGAGGATCAGGCGGGACGGCGCAGGCCGTTGCGGGCCTGGTCGAGCCGGACCGGCTGGTCGGGAATGGTGACCGCGAATGTGGTGCGGCCGCCTCTGCTTTCGACGAGCTCCACCGTGCCGCCATGGGCGCGGATCAGTTCATGGGCGATGGCCAGGCCAAGGCCGGTGCCACCGCTGCGGGCCGAGCCGCGGAACGCCGCGAACAGGTTCTCGCGCGCCTTCGGCGGCAGGCCGGGGCCGGTGTCGGTGACGGTGATGCGGCTGACGCTGCCGACGCGCTCGGCCGACACCTCCAACCGACGCACCACCGCGCTTTCCGCGTCCGCCGCCATCGCCTGGACGGCGTTGCGGCAAAGATTGGTGAGAACGCGAAAAAGCTGATCGGAATCGGCATCGACCTCGAAAGCCAGTTCGACGGCATTGACGAATTCTATGCCGCCTTCGGTGTCGAGCAGGCCGTGGACGTCATCGACCAGCTGGCGCAGTCTGAGCCTGCGGCGCGAGGGCGGCGGCTCCTGGGTGCGGCCATAGGCAAGCACACCTTCCGAATAGGATACGGCACGATCGAGCGCGCGCAGCAGTTTTGGCGCGAAGGCCTGCACGGTCGGGTCCTTGACCTGGCGCAGACGGTCCGACATCAGCTGCGCCGACGCCAAGATATTGCGCATGTCATGGTTGATCTTCGATACCGCGAGGCCAAGGTCGGCGAGATGCTTCTGCTCGGAGAGCATCTTTTGCAGCCGCTCCTGCATCTGCGAGAGCTCGCGCTCCGCAACGCCGATTTCGTCGGCGCGGGCAGCAGGGCGGATGATCCGCCCGGGGTCGTCGGGAGCCTCGGAGAAGGCCAGCATCGAGCGCGTCATCGTCCGGATCGGGCCGATCATGATCAGGTCTATGGCGGCATAGACCAGCATGGCGGTGAACAGCGAGATCAGCAGCGAGACGAAGGCGACGTTGCGCGAATAGATGAGCATGGCATTGCGCAGGCTGTAGTCGGGCATGATCAGCTCGAATTCCTTGTCGCTGTCGCCGACCGGCCCGAAAACGCGCAGCATCCGCTCGCCGCCGAACAACAGCGTGTCCAAGGCGCCGGTCATGCCCTCGATCAGGCCGACATTGGCAATGTCGATATGCTCGTCGACGTGCGGCGGCATCTCAGCCACCACCAGAAGCCGCGAGACACCGCCGTCGCGCACGGCGATCGCCTTGGCGCCGATCGCCATCAGCACATCGTTCTGGGCAGCGCGCGACAGGGAGGCGGGCTCTCCCTGCACCAGCACGATCGAGACGGCCGCGGCGGTGCTCAGCCTCTCTTTCAGCCAGCTCAGCCGGTAGCTGGCGATCCAGGGCAGAAAGATGAGGACCTCGGCCAGGAGTACGAAGACGATGGTGAGCAGCAGGAGCTTTGTCGACAATCCACGCGACAACGGCACCCTGCGGGCGGCTGCGGTCGCCCGATCGGTGCTTTCGTCCGCGGATGGGATTTCGCTCATGCTGCTTTTTCTTCACGATCACTTGATCGGCCAAGATTAGGCTATTGCGGCTTTGTTGCCAATTTCATCCTTCGTCCCAATGAGGGATAAGACCGCCCAGACCTCGGCCACACGCCAGCCGTTGGCCCGAGACGCCGGAATGTCGGGGCCGGTGTCGGCCCCGGATTGACTTCCAAAGCCCTTCTTTCTATAAGCCCGCTCACGCTCGGGCCATTCGTCCCGGCGCGGTTTCGATCGCGCCAAAAGCCGGCCGGGCAAAGCTCCTGTTACAGAGTGGCAGAATCAAGAAGGGCCGCACCCCGCGGTATTAAAACAAATGAAGCGTACCTACCAACCGTCCAAACTCGTCCGCAAACGCCGGCACGGTTTTCGTGCCCGCATGGCCACCAAGGGTGGTCGTGGCGTCGTCGCAGCCCGCCGCAACCGCGGCCGCAAGCGGCTCAGCGCCTGAACGGAAGACGAGATCGTTGCCCGCAACCGGCAAGCCAGTGGGAGCACATCCCAAGCGGCTTCTGAAGCGCGCGGAATTCCTGGCCGTCCGGCGTGGCGAAAAGCGCCGCGGGCGGCTTTTTCTCGTCGAGGTTCTCGACCGCAGCGACGCAGAGGCGCCTCGCGTCGGCTACACGGTCACCAAGAAGGTCGGCAACGCAGTCGTCCGCAACCGCATCCGGCGGCGGCTGAGAGAAGCCGTGCGCACGCATGCCGCGGGTGACATGAAGCCAGGCAATGACTATGTCATCGTGGGGCGCGAAGATGTGCTTGCCATTCCGTTCGGCCAGTTGAAGGCCGAACTCTCACGCCGACTGCGCGGAACACGATAGGCCAAGGCTTTCGATGGAAAACAACCGGAACTTCTTCATCACCATCGCGCTGTCGGTGCTGATCCTGTCACTTTGGCAGTATTTTTACGTGCTGCCGCACAGCGAGGCGCAACGCGAGGCGGCCCGTATCGAAGAGCAGCGGCTAGCGGAGCAGAAGAAGGCGGCCGAAGCCGCCAGTCCGGGCGGCAGCGACACGCCGGTGCCGCAGCAAGGCGCCATTCCCAATGCACCCAATGCACCTGGAACTGACGGCACGACGCTGGCCAGCCGCGAGCAGGCGCTGGCGTCGACGAAGCGCGTCAGGATCGACACGCCGAGCCTGGAGGGCTCGATCAATCTCGCCGGCGCCCGTCTCGACGACCTCAAGCTCAAGCACTACAGGCTGACGGTCGACAAGAACTCGCCCGAGATCGAACTGCTCAACCCGGCAGCGCTGCCTACGGGCTACTATGCCGAGATCGGCTTTATCGGCAGCGACAAGACCGGCACGGTGCCGGGCCCGGAAACCGTGTGGACCGTCGACGGCAATGCGACGCTGACGCCGGCGACCCCGGTCACGCTGAGCTTCACCAACGACAAGGGCCTGACCTTCAAGCGCACCTTCTCCGTCGACGGCGACTACATGTTCACGGTGTCGGACACGGTGCAGAATTCGGGGTCGGCCGCCGTTACCCTGTCGAATTACGGCCGTGTCACCCGCTTCGACAAGCCTGCCGTTGCCAGCATCTATGTGCTGCATGAGGGGCTGATCGGCGTCACCGGCACGGAAGGCCTGCAGGAACACACATATTCGTCAATCGAGGAGGACAAGCAGTTTACGCCGAGCAAGTCGACCGATGGCTGGCTGGGCATCACCGACAAATACTGGGCGGTGACGCTGGTGCCGACCGAGAAGCAGCCGTTCCAGCCGCGTTACGCCTATTTCGAGGACGGCCGCCCGCGCTACCAGGCCGACTTCCTGACCGACCCGATCACCGTCGATGCCGGCCAGTCGGCGACGGTCGAGAGCGAAATCTTCGCCGGCGCCAAGGAAGTGGCCAAGGTCAACGCCTATGCGGAAGACCGCAACATCAGGCTGTTCGACCGTTTGATCGACTGGGGATGGTTCATCTGGATCACCAAGCCGATGTTCTATCTGATCGACACGATGTACAAGTTCTTCGGCAATTTCGGCCTGGCCATCCTGGCCACCACCGTCGTCGTCAAAGCCGCCTTCTATCCGCTCGCCAACAAGTCCTACGCGTCGATGGCGAACATGAAGAAGGTGCAGCCCAAGATGCTCGAGATCCGCGAGAAATACGCGGACGACAAGATGAAGCAGCAACAGGCGATGATGGAGCTCTACAAGACCGAGAAGATCAATCCGCTCGCCGGCTGCTGGCCGGTGGCGCTGCAGATCCCGGTCTTCTTTGCGCTCTACAAGGTGCTCTACATCACCATCGAGATGCGGCACGCACCGTTCTTTGGCTGGATCCAGGATCTGGCGGCGCCCGATCCGACCTCGATCTTCAACCTGTTCGGCCTCATCCCGATCGCTCTGCCGGACATGTTGATGATCGGCGTTTGGCCGCTGATCATGGGCCTGACCATGTTCCTGCAGATGCGCATGAACCCGACGCCGCCGGACCCGACGCAGGCCATGATCTTCACCTGGATGCCAGTGGTCTTCACGTTCATGATGGCCGGTTTTCCGGCCGGCCTCGTCATCTACTGGGCCTGGAACAATCTGCTTTCGATCATCCAGCAAGGCGTGATCATGAAGCGGCAGGGCGCCAAGATCGAATTGTGGGACAATCTGGTCGCGCTGTTCCGGAAGAAACCGTCGCCGGCGGAATAGACGGCGCTGCCTGCCGAATCCAGGAAAGCCCGGCGCGGCGGTAGACGCCGCCGCGACCTATAAGCTCCGCTGTCGTTTCAGGGGCGCTGCGTCGATGAACAGGTGAGGATGATCCGCTGCGCACGCGGTCGGTGCTGCCGGGCGGATCGCACTAATTTGACCTGTTGTTTCGTCGATGGAGCCAGACCATGATCGGACCCAACCCCAACATCAAGCACCCGATCCCGATGCATAGCCGCGTCGGCTTCCTGAAGGGGCTGGTCACGGCGCCGAACATCGAGATCGGCGACTTCACCTATTATGACGATCCGGACGGGCCGGATAAATTCGCCGAGCGATGCGTGCTGCATCACTATCCATTCATCGGCGACCGGCTGATCATCGGCAAGTTCTGCGCCATCGCCGAGGGCGCCCGCTTCATCATGAACGGCGCCAATCATGCCATGTCCGGCTTTTCGACCTATCCGTTCAACATCTTCGGTCATGGCTGGGAAGAGGGTTTCGATCCGGCGACCTGGTCGAAGGAATTGCGCGGCGACACAGTGATCGGCAATGATGTATGGATCGGCATGGAAGCGGCGATCCTGCCCGGCGTGGCGATCGGCGATGGCGCCATCGTTGCGGCAAACTCGGTGGTGACGCATGACGTGGCGCCCTATGCGATCGTCGCCGGCAATGCGGCCAAGGTGGTGAAGATGCGTTTCGACGACAGGACCATCCGGCGGCTTTTGGCGGCGGCGTGGTGGGATTGGCCGGTGGAAAAGATCAGCCGCAACCTCAATGCCATTCGTGGCGCCGATATTTCTGTTCTGGAGGCAGCGGTTTGAACGCGTTGAACAAGTCCGTGATCGGCATCGAGCTGTTCACGCGGCCGTGGATCTTCATCCGCGGCGTGCCGGCGATGAAGTTTTTGCCGCCGGAAGGACCGCCGGAGATCGCCTTTGCCGGCCGCTCGAATGTCGGCAAATCGTCGCTGATCAACGCGCTGGTCAACCAGAAGGGACTGGCGCGCACGTCCAATACGCCGGGGCGGACACAGGAACTCAACTATTTCGTTCCGGGCGGGTTTTCCGGCGAAGGCGCCGACCTGCCGCCGATGGCGCTGGTCGACATGCCAGGCTACGGCTACGCCACCGCGCCCAAGGAAAAGGTCGACGACTGGACGAAACTCGTCTTCGACTATCTCAAAGGCCGTGTCACGCTGAAGCGCGTCTACGTGCTGATCGACGCCCGCCATGGCATCAAGGCCAAGGATGACGAAGTGCTGTCGCTGCTCGACAAGGCGGCGGTGTCCTATCAGATCGTGCTGACCAAGACCGACAAGATCAAGGCGGCCGGCGTGCCGCGATTGATCGAAGAGACACTGCAGAAGATCAAGAAGCGGCCGGCGGCGTTTCCGTTCGTTCTCGCCACGTCGTCGGAAAAAAACGAGGGCCTCGAGGAATTGCGCGCGGCGATCGTGCTGGCGGCCAATGGCGGCTAGAGCGGGATGCGTTCAAATTGAACTGGCATCCCGCTCTATCTATTTGTTTTTAGCCGCATTTCTGCGACGCCAAGTGATTCCACGTGGCTGCAAAATGCTCTAGGACTTTGCCTCCAGGGCGATCGTCTGGGTGCTTTCTTCCGTGGCAAGCCTTTCGGTGCCGTAAGCCTTCAGGAACATGCCGACGCCTGACCTGACGATGTGGTCGATTTCATCCTGGCTCGGGGCTTTGGTGCGGTAGGCGAATATGCACTGACGGAAAAGACCCGCCAGGCACAGTTCGGTGAACTGATAGGCGGCAAGATCGACATCGTCGATCTCGAGCAGGCCGCGCTCGATGGCGGCATTGAGAAAAGCAACGACCTTGTCGTGGCCGCGTTTCGGGCCGCGTTCGTAAAAACGTGCACCAAGTTCGGGCATCCTGTCGGACGCGCCGATCACGGTGCGCTGCGCCTGGACCACCTTGGCCGAGGTGATCTTGAGGGAGAGCACCTTGCCGAACCTCACCAGCGTCTCGCGAAGATCGTCGGCGCGGTCGAGCAGATCGTACATGTTCTTGAAGATCGTGCCGCGCTCTTCCTCGATCAGCGCCTCGAACAGCTCTTCCTTGTTGGCGAAGTAGACATAGATCGTGCCCTTGGAAACGCCGGCCTCGCGGGTGATGTCGTTCATCGACGCCGCTTCGAAGCCCTTGTCGATGAAGACACGACGCGCGCCCTCGATGATCTGGCTGCGCTTGACCGGGTCCTGTCCCGCCGCCGGGCGGCCGCGACGCGGGCCATCCAGCGGATCCCACTGGTTCTTGTCGGGCTCGGTCATAACGTCACACCTCGAAAAAATTCGAACCGATCGGTTCGATCATCCTTGATATGGGCCTCTCACCGCGCTAAGTCAACGTCATCATCGAACCGAACGGTTCAGTCTGATGCCCAGATTCTAGCGATGCCAAGAGAGATGCCATGTCCTCGAACGCGACCCCAACCGCCGAAGTCCGTCCCTTCCCTAACGCCAAGGTTGCGCCGGCAATCGAAGCGCCGAACCCACCGACTGAGCCCGCAACAAGCCCTCCGGCCGGGGAGCCGGCCAAAAAGAAACGCTCAGCACGCTCCTTTCTGTTGCTGATCATTGCGCTTGGCTTGCTGGGCGCAGGCGCCTGGTATGGCCATGATTACTGGACCGACGGACGTTTCATGATCTCAACCGACGACGCCTATGTCCAGGCCGACATGGCGTTCATTTCGCCGAAAAATTCCGGCTATGTCGATCAGGTCAAGGTCACGGAGAACCAGCAGGTCAAGGCCGGCGACCCGCTGCTGGTCGTCGACAATGGCGACTACAAAATAGCGGTCGCCCAGGCCGAGGCGCAGATCGCCACCTTGAGCAAGACACTCGACCGTATCGACGCCCAGACCGGGGCGGCGCGCGCCTCGCTCGAGCAGGCGCAGGCACAGAAGACCGCCGACCAGGCCGCCGCCGCCAATGCGGCGCGGGTTCAAGCGCGCGCCGCCCAATTGCTCAAGACACATGTCGGCACCCAGGCCCAACTGGACGATGCCCAGACCGCGGTCGAGCAGGCCAATGCCGCCCTTGTCGGTGCCGACGCCCAGATCGCGGCGGCTGAGGCCAATATCGGTGTGCTCCAAGCGCAGCGCGCGGAGACGGCAAGCACGCTGGCGTCGCTGCAGCTTGCCAGGGACAAGGCCGCACGCGACCTGTCCTTCACCGTGCTGCGCGCGCCCTATGACGGTGTCGTCGGCAACCGCTCGGTCGAGCAGGGCGACCTGATCAGCCCCGGACAGAAGCTCGCCGTCATCGTGCCGATGGACAAGCTCTATATCGTCGCCAATTTCAAGGAGACCCAGCTTGCCCGGCTGGTGCCTGGTGAAAAGGTCAGGATTTCGGTCGACGCGATCGACGGCCAGGATTTCGAAGGCACCGTCTCGTCGCTGGCGCCGGCATCCGGCGCGGTGTTCTCGCTGCTGCCGCCGGAAAACGCCACCGGCAACTTCACCAAGGTCGTGCAGCGCGTCCCGGTTCGCATCGACGTGCCGGCGGATGTGCTGAAGACAGGCAAGCTGCGCGCCGGCCTCAGCGTCGTCGTCGCCGTCGACAGCCGTACCGCACCTTCGGCGTCGAACTGAGCCGCCGCTTGGGAGCAATGCCGTGGCAACCGCAACCTCGACAGCAGGATCGCCGCCGGCGAGGCCGGCTACGCCTGATACCATTCCCACACGCCGCATCATCGCCTTCCTGGCGATGGTGTTCGGCATGTTCATGGCGATCCTCGACATCCAGATCGTTTCGGCCTCGCTGGCCGAGATTCAGGCCGGCTTGAGCGCCAGCTCCGACGAAATTCCGTGGGTGCAGACCGCCTATCTCATCGCCGAAGTCATCATGATCCCGCTGTCCGGTTTTCTCAGCCGGATGCTGTCGACGCGTGTGCTGTTCACCGTCTCCGCGGCCGGCTTCACCGCCGCGAGCGCGCTGGCGGCGACCGCCACCAACATCGACCAGATGATCGTCTACCGCGCCGTCCAGGGTTTTATCGGCGGCGGCATGATCCCAAGCGTGTTCGCTGCCGCGTTCACCATCTTCCCGCCGTCGCGCCGTGCCATGGTGTCGCCGATGATCGGCCTGGTGGCGACGCTGGCGCCGACCATCGGCCCGACTGTCGGCGGCTATATCAGCCATGCCATGTCCTGGCACTGGCTGTTCCTGATCAATGTGGTGCCCGGCATCATGGTGACCGCAGCCGCATGGTCGCTGATCGACTTCGACAAGCCCAATCTCAGCCTGTTCCGCAAGTTCGACTGGTGGGGCCTCGCCGGCATGGCGGCTTTCCTCGGCTCGCTGGAATTTGTGCTCGAGGAAGGTCCCAACAACGACTGGCTTCAGGACCAGGCCGTGTTCATCTGCGCCATCCTGATGACGGCCGGCGCGGTGCTGTTCTTCTGGCGCGCCTTCACTGCCGAGGAGCCGATCGTCGACCTGAAGGCCTTCGCCAACGTCAACTTCGCTTTCGGCTCGCTGTTCTCCTTCGTCATCGGCATCGGCCTCTACGGCCTGACCTATCTCTATCCGGTGTATCTGGGGCGCATCCGCGGCTACGACTCCCTGATGATCGGCGAGGCGCTGTTCGTCAGCGGCCTGGCGATGTTCGTCACAGCGCCGATTTCCGGCATCCTGTCGCGCAAGATGGATCCGCGGCTGATGATGATGATCGGCTTCTTCGGCTTCGCTGCCGGCACCTGGCGGATGACCTATCTGACCGCAGACTGGGATTTCTGGGAGCTTTTGCTGCCGCAGATCCTGCGCGGCGCCTCGATGATGCTGTGCATGGTGCCGATCAACAACATCGCGCTTGGAACGCTGCCGCCTGACCGGCTTAAGAATGCATCAGGTCTGTTCAACCTCACCCGCAATCTTGGTGGCGCCGTCGGCCTTGCCGTCATCAACACCGTGCTGATCGATCGCAGCGCCTTCCACTACGCAAGGCTGGCCGAGCATGTGCAATGGGGCAGCGCCGAGGCGCAGACCAGGCTGCAGAACATGACGCTCGACTTCCAGCAGAATGCCGGCCTCGACGCCTCCAAGGCGGCGATCTCCAAACTGTCCGGCATGGTCCAGCAGCAGGCTTCGCTGCTGTCCTTCATGGACGTGTTCTATCTGTTGACGGCGCTGTTCGCGACGCTGGCGATCTTCACTATGGTCATCCGCAAGCCGGCCGAGCCGGCGGGCGGAGGCGGCGGACACTGACCGCGCAACTTTGCGCGTCCAGGATGCGGCGCTCTCATGCCTGTCGCGCAAAAGTGCGCAGCGGTTTTGCGATAACGACATGCATAAGACAACAACCTAAAGCGCGTCGCGTGAGGCCGGCCAAATGCGCGCGCTTTAGGTCAGGCCGTGGCCGGCTTGAAAGTCAAGGCGACGCCGTTGATGCAATGACGCAGGCCGGTCGGCGGCGGGCCGTCGTCGAAGACATGGCCGAGATGACCGCCGCAACGGCGGCAGTGGACCTCGGTCCGGGTCATGCCCAGCGACCTGTCCGCGGTCATGCCGACGGCGTTGGGAATCTCCTGCCAGAAGCTCGGCCAGCCGGTGCCGGAATCGAACTTGGTTTCGGAGGAATAGAGCGGCAGGTCGCAGCCGGCGCAGGCGAAGATGCCCTTGCGATGTTCATTGAGCAGCGGGCTGGTGCCGGGATATTCGGTGCCTTCCTTGCGCAGCACATTGAAAGCCGCATCGGACAGGATGGCGCGCCACTCGGCCTCGGTCTTGGTGACCTCGAAGGTTTCGACCGCGTGTGCATCCTGCGGCCGGCCGATGCGCAGCGCTGCTGCCGTGCCTGCCAGCAATGCCACAGCAGCACCACTCCAAAGAAAGTCGCGCCGGATCATCACCATTCCTCCTTCTGTCCGTTTGCCAAATTCGACCATCACATGGAAATCAAAAGCCGGTGACGGCCAGCTCCCGACAACGGGCACTCCGCACCTGCCCCACGCTTACAGCGGACGGTGCGGAGTGTACGCCTGTCGATTGCGCGGGTCACGCAAGCGGAAACCCGCGCACTCGGCATGGAGCCTCAGCCATATGTTCGCTGGCGACGGGCGCTTCGTTACATCTTCGGCAGGAGAACCTTGTCGATGACGTGGATGACGCCGTTCGACTGCTCGACATCGGCGATGGTCACATTGGCGACATTGCCGTTCTCGTCGGTCGCGGTGACCTTGCCGTTTTCGGCCTTGAGCGTCACCTCGCAGCCGCCAACCGTCCTGACCTTGTGCGCGCCACCATCGTCCATGGCCATCTTGGCAACGTCGGCGGCCATCGCCTTGGCACCGATGACGTGGCAGGTCAGGATCTTGACCAGCTTGTCCTTGTTTTCGGGCTTGAGCAATGTATCGACGGTGCCGGCCGGAAGGGCGGCAAAGGCCTCGTTAGTCGGCGCGAACACGGTGAAGGGACCGGCACTCTGCAGCGTGTCGACGAGACCGCCGGCCTTGACGGCCGCGACCAGCGTCGTGTGATCCTTCGAATTGACGGCGTTCTCGACGATGTTCCTGGTGGCATACATGGCGGCGCCGCCGACCATCGGATTTTCGGCATAGGCGGCGGTGGCGAGCGCGGAGACGGCGACCGTTCCGGCAAGCAAAAGTGTAGCGAACTTACGCATTATTTCTATCTCCTCAGTTTATTTTTCTTCCCTTTTTTGGGGCGCAAGGAGATACGGGGGATAAATGCTCGAGTTTCGCCCGTTCAGGAGAAAATTTTATTTTTTATAACGGCGAGCATGATTTTCATGGCAGGACTCTTACAGCCTGCATGCTTCCACGATGAAGTCACCACAGGCGATAGACTTAAAATCTTCTCGAAAACCGGCAGACAGGGGTGATTTGCAGACAGGGGCGATCAGATGCTCTTCAGATCGCCCGCAGCGACCACAGGGCCGGTCGGCTGGCCGGTCGGCGAACCGCCGGTCGGTTCAAGGCTGACCGCAAGCACGGCGCCTTGCGCAAGTTTTTCCTGCACCGCCGAGGAGATGATCATACGCGCGGTCTGGCCGGCCGGGATGACGCCCATAGAGACCGGCGCATTCTTGCCCTCTATCATCCACAGCTCGAAATCCTTGCCGGCGGCGCGCTCGCCGGAGACATGCGACAGGCCGACCTCGCGACGGGCGGCATCATAGACGGCGAGGTATCTGACGTCGCTGCCATCGGCAGCCAGCGAGGCGATGAGCCGCGGCGGCTCGGCCGGCGGGTTGAGGTAAGGCACGGCGATATAGATCGCCAACGCCGCGACGGAAGCGGCGGCAAGACCGCGCCAGAAGGCAAGGCTTGACCAGAGGCCGGCGCGAGGCTCTGCGACGAACAGCCGGCGATCCAATGCCTCCTTGACCCTGATCGGCGGCTCTGTCTCCGGATAGGCGTCGGCCATCGGCGAAAGACGCGCCTCCCAGGCATCGACAAGGCGCGCGAAAGCGGCGTCCGCGTCGATGCGGCGTGACGCAATCTCGCGTTCGTCCGCGGCCAGGACGCCAAGAACGTATTCGGCGGCGAACAGGTCGTCGCCCCCAGATTCCGGCCCGTCATCCTCTGCCAGCGTCATCTTTCAAGACACTCTCTGAGCTTCAACAGGCTGCGCCGCAGCCAGGTCCGCATCGTGTTCAGCGGCACGTCATGGCGCGCCGCCAGTTCGGCATAGCTTTCGCCCTCCAGATAAGCGCCCCGGACGGCCGCCCGGTCCTTTTCCAATTCGTCGAGACAACGATAGATGCGCCCGGATTCACCGCCCGCAACAGCCGCAGCCTCCGGTCCCGGCGCCGGATCGGCGACGTCGAGCGCAGCGTCGATATAGGCGACAGGCTCTCGCCGCGCCCTTATCCGATCGATCGCGTGATTGCGCGCAATGGCCACCAGCCAGGAAATCGGGCTTAGCTCCGAGACGGCGAAACGGTGGGCCTTCGTCCATATCTTGACGAAGACCTCCTGCAGCGCCTCTTCTGCCTCTCCCCGGTCCTTCAATACACGAAGGCAGACGCCGAAAAGTTTCGCGCTGGTCTGCCGGTAGAGCAGATCGAACGCAGCCCGGTCCTTCATCGAAGTCCGGACGATCAGGTCGCTGATGTCCTGCGGCGTCATCGGCTGCCAAATTAAGCAATTGGCCAAATTAGGCAATTGCCCCAGATCATTCCACTGCAATGTATTGCAACGGCGGAAGCGTTCCTGTGCACCGGGAGCGCCGTCGGCTTCCATTGACGAGAAAGAGCCGACCTTTTTGAGCATCGGATTTTCCCAAAACCGGGTTTCCACTTTTGCATCCGATGCTCTAGCTTGCCGACAGTTGGGGGAGCAAGAATGTCGGTCGAACGGGCCCTGTGGGAACATGACGCTACCGGCCTGGCCGGCTTGGTGCGCAAAGGAGAAATCTCGCCGCAGGAGCTCGTCGACGCGGCGATTGCGCGGGCCGAGGCCACTCGCCCGGATATCAATGCCATCGCCGAGCCGCTTTACGAGGCGGCGCGGACGCGGGCGAAAACCATCGACCGCAAGCTGCCGCTGGCCGGTGTGCCCTTCGCGCTGAAGGATCTCGGCATCGCCATGAAAGGCGTGCCGACGCACGGCGGCAGCCGCATTCCGGCTTTCGTTGCCGATTTCGACTCGGTGATGACCGAACGCCATCTGGCCGCCGGCCTCGTCCCGATCGCCACCAGCACCTCGCCCGAACATGGGCTGAGGCTGATGACCGAATCCGCCGCTTTCGGCATCACCCGCAATCCGTGGAATACAGCCCATACCAGCGGCGGCTCGTCTGGAGGTGCGGCGGCGCTGGTCGCGGCCGGCGTCGTACCGGTGGCACATGCTTCGGACGGCGGCGGCTCGATCCGAGTTCCCGCCGCCTGCACCGGGCTGGTCGGGCTGAAAACCTCGCGCGGCCGCGTGCCGCTGACACCGCTGGTCAGCGAAAGCTGGTACGGCCTGGTCATCGACCACGCCGTTTCCCGCTCGGTCCGTGATTCGGCCCTGCTGCTCGACCTGACGCATGGGCCCGATCCGCTGTCGCCGTATGCGGCGCCGACGCCGAAAGGAACTTTCGCCGCCGCAGCAGTGCGTGACCCCGGCAAGCTGAAACTGGCGGTCTACCGAAAATCGCCGCTCGGCCTGCCGATATCGACCGAGACGCTGGCGGCGCTGGACACTGCGATAGCTTTGGCGCGCGAAGGCGGCCATACGATAGAGGAGATCGACCTGCCCTATATCGATCGCGATTTCATCGCTGATTTCGCCAGAACCGTCGCCGCGGCGGTGGCCGGCACGATGCGCGGCGAGGTCTTGCGCGTCGGCCGCTCCATTTCGGGTGATATCGAACGCACCACGCGGGTGATGAGCGCCTTCGGCGAAGTTCTTTCGGCCGGCGAGATCTATGCCAGCCTGCAGCGGCTGCATGCCACCTCGCGCCGGCTGATCATCGAGACCGCGCGGTACGATGCCGTGCTGATGCCTGTCATCGCGCATCCGCCGCTCGCCTGCGGCGCGATGGATCCAAAAGGCGCAGATGCGTTCCTGGAAGAAATGCTCGACAGGCTGCGGCTTGCCCGCTTGCTGAAATTTAAGCCGCTGTTCGGCCAGTTGATGGACAAGAGCCTGTGGTTCGCCCACTGGCCGGCAATCCAGAACGTCAGCGGCCAGCCGTCGATCGCACTGCCTGTTCATGTCACCGATGCCGGCCTGCCGCTCGGCATCCAGGCCGCCGGCCGCCCCGGCGACGAGGAGACCTTGTTGTCCCTCGCCGCGCAAATGGAAAAGATTTCGGGATGGCTGACGCGGCGGGCGCCACTGCAGGTGCCCGGGATGAAAGCAGGCCGATTTCACCTGACGTGACAGCAAAGCCGTTTGCCCCCTGCTCCAATTCCCGCTAAGACGCCGCCGTTCATGCCAAGCTGGGAACCAAGCCGAATGACGGACCTCGCCGCCACCGCCGAAATGCAGGCCGCGCTGCTTTCGAGGGCGCTGCCCTATATGCAGCGCTACGAGAACAAGACGGTCGTGGTGAAGTATGGCGGCCACGCCATGGGCGACATCGCGCTCGGCAAGGCCTTTGCCCGCGACATCGCGCTGCTCAAACAATCCGGCGTCAACCCGATCGTCGTGCATGGCGGCGGGCCGCAGATCGGCGCCATGCTGAGCAAGATGGGCATCGAATCGAAGTTCGAGGGCGGATTGCGCGTCACCGACCAGAAGACGGTCGAGATCGTCGAGATGGTGCTGGCCGGCTCGATCAACAAGGAGATCGTCGCGCTGATCAATGCCGAGGGCGAATGGGCGATCGGCCTGTGCGGCAAGGACGGCAACATGGTTTTCGCCGAAAAGGCGCGCAAGACCATGATCGACCCGGACTCCAACATCGAGCGTGTGCTCGATCTCGGCTTCGTCGGCGAGCCTGTCGAGGTCGACCGCACCCTGCTCGACCTTCTGGCGCGGTCCGAAATGATCCCGGTGCTGGCGCCGGTGGCGCCGGGCCGTGACGGCCACACCTACAACATCAATGCCGACACCTTCGCCGGCGCCATCGCCGGCGCCTGCCAGGCGACACGCCTTCTGTTCCTCACCGACGTGCCCGGCGTGCTCGACAGGAACAAGAAGCTCATCGACGAACTGACCGTCGCCGAGGCAAAGGCATTGATCAAGGACGGCACGGTGTCGGGCGGCATGATCCCCAAGGTCGAGACCTGCATCGATGCGATCGAGCGCGGCGTCGAAGGCGTCGTCATCCTCAATGGCAAGACGCCGCATTCGGTGCTGCTCGAATTGTTTACCGAACACGGCGCCGGCACACTGATCGTGCCTTGAGCGCAGGCTGCAACTTGTCGGCCAGAAATCCAGGGTTGAGCAGGCGTCAGGGCGAACTTATCGCCTGAGGTGCCCAAGCGGCACGTGGCCCGGCCCCTTGATGTTCTGCAGCACGAGCTGCGTGTGGACATCGCGCACGCCGTCGAGCCGCATCAGCCGGTGCATGACAAAGGCGTTGAGCTCGTCGACCGACGGCACCATCACATGCAGCAGGAAATCGTAGTCGCCAGTCATGGTCCAGCACGACGACACCTCGTCCATGCGCTGCACGGCGGCGATAAAGGTTTCGGGCGACCCGTCGCTGTGGGTCACCAGGCGCACCTGAATGAACACTTCGACCATCAGGCCGATGGCGCGGCGGCTGAGCACAGCGGCAAAGCGCTTGATGATGCCGGCGCTCTGAAGAGCCTCGAAGCGGCGCGCGCATGGTGTCGTCGAAAGCCCGATTTCCTGGGCCAGTTCGGACACAGGCTTGCGCCCATCGCGCTGCAAGATATCGAGCATCTTGATCTCAAAATCGTCAAACTGAGGCACTTTCACTCTCCTGCAGCTCCGCTGTGGTGTCTTTTACCTCAAATCGCCTGTTCGAGCCATCATCAAAGCGGATTTGCCTCACCGGATCCGGCTAAACTTTCAAGATGTTAGTCGTGATTTCCAGGGAGAACAGCCATGACGATGAACGTTGCCGATTACGCCCGCGAATGCGCGGCGCAAGGCCTTCGCGGCGACTATTCGGTCTGCCGCGCCGATTTCACCGTTGAGCAGAGCTACAACTACACAGCTGACGAGCAGGCAGTGTGGCGTACTTTGTGCGACCGCCAGACGAAGCTGACCAAAAAGTTGGCACACCGGTCCTATCTCGACGGCGTCGCCACGCTGGGCCTGCTCGACAGGATTCCGGATTTCGGTGTGGTCAGCGAGAAGCTGCGCAAGCTTACCGGTTGGGAGATCGTCGCCGTGCCGGGCCTCATTCCCGCACCGGCCTTCTTCGTCCACCTGGCCGCCCGGCGCTTCCCGGTGACCAACTGGCTGCGGACGAAACAAGAGCTCGACTACATCGTCGAGCCGGATATGTTCCACGACTTCTTCGGCCATGTGCCGGTGCTGACCCAGCCGGTCTTTGCCGATTTCATGCAGATGTATGGCGAGAAGGCCGAGCATCTGATCGCGCTCGGCGGCGACGAGATGATCAGCCGCCTCTACTGGTACACCGTCGAGTACGGGCTGATCCAGGAGGCCGGCCAACCGTTGAAGGCTTTCGGCGCCGGGCTGATGTCGTCCTTTGCCGAACTTCAATTCGCGGTTGAAAGCAAGGACGCGCATCATGTTCCCTTCGATCTGGAAACGGTAATGCGCACCAGCTATGAGATCGACAAGTTCCAGCGCGCCTATTTCGTGCTGCCGTCCTTCGACGTTTTGCGCGATGCCTTCCACAACGTCGCCGACATGGCAGCGATCATCGGACGCCACAAGGGCAAGCCGGCGCTCGACCCGGCAAAACTTTAGACGCTGGCCAGACGCGGACGCTCGCAGCCGATCGGCGCGGGCGTTATTGGTGGCGCGCTGGAATGACGATCCATCGGCAGGCCGGAAGCCGAGAAGATGGGACCGTTCAGGCCGCTTCGGAAACGTCCCTGTCCAGGATGGTCAGATTGCGGCCGCGATCCTTGGCCTGGTAAAGGCGGCGGTCGGCGACACGCATCAGATCCGATACGCCGGCATCCTCGCCGCAGGTGACACCGCCGATGCTGACGGTGAGGGGTATGACCCGCTCATCGACGGGACGGAAGCGGATCAGCTCGACTTCACGGCGAATGCGTTCAGCGACGCGTTTGGCTTCCTGTTCGGTGGCGCCGACCAGAAACGCACCGAATTCCTCGCCGCCGATGCGGCCGATCACGTCGCCGCTGCGCACGCCGCGCTCGATTGCGCTTGCAATCAGGAGCAGCGCATCGTCGCCGGTCAGATGGCCGTAGCTGTCGTTGATGAGCTTGAAGTGATCGGCGTCGATGATCAGCAACGCACCGCGATCGGATTTACGCCGGGTGGCCTCGAGGGCGGCGAAGAAGCTCTCGCGGTTGAGCATGCCGGTCATGTCGTCGCGGCTTGCCTTCTCCGACAGGCGCCGATGCGCAGCGGCGAGCTGGGCATGAGCGCGGGCGAGGTCGCGATGAGCGCCTTTCAACCTCTCGCCCTGCCAGAACGTGTAGGCGCTGGCGATCCAGGCGAGCACCAGCGGGCAGACCGTGGACGTCAGCCAGATCGTGCGGTTGATCGGAAAGCCCATTGCCGGAACGACGATCAGCGTCAACAACAGCGAGACTGCGAGGGAGGCGAAAGCGACGGCGGCAGACTTCAGAAATATGCGGCTCATCGCTGGTTCCCCCTGGACCGTCTGTGTGCCAGCAAGCCCTGAATGGCACCTTTCGGCGATGCCTAAAATTTGAATCATCGGGCCATTTTCGCCACCCATGACGCGCATAAGTTGTGGATAAAGCCTCTGCCAAAAGCATTGTTTCGTGCCATAAGGGGTTGCATGACCACGCTCCCGGACCCCGCCCGCTTTGCCCATGTCACCGACTGGGTGTTCGACCTCGACAACACCCTCTATCCGCACCATTCGAACCTGTTCTCGCAGATCGACGTAAAGATGACCGCCTATGTCGGAGAACTGCTGACGCTGCCACGCGACGATGCCCGCAAGCTGCAGAAGGAACTCTACCGGGAATATGGCACGACGCTGAACGGTCTGATGGCGCGCCACGGCATCGATCCCGACGACTTTCTCGAGAAGGTCCATGACATCGACTATTCCTGGCTGGTTCCCGATCCCGTTCTCGGCACCGCCATCCGCCAGCTTCCCGGCCGCAAGTTCATCTTCACCAATGGCGACCGCAGGCATGCCGAACGCACCGCGCGCCAACTCGGCATCCTCGATCATTTCGACGACATCTTCGATATCGTCGCTGCCGGGCTGAACCCCAAGCCGGCCCGCCAGACCTACGAGAAGTTCGCGGAACTCCACGCGGTCACCGGCCACAATGCGGTGATGTTCGAGGATCTGGCCCGCAACCTGTCCGTGCCGAAATCGCTGGGCATGACCACGGTGCTGGTTGTGCCGCGCAACTTCGAGCCGACCTTCTCGGAAATCTGGGAACGTGACCCGGGCCACGAGGACGATGTGGATTTCGTCACCGACGATCTTGCCGAATTCCTCACCGCGATCGTCGACATCACCGCTTGAGCCGTTGCTTCGTAAAGCCGGATCGAAGCCCGCGGCCTAAAGCTGATAGAAGCGGCTGATGATCCCCCAGGCTTCGTCGGCGGTGTCGACGAAATCGATGATGTCCTGGTCGCCAGGGGTGATCGTGCCTTGCTCGGCGAGGAAATCGAGATCGATCGCCCGTTTCCAGAAAGCCTTGCCGAACAGGATCACCGGCACGCGCTCCATGCGGCCGGTCTGGATCAGGGTCAGCGTTTCGAAGAATTCGTCCATCGTGCCGAAGCCGCCGGGAAACACCGCGACAGCCTTGGCGCGCATGACGAAATGCATCTTGCGGACCGCGAAATAGTGGAAGTTGAAACAGAGCTCCGGCGTCACATAGGCATTCGGCGCCTGCTCGTGCGGCAACACGATGTTGAGGCCGATCGACGGGGCGCCGACATCGTCGGCGCCGCGGTTGCCGGCTTCCATCACGCCGGGTCCGCCGCCTGTCACCACGACGAATTCGCGATAATAGGAGGTGGCCGACTGCTGCGAGCAGAGCCGGGCGAATTTTCGCGCTTCCTCGTAATATTTGCTGTTTTTCTCGAGGTTTTCCTTCTGCGTCTCGTTCTTGGCTGCCCAGGCTTCACCGCCCGGCTCGGGTATGCGCGCCCCGCCGAACAGGATGACGGTCGAGCCGATGCCGCGCTCGGCCAGGATCATCTCCGGCTTCAACAGTTCGAGCTGCAGCCTGACCGCGCGCAATTCGCGCCGTGTCATGAAGTCGGGATCGTTCCATGCCAACCGGTAGGTCTCGGCACGCGTCTGCGGCGTGTCCGGCACGCTTTTCGACCGCTCCAGATCCTCGTCCGAATGCGGCAGCGGCGTCCACCCCGCCTTTTCCATAGGAGTCATATTACCTACCGTCCAATTATTCAGTTGCGCCGTCCCGCGACGCAGCCGCGATTGACCCTCACCAAGCCTTCACATAGGGTCCGGCGACTTTCAAAACAGGTTAAGGTGCGGCCCCTTAACAGCTTGGTAATGGAGCGAATTCATGTCAAAGCCCGATCTGGCGAGCCTCGAAAAGACCATCGAAACCGCCTTCGAGGAACGCGAGACGATTTCGACGGCAACCCGCGGCGCAGCGCGCGACGCCATCCAGGCGGCGCTCGACCTACTCGACCGGGGTGTTGTCCGCGTTGCCGAGCGCCAGGCCGACGGCAAATGGCATGTCAACCAGTGGCTGAAGAAAGCTGTGCTGCTGTCGTTCCGACTCAACCCGATGGAGATCATCAAGGGTGGTCCGGGCCAGGCCGTGTGGTGGGACAAGGTGCCGTCGAAATTCGACGGCTGGAGCGCCATCGACTTCGAGAAGGCAGGTTTCCGTGCCGTGCCGTCGTCGATCGTGCGGCGCTCCGCCTACGTCGCGCCAGGTGCCGTGCTGATGCCGTCCTTCGTCAATGTCGGCGCCTATGTCGACAGCGGCACCATGGTCGACACATGGGCCTCGGTCGGCTCCTGTGCCCAGATCGGCAAGAATGTGCATCTGTCGGGCGGCGTCGGCATCGGCGGCGTGCTGGAGCCGATGCAGGCCGGCCCGACCATCATCGAGGACAATTGCTTCATCGGCGCACGCTCCGAAGTGGTTGAAGGGTGCGTCGTGCGCGAAGGCTCGGTACTCGGCATGGGCGTCTTCATCGGCCAGTCGACCAAGATCGTCGACCGTGCCACCGGCGAGGTTTTCTACGGCGAAGTGCCAGCCAATTCAGTGGTGGTGGCGGGCACGATGCCGGGCAAGAACGTGCCAGGCGAAAACTGGGGTCCCAGCCTCTACTGCGCCGTCATCGTCAAGCGGGTCGATGCCAGGACCCGTTCCAAAACTTCGATCAATGAACTGCTTCGCGATTGATCTTTTCAAAAAGACGGACCTACCCGCTTGCTCGACAGACCTCGATTTCTATGGCTTTTCTTCAGCCTTTCCGGGCGAGTGAACCCCAGCGCCTATGTTTTGGCGGGTCTTTTACCGCTCCTCACTCAGCTTTTCCTGCTCTACCAGTTCTCGCGAACGCCGCTGGGCACTGCTGCAAGTCAGTACTGGGCGCTCGCCTGGTGGGTCGCTGTGGTTGTCTCGACATGGTCGACCTTTGCGCTAACGGCGAAGCGGTTCCATGATTTCGGCAAGCCTACCTACTACGCATTGATCTCTCTCATCGTCGGCGCCATTCTCCTTGTCATTCTGGCCTTTTTCAAAAGTGATCCCGGACCCAACCGCTACGGCAAACGCACCAATGCGCCGGCCGAATCATGAGCGCCGGGCGGGTCTCTAGCCATGCGCTACCGCACGCTTGATGCGAAACTGATCATCGAAACTGCCGAGCGACTGGAAAAACGCGTCGCCGAGCGGTTTCCCGATACCGGCTTGCGTGGCGTTGCCATCGAACTTGTGTCGCTGTCGCGTGATCTGGCCAAGGCGGCGAAGGCGCTGGAAGCGCCGATCTGGTGGCTGCGCGGCGTCGTCATCGTCACCATTGCCGCCGGCGCGGTGATGTTCCTGTTCGTCGGCACCATCCTGCCGCTCGGCCGCATCTCGGGAACCCACGACGCCATCCAGTCGGTGCAAGGCATCGAATCCTTGATCAACATGATCATCCTCGCGATGCTCGGCTTCCTGGCCTTGATCCGGACCGAGGAGCGCATCAAGCGCAAGCAGGTGTTTCGAAAGCTTCATGGCTTGCGATCGCTGATACATGTCATCGACATGCATCAGCTGACCAAGGATCCGGCAGCGCTTTCAACCGATTTCAAGCCGACATCGCATTCACCGGCACGCATAACCGACCGTGCCGATCTCGCGCGCTACCTCGACTATTGCTCCGAAATGCTGTCGATCACCGGCAAGATCGCCGCGCTGTTCGCGCAATCGGTCAACGACGATGTGGTCGTCGATGGCGTCAACGATATCGAGTCCCTGGGCTCCAATCTGTCGCGAAAGATCTGGCAAAAGATCACGCTGATCGACGGTCCATTGCGGTCGGCTCGTCCAGGTACCTAAGCTAATCTTAATCACCTTGATCCAGCATGCCCTGTGAAGACTGTGTCGACCGGCACGGAGCACTCGACTGGCACACGACGAACCCCTGGCCAACCCGAAAACGCGCGGAAAGCGAAGCGCCGGCGCGCGGCTGTTCGCCCGGTTTTCTTCACCGATCAGCGCGGAACCGGAAGCTGTCCGCGCGCGGCTTCTCGACACCACTTTCGAGCGCAAATTCGCTGTCCTGTTCGGCACCATCAGTGTCCTGGTGCTGGCAGTCGGCGCCACTGTCGTCACCGGCGACCGGTGGCCCTACGCCTGGATGGCGGCCGACCTCATTCTGTTTGCCGTCCGCTTCCTGCTGATGCGGGAATGTGAGCGGACCCGCAAGCGCGGGGGAACGGGGCCGCTGGCAGGCCTCATGGCCGCCGGTGGGTCATGGTCGGTGATTTTCGGCCTCGGCTGCTATGGCTGCGTCGTCAGCGGGGATATGGCGCTTGCCGTGCTGGCTGCCTTGAATGTCGCAGGCGTCGTCGGCGTGGTGTCGTCGCGCAACGCAGCGACCCCGCGCTACGCCATATTCGTCATGCTGGCGGTAAGCCTGCCTTTCCTGGTTGGCGCGCTGTTATCTCCGGCGCCCGGAATGTCGATCGTCGGATTTCAAGTGCCTTTTTATGTGGCCGGCGTCATCATCGTGCTGCTTCAAAATCATGCGATCAACGCCCGCATGATCCGCGCCGAACTGGACAATCGCGATCTGGCGATCAAGGACGCGCTGACCGGCCTGCCCAACCGCATCTTCCTTCAGGAGAAACTGCGCGGCATGTGCAGCGAGCTTGCGGCGCCGGCAGCAAACGGCGGCATGCCGTTTGCCGTTCTCAGCATGGACCTCGACGGCTTCAAACACGTCAATGACCGCTTCGGCCACGCGGTCGGCGACATGCTGCTGCGCAAGGTGGCCGAACGATTGAAGCGCGCTTTCCGACCGGGGGATATGGTCTTTCGCATCGGCGGTGACGAATTCGTGATCCTGCTGCCCGACACATCCGAGATCGAAGCCACCATGCTGGCAAAGCGCGCCATTGAGAAGATTTCGGTACCCTTCGACCTTGGCGTGGGCACCGCAATACCCATCGGGTTGAGCATTGGAAGTGCCTTCGCGCCTGCCGACGGCGGCGAGCCGGAACTTCTTCTCACCTGCTCCGATCACACGCTCTATGAAGCCAAACGCACCGGAAAGGGCCGTTACCGGGCGCATGTGCGGGCCGCGAACTGACCACAGCGATTATTTGGGCCTTTTGTCGCTCAGTCCATGCAATATCTCGTATCCCGCCTAAGTGCGTCGCGTCTGAAGCGACCCCTGCGACGCACTTTAAGCCTTTGTTTGTTTTATGCGCATTTGCCCAAAACCGCTGCGCCCGCACCGGTCAAGCCCAGGGCCATGCCTTTTGGGCGACATGCATCAGGCCTGCGACAATACGCCATGAAAACCATAGTGTCGGCGGGATGGCTGGCCCTTATGTCTGGCCGTGACAGGCCTTGCGCTTTCGACTAACGCTTTTGCCCATGACGTTGCCGACCGATCCCGCTGGAAATCTCGCCGCCCTCATCCGCTGCCCCTCCGTGACACCTATCGAGGGCGGGGCACTGAGCACGCTGGAAACAATGCTGAAACCACTCGGCTTTTCCGTCGAGCGCCCGGTGTTCTCGGAGGACGGCACGCCCGATATCGAAAATCTCTATGCGCGGCGCTCCGGCAACGGTCCGCACCTGATGTTCGCCGGGCATACCGACGTGGTGCCGGTCGGCGACGAGACCTCATGGACGCATCCGCCTTTCGCTGCCGAGATCGCCAAGGGCGAGATGTTCGGTCGCGGTGCCGTCGACATGAAGGGGGGCATCGCCTGTTTCATCGCCGCCGTGGCGCGCCATCTCGAGTCGAAAGGCGGCCTGAAAGGCTCGGTCTCGCTGCTGATCACCGGCGACGAAGAAGGGCCGGCCATCAACGGCACGACAAAGCTGCTCGAATGGGCGGTCGCCAAGGGCGAGAAATGGGATGCGTCGATCGTCGGCGAGCCGACCAATCCCGATGCGCTGGGCGACATGATCAAGATCGGCCGGCGCGGCTCTTTGTCCGGCAGCATCATCGTCAACGGCCGCCAAGGCCACGCCGCCTATCCGCAGCTTGCCGACAATCCGGTGCGCGGCCTGATGACGCTGGTCGAAGCCTTGCTGCACCCAGTCTTCGACAAGGGCACCAAGGACTTCCAGCCGACCAATCTGGAGGTAACCTCGATCGACGTCGGCAATCCGGCCACCAATGTTATTCCGGCAAAGGCGACCGCCGCCTTCAACATCCGCTTCAACGACACATGGACCGCCGAGACCATCCAGGCGGAAATCCACAACCGTCTCGACAAGGCGGCGAAGCGAAAGAAATACCGGGCCGGCAAGACGACACCGGTCGATTACGAACTCGTCTGGCGCGACCGGCCGAGCCACGTCTTCCTCACCCGCGACGAGCGGCTGATCGAAGCGCTCAGCGGTTCGGTCAAGGCGGTGATCGGCAGGAAGCCGGCGCTTTCCACCTCCGGCGGCACCTCCGACGCACGCTTCATCAAGGATTATTGTCCGGTGGTCGAGTTCGGGCTGGTCGGCAAGACCATGCACATGGTCGATGAACGCGTCGCACTTGCCGACCTCGAGACGCTGACGCAGATTTATCTGCGCTTCATCGAAGACTGGTTCGAGCAAGGCGCATCGTAATCATGCTTTCGTCGGATGAAACCTATGCTTCGCTCAACGGCGCCTGGCGACTGATGCTCGGCAAGGCCGATGGGCTGCGCCAGTTCGACCTTTCGGCCGACGGTTTCTGGAATTCCTTCTTCGCCATCGTCGTCGCGGCACCGGCGCTGATCGTCGGTTGGGTCGGCCTCGCCAACGAGATCGGCGATCCGAATGCATTCGCCGGACGCTTCAGCATGCTGATCCGTCTGGCGACAGTCGACATCGGCGTCTGGGTGTTGCCGCTTGTCGGCCTTGCCCTCGTCGCGCCGCGCGCCGGCATCGGCGGGCGCTTCGTCCACTATGTCGTCGCCAGCAACTGGGCGTCGGCGATCATCGCCTGGATGATGCTGCCAGCGGCGTTGATCAGGCTTTTCCTGCCGTCCACCAACGAGTTCGCCGTACTGGCGTCGCTGCTTTTGTTCGCGCTGTCGATGATCCTGACCTGGCGGATGACAAACGTTGCCATCGGCAGGGGCGCGGCTGTCGGCAGCGCTGTCTTCGCCGGAATGTTCGTGGCGTCGCTGGTCGTTCTGTTCGCGCTGCAGGCGCTGCTCGGCATCGGTGCGCCGAGCGGGACCGGGACTTGAATAGCTTCGGATCATCGGATTCACACGCCGCGTCACCATCGCCTTCATTGTAGAGTCCGAGCGCGTGGTGATTGTGCGCGTGTTCTACGGCTGGGCCGATTGGCAGGACGACCTAGCCTAGTGACGCTGACTGATCGGCACATCTAGCCGCGTCATCCGGACGCCTTCGGATAATCTACCCCAACGAGAAAAAGCCCATCGGGCGGCGCTACCTGGCCACAGGCTGCACGGTCGCGCGCGTCGAGCGCCGCCTTCAGATCGGCAATTGTCCAGCCGCCTTCGCCGACGCGCTTCAGCGAGCCGACCATCGAGCGCACCTGATTGTGCAGGAACGAGCGCGCCGAGGCTCGCACTTCGATCATGTCACCCAGCCGACTGACATCCAGCCGGTCGAGCGTCCGGACCGGGTTGTCGGCCTGGCACTGGGTCGAGCGGAACGTGGTGAAATCATGCCGCCCCAGCAGCACCTTTGCCGCTTCGTGCATGGCCTCGGCGTCGAGCCGCTTCGGCACCCACCAGATCTTGCCCTTGTCGAGCGCCGCCGGCGCGCGCCGGTTGACGATGCGGTAGAGATAGTGGCGGCCGATCGCCGAGAAACGCGCATCGAAGCTATCCGGCACCACAGCCGCCTTGAGGATGGCGATGCGCGCCTTGGCCGTTTGCAGGTGGGCGTTGACGGCATCGCGAACCTTGTCATCAGGCCACGCCCTGACGAGATCGACATGCGCCACCTGACCGGTCGCGTGGACGCCGGCATCGGTGCGGCCGGCGCCGCGCAGCGAGACCTGTTCGCCGCAGAATTTCTCGATCGCCTGTTCGATCGCCTGCTGCACCGAAGGCTGGTCTGCCTGGCGCTGCCAGCCGGCATAGAGGCTGCCGTCATATTCGATGTCGAGGCGAAAACGCGGCATTCCTAAGAAGGATGAGGTTAGGCGGCGAGCGCGGTGCCGAAAGCCGAAGCGTAGACCAGCTTGCCGGTCTCAGGCGCTTCGCCCCAGACCAGCGCCTGCATCGCTTCGCCCTGGAACTCGCTTTCGAATTTTTCGGCGCGCGCGTGACTGTAGCCGAAGCGGCCATAATATGCGGGATCGCCAAGCACCACCGCCAGCACCTCGCCGGCATCCTTCAGGCGGATATGCGCCTCGCGGACCAGCGCACCGCCGATGCCGGTGCCATGGAATGACGGCTCGACCGCCAGAGGCGCCAGCGCCACTGCCGGAAAGCTCTTGCCGCCGTTCTGCACGTAAAGCCGCGAAAACAGAATATGGCCGACCACCTGTCCATCTTCTTCCGCCACCAGTTCGACGACGGCATCGCCGCCGCTGACCAGCGCGTCGACCAGTCCGGCCTCCGCCTGCTGGCCGAATGCGTGTTCCTCGACCAGGCGGATCGCCTCGCGGTCCCGCGGCGTCGCCGCGCGTATCGACATCATGCTCATGAGAATTTCATTCCTTTTTCGAGCTTGGCCCCGCGCAGAAATTCCTGCGCGGCAATGGGCCTTCCGCCCGCACGTTGAACTTCGACCAACCTGATCGCGCCTGACCCGCAGGCGACCGTCAGCCGGTCGTCGAGAATTCCTCCCGGCTCGCCGGCGCCTTGCGAAAGCGTCGAGCGAAGCAGTTTCAGCCGCTCCAAGCGGCCGGCAATTTCGATCTCGCACCATGCGCCGGGAAAGGGCGACAGGCCGCGAATATGATGGTGGACTTCGCCAGCAGGCCGCGTCCAGTCCACGCGCGTCTCCGCTTTATCGATCTTTTTGGCATAGGTCACCCCCTCCGTCGCCTGTGCGGTAAAAGTCAGGGCATCCCGTTCCAGACGAGCCAGCGCTTCCGCCATCAGCGCGGCGCCAATGTGCATCAACCGATCATGCAGTTCGCCGGCCGTCATATCGGGGCCGATGGCGCATTTTTCGGCCATCGCCACCGGGCCGGTGTCCAGGCCCTCTTCCATCCGCATCACCATCATGCCTGTCTCGGTATCGCCGGCCATGATGGCGCGCTGGATAGGGGCGGCGCCGCGCCAGCGTGGCAACAGCGACGCGTGACCATTGAGGCAGCCGAGCCGCGGCGCCTCGAGAATGGGTTTGGGCAACAGCAATCCATAGGCGACGACGACGGCGACATCGGCCCGCAAGGCGCGGAACGCCTGCTGCTCGGTCTCGTTCTTCAGCGACACCGGCGTCCGCACCTCGAGGCCCAGCCGCTCGGCCTCGCGCTGCACCGGCGACGGCGTCAGTTCCAGCCCCCGGCGACCGGCGGCGCGCGGCGGCTGAGTGTAGACGGCTCCAATCTCATGTCCGGCATCCGCGATCGCCCGCAGCGTCGGCACCGAGAATTCGGGCGTACCCATGAAGATGACGCGCAAGGGCATTTTGTTCCGGGTCAGGTCTTCGTCTGGCCGTTAAGTCGGCTCAGTCGAAGTCGCGAACTTTGCGGGTCGGCGACCGAAGTCGCGTTTCCTTTCTGCTTCGATTTCGTTCATGATCTTGGCGAATTCATCGCCAATTGCGTTTTCAGCAGCGAAAGTCGCGCGAATAGCGTCCCATGCCGAAAGACCCGGCTCCAGCCTGGCTTGCCTTTCGGCGACCATGCCTTCGCGCAGAAGAGCTATCGCCTTGCCCGACAGGCTCTGGCCGCTCTTACGCGCCGCCTGCTCGATTTCCCGCTTCAAGGGTTCGGGAATATTTCTGATCAGCATGTCGCTCATCGGCGTCTCCATTTCCTGATCTGGAACAGGGTAGAGGGGCGCTGTCCCGCCAACATCTTCGAAAGGTTCAGCATCAAACTGCGCGAGTATCGCCCTATCCCACTAACTTGCCCGGCGCCTTGCTGCCTGATGGTTTGTCCCTGGCGAGCTTCTTGAACTTCTTCACCACCATGTCGCGCTTCAGCTTCGAGATGTGGTCGATGAACAGAACGCCGTTGAGATGGTCGATTTCGTGCTGCAGGCAAGTCGCCATCAGCCCTTCGGCCTCGATCTCCTGCAGCTTGCCGTCGCGATCGAGATATTTCACCCGCACGGCGGCAGGGCGCTCGACCTCGGCATAGTAATCCGGGATCGACAGGCACCCCTCCTCGTAGACCGAGCGCTGATCGGCGCTCTCAAGAATCTCGGGATTGATGAAGACATGCGGCGCCGGCGGCTCGTCTTCCTTGGCGAGGTCGATCACCAGCATGCGCAGCGGTTCGCCGATCTGGATCGCCGCCAGACCAATGCCCGGCGCATCATACATCGTGTCCAGCATATCGTCGGCCAGTTTGCGCAAGGCGCCGTCGACGCGCTCGACCGGTTTCGAAACCTGGCGCAGGACGGGATCGGGAAGGATGATGAGCGGCTTGATCGACATGGCGTCTCACCTAAGACCTCGCACGAAAAGCGTCAACCGGGGCATTTGCAGCGGCGTTCACGTTTTGATCTGTGTCGTCAGGCCGAATCATCTATGCTGTCCGATATGAACGACCTGACCACCATCCTGTCTGAACCGATCGCCCGGCTCGGCGCCACCACGATCACGCTCGGCCACGCGCTGGCATTCGGCGCGGTCCTGTTCCTGGGCCTGTTCGTGGCGCTCGTCGTCGCGCTCTGGCGCTCGGCCAAGGCGCGTGCGGTGGCTGCCGCGGAAGCCGCCGACCACGCCCGCGACGCCGAGGCGCGGATGGCCGGCATCCTGGCAAGCCAGGCCGAGATGCAGGGCCGCATGGGCGCCATCGCCGAAGTGTTCGGGGCGCGGCAGGCCGAACTCACGCAGTCGATCGGCCAGCGTCTCGACGCGATGACCGGCCGTCTCGGCCAGACCATGACCGAGCAGACGAAATCGACGCATGAAAGCCTCGCCAAACTGCAGGAGCGGCTGGCGGTCATCGATACAGCGCAAGGCAACATCCAGTCGCTCGCCAGCCAGGTCGTGCAACTTCAGGCAATCCTCTCCAACAAGCAGACGCGCGGCGCCTTCGGCCAGTCGCGCATGGAGGCGATCGTCGCCGATGGCCTGCCGCACGGTGCCTACGAATTCCAAGCGACCCTGTCGAACGGCAGCCGGCCTGACTGCCTGGTGAAGATGCCGAATGGCGCGCCCGCACTCGCCATCGACGCCAAGTTTCCGCTGGAAGCCTGGAACGCCATCCGTGCCGCCGAAGGCGTCGATTTGCAGAAGGTCGCGGCACAAGCGTTTCGGCGTGACATCGAGGTGCATGTCCGCGATATTTCCGACAAATACCTGATCCAGGGCGAGACGCAGGACACCGCCTTCATGTTCGTGCCGTCGGAATCGGTATTCGCCGAGATCCACGAGAATTTCGAGGGGATTGTCCACAAGGCGCACCGCGCCCGCATCGTCATCGTCTCGCCGTCGCTGCTGATGCTGTCGATCCAGGTCATCCAGGCGATTCTCAAGGACGCCCGCATGCGCGAGCAGGCGCATCTGATCCAGGGCGAAGTCATCCGGCTGATGGAGGATGTCTCGCGCCTCGACGAGCGGGTGCGCAAGCTGCAGAGCCATTTCGGCCAGTCGGCCAAGGATATCGACGATATTCTCGTCTCGACGTCGAAGGTGACCAAGCGCGGCCAAAAGATCGAGGCGCTGGAGTTCGGCGCGCAGCCGACGGAGGGCGACGCCGGATCGGCGGCCAGTGCGAAGACCGAAGCGGGTGCGCGCGTCGCCGACTCCAAGACCGGCCAGCTGAGGCTAAGGGTGGTCGAAGGCGACGACTGAGAGGCTACTGCTCCTCGACGATCATCGTGCCTTCGAACTCCGGCAGCCAAGGCAGCGCCGAGCGGTGCCAGATCTGTTTTCTCGGGATCAGTTGTTCGCGCTGCCGCGCCGTGCCGACCCTGATGCCGTAGACTTTCGGCCCGTCGCCAACCGACGTGGCATAGAGGTGCGTACCGCATTCGCCGCAAAAGGCCTGGGCGCGCCTGGCGCCGCTCGCTGCGGTCTTGATGTAGATCTTCGGCGTGCCCTTGGTGATCCGGTAGTGCTCCTCCGGCGCCGGCACGGTCACCCGAAACGCTGTTCCGGTCAGCTGCTGGCAATCGATGCAGTGACAAATACTGGTGTTGTCCGGATCGACCTCCGCCTCGTAAGTGATGGCGCCGCAATGGCACCCGCCGTCGATTTTCATCTTCGCTCCTCCCTTCAGCCGAGCCTCGACGCGTTGGAGCTTAACGGCGCACCGGCCGAAGCTCCACCGGCAATCACAACGCGCGAAGCATCCTGTGGTTCAAGACTGCGGCGCCGACGCCTGTTCGATGATTTCATCAGTCCAGACCTTGAAACCGGCCAGCATACCCGGCCCGAAGATATGGGTCAGCGGCACATCGGCTGCGTCGCGGCCGGAGGCGATCAGGATGCGGCCGATGCGCGGCGCATTGTTGCGCGGATCGAAGGCATGCCAGCGGCCGCCGAGGTAGACCTCCATCCAGGCAGCGAAATCCATGTCCGACCACGGTTTCGGCAAGCCGATGTCGCTGATGTATCCGGTGCAATAGCGTGTCGGGATATTCAAGGCGCGGCAGAAGGCGACGGCGAGATGGGCAAAGTCGCGGCAAACGCCGCTTTGCTCACGATAGGCCTCTGCTGCCGTGCGCGTCGGCCGCGCGTTGCCGTAGTTGAAGATGATGTGGTTGTGGACGAAATCGCAGACCGCCTGCACGCGTGGAATACCGAGCGGTGAGTGGCCGAACAGCCGCCACGCCTCGTTCGCCAGCACGTCGCTCTCGCAATAGCGGCTCGGCAGCAGGAACAGCAGCGTCTCCGACGGCAGGTCGCGCACCTCGTGCTGCCACGCCAGCAGATCGCCCATCTCAAAACTTCCGGGATCGCGGATCACCGCGTCCGTGCCGAAGGTGAAGCGACCGGGAGGGGCGACAAGGCGGTTGCACCAATTGCCGAAACTGTCGCGGTAGCTCTCGATCGGCACCGGTGGGTTCGAAGTCAGGAAATCCGGCCGCTCGAGATCGGACGCGCGGGAATAGTGAACGTTGAGCATCGCGATCAGCGGCGTTTCCTGCGGAAAGTCGAAGCTCATCTCGCAGCCGATATGGATTCGCATTATCGTCCTGACCGTCCTGCCGGATCACCACCCGGCGAAGGCACGGGCCGTTGCTGCAGCGCAAAAAAGATCATCGCACGGACCAGCGCGGTTTACGAGCGATTTAGAAATGGTTGACAGCCAACGGCTGGCGCCGGCGCCAGATTATGCCTCTTGCGGTCGAGCGTTTCTCTTGGTTCATTTCGCTTGCCACAATTGGAGGAAACGAATCATGGCTAAAGGTGCGATGAAGGCGGGCAAGGAAGCCCGCAAGCCGAAGAAGGACGCGAAGAAACCTGCCGCTGCCCCGACCCTGAAAGCGCCGCCCGTCAAGGCGACCAAACTCAAGGACAAGTAAGCCTCGGCGTTTCGGCGCAGTCATGACCGACGGCATTCCAGGACCATCGACATTCAGCGACTGGTCCTGAAGTGCTGTCGGCGCTGCTGTTGATTGGGCATTTCTGAATCAATGCCGCGAAGACGACTTCGCGCTTTCCGAAAAGACCGGGACGACCCGCAATCCAATGGAGCGTTCCGATGTCGTGGATTCTTCTCTTCTTCGCTGGCCTGTTCGAGATCGGCTGGGCGATCGGCCTCAAATACACTGACGGTTTTTCGAAGCCGCTTCCGACCGTCCTGACGGTTGCCTCAATGGTCGTCAGTCTCGCCTTGCTCGGACTGGCGCTGAAGACGCTGCCGGTCGGCACGGCTTACGCGGTGTGGACCGGCATCGGCACCGTCGGCACGGCGCTGCTTGGCATCTGGCTGCTCGGTGAGCCTGCGACCGCGATCAGGCTGGCCTGCATCGCACTCATCGTCTGCGGCATCATGGGATTGAAACTCGCGACCTAGTTCTTGCTGCAAGGCAGCAGCACAAACGCCTTCAGGGCCGCTGCAAGGCGGCCCTGAATTTGATTGGTGAATCGCGCTTGGAGCACTAGCGAGCGGAAAAGCCCGGAGGCGTCCTGCCGGTGCGCTGCTTGCGCGCCGCATAGCGCGCGTCGCGCTTGGCTTTGCGCTCGGCCTCGTCGGCAAGCAAACGAGCGATGCGCTCGTTCTCTTCGGCTTCCCGGATCTTCGCTTCCGCCTGCGCCGCTTCTTCCGCAGCAATCCGCGCGGCTTCGGCAGCAGCTTCGCGCTCGGCCTTTTCGGCCGCTTCGCGCGCCAGCTTCTCCTGCTTCAGCCTGGCCTTTTCGGCCTCGCGTATCGCACGGGCTTCGAGGATCGCCTTGCGTTCGGCCTGTCGTGCCAGCACCGCTGGATCGTCCGCTGCCGGCTTTGCCTTGAAGCGCTCGAGAAGCGCCTTCTTTGCCTCGTTTGCGGCATTGCGCCGCTCGAAAACGTCTTTTTCCCTATAGATAGCCAAGTCCACTTCCCTGGAGTCAATTTGCGAGGCTTACATACGCGTGAAAACCCAGAGTTCAAGCGCCAAAACGGTATGCCAGCCATGAAATTCTGAGCTGTTGCAGCCGGGAGACGCCTTTTCGGCTGAATTCGGCTGAAACGGACATGCACTGTTCACCATCCGACCCTCTGGCGGCGCGGCGGACTGGTCGCTACCTGTAGCGCGAAAAACAAAACACCAGAACAAAACACCAGGATGACAGATGATGGAACTCGGTCTCTACACCTTCGCCGACGTCAGCCCGGAATCAGGCCCAGGCGCCATCGGTGCGCATGAGCGGCTGCGCAACCTGATCGAGGAGATCGAGCTGGCCGACCAGGTCGGCCTCGACGTGTTTGGGTTGGGCGAGCATCACCGTCCCGATTATGCGGCTTCAGCGCCAGTCGTGGCCCTGGCCGCGGCGGCCGAACGCACCAGGCGCATAAAGCTGACCAGCGCGGTCACTGTACTGTCATCCGACGATCCGGTCCGTGTCTTCCAGCAGTTTGCAACGCTCGACCTTCTATCCAGCGGCCGGGCCGAGATTATGGCTGGGCGCGGCTCGTTCATCGAATCCTTTCCGCTGTTCGGCTACGATCTTGAGGACTATGACGAGCTCTTTGCCGAAAAGCTCGATCTGCTGCTTGCCGTCCGCGATCATGTCAAGGTGAGCTGGTCGGGCAGGCTGCGCGCTCCGATCAACGATCGCGGCGTCTACCCCCGCCCGTTCCAGGACAGATTGCCGATCTGGATCGCGATCGGCGGCACACCGCAATCCGCCGCGCGGGCCGGTGCGCTCGGGCTGCCGCTGGCGCTGGCCATCATCGGCGGCGAGCCGGCGCGGTTCGCGCCGCTGTTCGATATTTACAGGGAAGCGGCCAAACGGGCTGGCAACGATCCGGCTGGTCTGGCCACCAGCCTCAACGTGCACGGCTTCATTGCCGCGACCACCGACCAGGCGGCCGACGATTTTTATGGGCCGCAGGCCGAGGTGATGAACCGCATCGGCCGCGAGCGCGGCTGGGGTCCGACGTCGAGAGCACATTTCGACCAGTCGCGCGGCCCGAACGGCGCGCTGTTCGTCGGCAACCCCGAACAGGTGGCCGAAAAGATCGTTGCCCAGCACAGGATATTCGGCAACGACCGCTTCCTGCTGCAAATGGCGATCGGCACGATGGCGCACGCCAAGATCATGAAGGCGATCGAACTCTACGGCACCAAGGTGGCACCGATCGTGCGCAAGGAAACGGCGAAGGCGATCCCCACCGTTGCCGCGCCGGCCGCCTGACTCGCCGGCCAGGTAGGGCCTAAGGTCATCGTCAGCGCCGGCTAACGCATCGGCCGAAAATCGGAATCGATTTTCGGGGCCGATGGTAAATTCAAAGTGTTAGAGCGTACTTTGAGCGTCCAAGTGGACGCACGTCGCTCCAGCGGAACCTTGAAGCCGCAAAGGCGTTTCCGCCAACAGCGTACACCAATCGCAGTGTGCCGCCGAGGGCCAGAATGAAAGCCGAACCCGCCGCTTCGGGTGCTGCCGAGAGCCCCGATCCGCGCGTCGAGGCGCGTGCGGACATGCACCTGATACGTTCGCTGCTAGTCGGCATCTTCATCCTCATGGCGATCTACGCGCTCTCCTTCGCTCGTGCCTTCTTCATGCCGGTCATCCTGGCTTTCCTGCTGGCGCTGACGCTGACGCCGATCGTCCGTTTCCTACGCAAACACGGCATGCCCGATGTGATATCGGCGACACTGCTGGTGCTGCTGTCGTTCTGCGTCATCGCCGTCGCAGGCTATCTGCTCAGCGGCCCGGTCATCGACCTCATCAACAACACCTCGGCGATTGGCCAGCAGCTGACCGAACGTCTCGCGCAACTGCGGCGTCCTTTCGAAAGGATCATGGAGATTTCGCGGCAGATAGAGGGACTGACGCAGACTTCCCAAGGGCCGGGCGTCCAGAGGGTAGCCATGGCGCAATCGGGCATCCTCTCGCAAGCCGCCGGCAATTTGCTGTCGGCGGGCACCAGCCTCATCATCGTCTTCGTCCTGTCGCTGTTCCTGCTCGCCTCCGGCACGATGTTTTATGAGAAGATCGTCGAATCCTTCCCCAGTCTCAGCGAAAAGAAGCGGGCACTGCGCGTCGTCTATGACGTCGAACGTGAAATCTCGCACTATCTGCTTACCGTCGCCGTCATCAATACATGCCTGGGCGTGGTCATCGGACTCGGCCTCTGGGCACTCGGCATGCCCAACCCGCAGGTCTGGGGCGCAGCAGCGGCTCTGCTCAATTTCCTGCCCTATATCGGGGCGCTGATTACCATCACGCTGGTCACGATCATCGCGCTGATCAGCTTCGACAGCATCTCCTACGCGCTGCTGGCGCCGGCCTTCGTGCTGTTGTGCGATACCGTCGAGGGCCAATTCGTGACGCCGACGGTGGTTGGCCGGCGCCTAGAGATCAACGCCGTGGCGATCCTCATCGCCATTGCCTTCTGGTCCTGGCTGTGGGGTTTCGTCGGCGCGCTGATGGCGGTGCCGCTGCTGGTCGTCATCAAGGTGTTCTGCGATCATTTCGACGAGCTCAGCCATGTCGGCAATTTCCTGGCGGCGCAACATACGGCGGTTGAGGACGAACAGATTTCAGAAACCGACACGGCTGCGGGCGCATGATCCGAGAAGCGGGATAAGCTGCGGCAGGCAGCCGTGGATACTAAATTCCAGAGCGTCCCTTTTTGCTTGAGTGGACTCATGGGCGTCAGTTCAATTTTTTGAATTTGCGGCCGTCGCGGTCGGTTCCTACATCCCTCCCGTCCACAGGATCCCCGCCCATGACCGCACTTTCGGTTCTCGACCTGTCGCCGATCGTCGAAGGCAGCAACGCTTCGCAATCGCTCACCAATTCGCTCGATCTCGCCCGCCATGCCGAGCGGCTGGGGTACAGGCGCTATTGGCTGGCCGAGCATCACAATATGCCGGGCATCGCCAGCGCCGCCACCTCCGTCGTCATTGCCCATGTCGCCGGCGGCACCACAACGATACGCGTCGGAGCCGGCGGCATCATGCTGCCCAACCATTCGCCGCTGGTCATTGCCGAGCAGTTCGGCACACTTAACGCGTTGCATCCAGGCCGCATCGACCTCGGCCTCGGCCGGGCGCCGGGCACCGACATGGGCACGGCGCGTGCGCTGCGCCGCAACCTCGACGCCGGCGCCGACAGTTTCCCGCAGGATGTCGTCGAACTGATGGGCTATTTCCAGCCGGCCGAAGACGGTCAGCGTATCCGCGCCGTGCCCGGCGAGGGCGAGCAGGTGCCGATCTGGATTCTGGGCTCGAGCCTCTATGGTGCGCAGCTCGCAGCCATGCTCGGCCTGCCCTACGCCTTCGCCTCGCATTTCGCGCCGGCCGAACTCGACCACGCACTGGAGATCTATCGCTCGCGCTTCCAGGCGTCGAAACAGCTCGACAAGCCCTATGTCATGCTCGGCCTCAACGTGTTCGCTGCACCCTCCGACGCCGAAGCGCGGCTGTTGTTCACCTCGCTGCAGCAGGCCTTCGTCAATCTGCGCACAGGCCGGCCCGGCCGCTTGCCGCCGCCGGTCGACGGATATGAGCGCGACCTCGACCCGATGGCCAAAACCATGCTCGGCCAAGCGCTGTCCTGCGCCGTCGTCGGCGCCCCGGAAACGGTCAGGCAAGGCATCGAGGCGTTCGTGCAGCGCACCGGCGCCGACGAGCTGATGGTCACCGCGCAGATTTTCGACCACGCAGCGCGGGTGCGATCCTTCGAGATCCTGGCCGACGTCCACAAATCGCTGTCGGAAGCTGCCTGACTTTTTTGCGAGGCTGCGAAGGCGCGTTAGGCGCTGACGCTTTGTGCGATCGCCCCCAGCGGCGCGCCAAGGGGCCGGCATGAATTGCGGATCATCAGGCGTCCCTTGAGCGTCAGCTTGCGCGGCGGCGCGTCCCTGTTTCCGGCGAGCCGGTCGAGCAGCAGATTGGCCGCCTGCTCACCGATCGCCTTGACCGGTTGTGCGACCGTGGTCAGTTGCGGCTGGAACACGTCCGACCACGGAAAATCGTCGAAGCAGGCGACCGAAATGTCCTCGGGGCAGGACAGCCCGATATCGCGGATCGCCTTCATGGTGCCGATCACCATCGGGTTGTTGGCCGAGAAGATCGCGCTCGGGCGGTCGTGCAGCGAAAGCAGCTGCATTGTCGCGTTGTAGCCGTCGACTTCATGGAAATTGCCGAAGCGGACAAGCTCGCTCTCGACCGGCAGGCCGGCAGCCTGGAGCGCCTCGCGATATCCCGTCATGCGATCATGCATGGGCGAGATGTCGAACGAGCCGGAGATGTAGCCGATCCGCCGGTGGCCGAGATCGATCAGATAGGTGATGGCGTCGAACACCGCGCGCTGGTTATCGAGAACGACCGCGTCGGTATCGACGCCTTCGCAAACGCGGTCGAGCAGCACCACCGGCACGTTGGCGTCGTCGACAATTCTCTTCAGGATCGCGCCGTCGCCGACGCGCGCAACAATCAGTCCGTCGACCATTCGGTCGAGCAGCAGCCTGATCTGGTCGTCCTGCGTGTTCAGGTCCTCGTCCGTGCAGCACAGCATGACCGCATAGCCGGCGCGGTCGAATGCCTGCTGGATGACCGAAACGACATCGGTGAAGAACGGATTGGTGATGTGGGGAACGGTCAGCCCGATGGTGCGGGTCGTGCCCATCTTCAGGCTGCGGGCGATCGCGTTGCGCTTGTAGCCGATGTCGCGGATCGCCTGTTCGATGCGCTGGCTGAGCTCGGGACTGACGGTCGCGGTGCCGTTGATCAGCGCCGAGACGGTGGCGACCGAAACACGCGCCACTTCAGCCACGTGCAGCATGGTGGGGGCCGTGGACTTTCGCTGCTTTTTTCGTCCTGACGCCATCATTTTCGAAACGTTTCATCGCCTCTGGCTGCAATACCTAAGGAATCCTGCGGATTTGTGCAAGAATTGAAATGCATCAATCCCGCCTCATCAGATAGCGACTTGACATGTTCGAAACGTTTAGATTAGCGTTTGAGATGTTCGACGACAACGGAAGGGAGGCCGTTCTTGTCATGGAGCATGGCAATTCCATCACGTCCGGAGATGATGCGGCCGCCGGCCGCTCGGCTGTCGTTCTGAGCGCCGAGCACATCTCCAAGACCTTCGGTGGCATCGCCGCACTTGTCGATGTCGGCTTCGAGCTGCGGCGCGGCGAGATCCATGCGCTGATGGGGGAAAACGGCGCCGGCAAGTCGACGCTGATGAAAATCCTCTCCGGCATCTATACGGATTACGACGGAACGGTGAACGTCGATGCCCATCCGGTCCGTTTCGCCGGGGTGCGCGACGCCGAGCATGCCGGCATCGCCATCATCCACCAGGAGCTCAATCTCGTTCCCGAGCTCAGCGTTGCCGATAATATCTTCCTCGGGCGCGAGAAGCTGATCGCCGGACTTATCGTCGACCGCAAGGCAAGCAGCCATGCCGCAGGCGCCCTGCTGCAGAGGCTCGGCATCGAGCTCAACCCGGATGCGCGGGTCGGCAGCCTGCGTGTCGGCGAGCAGCAGCTGGTCGAGATCGCCAAGGCATTGTCGATGTCGGCGCGCATCCTGATCATGGACGAGCCGACCTCCGCGCTTTCGCCGGCCGAATGCCAGAGGCTGTTCCGGATCATCCGCCAGCTCGCCGACAACGGCGTGGCGATCGTCTACATCTCGCACCGCATCGACGAGGTCATGCATCTGGCCAGCCGGGTCACCGTGTTTCGCGATGGACGCCGCGTGCTGACCGAGGCGATGGCAAAGCTCGACGAAGATACCATCATATCGGCGATGGTCGGGCGCAACCTGCTTGCCTCTTCCCAGGAAGAGCGTGGTCCCAGCGGCAAGGTCGTTCTCTCCGTAGGCGGCCTATCGCTGTCGAAACCAGACCGCCACGGCTGGCGCACCGCGCTCGACGGCGTCGCCTTCGATCTTGCCGAAGGCGAAATTCTGGGGATAGGCGGACTGCTCGGCTCGGGACGCACCGAAATCCTGGAGACCATCTTCGGCTCCAGCGGCGGCCGCGCCGGCGGCGAAATCCGGCTCGACGGCGAGCCGGTGGAAATCCGTTCGCCGCGCGACGCCCGCCGGCTCGGCATCGCCTTGGTGACCGAGGACCGCAAGACGCAGGGCCTGCATCTTCAGGCCTCGATCACCGACAATGTCGCGCTGCCGCTGGTCGGCACGCTGGCCCGATTCGGGCTTCGCTCGCGGGCCGCCGAGCAAGGCCTGGCGCGGCAGGCGGTCAAGGCGCTCGGCATTCGCTGCGGGACCATCGAGCAGCCGGCCGGCACCCTGTCCGGCGGCAACCAGCAGAAGGTCGTCATCGGCAAGTGGCTGGCGACGCGGCCGCGGGTGCTGCTGCTGGACGAGCCGACACGCGGCATCGATGTCGGCGCCAAGCGGGAGATCTACGACCTGATCTTCAAGCTGGCGCGAGACGGGCTCGCCATCGCCGTCATCAGCTCGGAATTGCCGGAGCTGCTGCTTCTTTCCGATCGCATCCTGGTCATGGCCGATGGTCGCCAGACGGGAATCCTTTCGCGCGCGCAGGCCAGTGAGGAGGCCATCATGCGGCTCGCGGCGCCGCGCCGGACCATGACGAGACCCGCAGCATGAGCATCTTGAACATCCTGTCGCGGACGAAGCTCTATTGGGGCCTGATCGCAATCTTCCTGATCGGCGTGCTGGGCTCGCCGATCAGTTCCAAGGGCAACAACATCTTCCTGTCCTACGGCAATCTGCTCGATGTGCTGCGCCAGGTGTCGACCACCGGCCTGATCGCCACCGGCATGACGGCGGTGATCATCACTGGCGGCATCGATCTTTCCGTCGGCTCGCTGATGGCGATCTGCACCGTGGTCTGCGCCATGCTGCTGACGGTTCCGGGTGTCACGCCGGCGGTGGTGCTGGGGGTGCCGACAGTTGCCGTGGTCGCCCTTTGCCTCGGCATTCTGGTCACCCGCTTCATCTTCCTGAACATCGAAAAATCGCGCGCCGGCCCGCAGGTCACCCACGCCGTCAGGCTGGACAGCGTTCGTGGGCTGGTCACGCCCGGCATTGTCGGGGTGATCCTCTGCAGTCTGGTGCTGTGGTTCCTGCTGCCGCAGGTCGGCTCGAAATTCGGCGTGGTCGGCGTGTTGCTGGTGGCGCCTTGCGTCGGCCTGCTGTTCGGCGCGCTCAACGGCTTCATCATCGTTGCCGGGCGGCTGCAGCCTTTCATCGTCACGCTGGCGATGATGGTGACGGCGCTCGGCATCGCCCGGCTGACCGCCGGCCAGAACAATGCAGTGCTGCCGGTCTACACCGGGTCGAACGCCACCGCCGATTTCGAAATGCTGCGCTCGCTGGTGTTCGGCGTGATCCCGATGCCGGGCCTGTTCTTCCTCGGAGCGATCCTGATCTACGGCGCGGTGCTGCGCTTCACCCCGTTCGGCCGCTATGTCTACGCCATCGGCGGCAACGAAGAGGCGGCGCGGCTGTCCGGCATTGCCGCCGGCCGCGTCAAGATCGCCACCTACGCCGTGTCCGGGCTGCTGGCCGGCGTGGCGGCAGTGCTCTATGTCGCGCAATACAGGCAAGGCAAGCCGGATGCCGGCGCCGGGCTGGAGCTCGATGCCATCGCCGCCGTGGTCATCGGCGGCACCAGCCTGATGGGCGGGCGCGGCAGCCTGATCGGCACATTCTGCGGCGTGCTGATCTTCGGGCTGCTCTCGAACATCCTGCAACTGCACAACATCAATTCGAACCTTCAGCTCGTGCTGAAGGGGATGATCATCATCGGCACCGTGCTCGTCCAGGAGCGCAATGCCGTTGATCTTCTCTTCTATCTGCGCCTGCCCTTTGGAAAAACGGCGCACAAGGAAACGACCGCAGCAAAGCGGCCGTCAAAAGAGACCCCGTCTCTAAATCTTGGAGGAAACAAGAAATGAAACGACGTGAATTGCTGAAGCTTGCCGCTGTCGCCGCGGCGCTGCTGACCACGACCGCCCTTCTGACCAGCGGCAACGCCTACGCGCAGGACAAGAAGTGGAAGATCGGCTTCTCGCAGGTGACGACCATCGAGCCGTGGCGCGCCCAGTTCAACAAGGACATCCTGGCTGAGGCCGCCAAGCATCCGGAAGTCCAGCTGATCGTCACCGACGGCGAGGACAAGACGGAAAAGCAGGTCGCCGATGTCGAGAACCTGATCCGCCAGGAAGTCGATGCGCTGCTGGTGTCACCGAAGGAATCCGCCGGGTTGACCGGCGTCGTGCAGCAGGCGATCGACGCCAAGATCCCGGTCTTCGTCCTCGACCGCAATGTCGAAACCAAGGACTACACGCAGTTCGTTGGCGGCGACAACAAGCTGATCGGCCGGGCTGCCGGTGAATACGCGGTCGAATTGCTCGGCGGCAAGGGCAAGGCATCAGGCAATGTCGTCGAGATCTGGGGCGGCATGGGCACCCAGCCGGCACATGACCGCCATGACGGCTTCCATGAATTCACCGACAAGGAGCCGGGCATAAAATATTTGCTCGACCAACAGTCGGGCGACTGGAAGCAGGACCAGGCCTACAACATCATGGCCACGGCACTGCGCAACAACGAGAAGATCGACCTCGTCTATGGTCACAACGATCCGATGGCCTACGGCGCCTATCTTGCCGCCAAGGATGTCGGCCGCGAGAAGGACATCAAGTTCATCGGCATCGACGGCCTGCCCAATGAAGGCGTGCAGCTTGTTGCCAATGGTGAGCTGACGGCGACGTTCACCTATGTGACGCCGGGCGCCGAAGGGCTGCGGCAGGCGATCAAGTTCCTGAACGGCGAGAAGGTCGAAAAGACCATCACGCTGCCGACGCAGAAGATCACCAAGGAAAATGCCGCCCAAATCCTGAAGGAGCACGGGCTCTGAGGCGTGTCGCCGGTGAGGGCGCTTGAGGGACGCGGCATGGCGCTGCCCCTCATCCGCCTGCCGGCACCTTCTCCCCGTATAGTGACGGGGAGAAGGGGACTGACCGAAACGCTGCACCCTTATTTCAACGCTGGCGATTGGCGAAACCATCGGTGGCGGCTTCTTTCTCCCCGTCACTATACGGGGAGAAATGCCCGGCAGGGCAATGAGGGGCAGCGCAGACCGAACAAGCTGACTCGGCCAGGTATCCGAAAATGCGGACTCTTACGGCCTAGGCTGACCAAGGCCGCGCTCACGCCAGCTTGGTCAATAGCCTCATGAAAATCGCGGCCTCCTTGGCCGAAAGCGGCGCCAGCGTTTCCTCCGTGATCTCGCGGGCGATCGGGATCAGCCGCTCGACGGCCTTGCGGCCTTCAGCGGTCAGATTGACCAGCAGGCGCCTTTTGTCGACCTCATGCTTGGAAAGCTCGACCAGGCCGCGCGCCTTGAGCCGGTCGATGACACCTTTCACCGTCGCCGCGTCCATGGCGATCAGGCTGCCAAGCTGGTTCTGCGAGGTCTCGCCGACATCGTGCAACTTGGCCAGCGCGGCGAATTGCGGCGGCGTCAGGTCGGCGATGTGCGCGGCGAAGATCGAGACATGGCGCTGGTGCGCCTTGCGCAGGATGAAGCCGACCTGCTCCTGCAGGCGGTAATCGTTCTCGTCGGGCTCCTCGGCCTCGACCAGCTTGAGCTTGACGTCTTCGGCGCTCACCGCAGTCCGTCCCATGCCTTGATGTCCTTTGCCGCGAGACCGCCCATGCGGTCGTGCACGCGCGGGCCGCAGGTCATGGCGAGGCAGAACAGGATCTCGTCGGGACGAGGCCCGTCGCTGATGCCGACCTCCATGGCATCGAAATGACTGCGCACATAGGCGGCGTTGATATGGCCGAGCGGCACGTCGAGCCGCGCGCCGAAGGCGCCGACCTTCTTTGCCGACGGCACGATCGCCTTGGCGTCACCGAGCCGCTCGCGCATGGCATAGCCGCCAGGCACATGCCACAGCGCGCCATGCTCCAGTTCGCCGGCGATACCGACGATGGCGCCCTTGCCGTAGCCGTCGATCTGTTTCAAGTCGCCGCCCAATGCGGCGATCAGCTTGTCGGAGAGCAGCAGCCCGAGCGGCTTCAGATCGTCCATCGCGCTCTGCAGGTCTTCCACGTAGCGGCCGGCGAATGGGTTGTTCACCACCGCCATGGCGGCGGCGCGGCGGCGCGGCACCTTCGCCACCGGCCCGCCCTCATGAAATATCTCCTCGGTCAGCACCGCAATCTTGCGGATCGCAAACTCAGGCATGGGCAATTTCCTTCCTTGATTTCTCGTTGGGCGCAACGAGCGCCATGGGACCGGCGATCCGTGCCTGACCGGCAAGGAACAACGCTGAAGCGGCAATCGGGCCATGTCGCCGAAAATCTTCGGCCACGGCGAGGCCGTGGTCCAGCGCGACGGCGATTTCGCCTGATGAAAGCGCGCCGACGGCCTGGGTGACCAGGCGATCGCCAAGGTCGCTGTCGGGCGCCAGATCGCGCGCCGGCATGCGCTCGATGGCGCCATGACCGGGCAGGTCGACGGCGTTGGCGATCAGGGTCGCGGCGGCATCGGCTTCAGCACCGGTCCGCGCCAGTACGGTAACAGCGTCGGCGATGCCGAGCGAAAAGGAACGGCCGCGCCAGCCGCTGGTCGCGATGCCGCGGATCCCGTCTTCGGCGCGGATCGTGATCCGGTCCGCCAGTCCATGACCTGTCCCGGCAATGGCAAGCGTCATCGACCGGCCATTGCCGAGATGGATCGCGCTGTCGCCGCCATTGTTGACGTAGGCGCGATCGAGCCGGCGACCGGCCAGCAGCGCGCCAAGCATTTCGTCGGCTACCGAACCGGCGACCGCAGCCATCGGCGTGATGAATTGTTTCGCCAGCGGAACAACCGCCGCTTCCATGCGTCGCGCCGTCGGGCCAGCGAAAGCACGTGGTCGCGACGAGGCCGGGCGGCGCAGTTCCGGCAGTTCGTCGACGAGCTCCTGCAGGATTGTTTGAAACCGCGCCACCGCCTGGCCATAGGCGGCGCGGCGTTCGTCCCCATCGCCAAATGCCTCGACGATCAGGTCGATCGGGCCATGATTGAGATGCAGCCGCCTGCCGTCCTCAAGCCAATGCGCCTGCGGGCCGTTCATCACTACTTTGCCCCGTCTGCCGCTGCGCGCCGCAACTGCGCCAGCGGCGGCCATGGATTGCTGGCCGGCGCAGACGTGCCGCGGCGCGGGTTGAGATACTCGCCGCCTTTGGCGAGAATGTCGTCAACGCTGCGGATCTCGGCTTCGTAGCCGCCGAGCCTGATATAATCGTCGCGGCGCAGGGTGAACTCGATCGGCGCCACCAGCGCCGGCGTCGGCACATAGCCGAAGGCCCCTTCCGGCACACGGGCGACATCGACCATCAGCGTGATGCCGCCGCCCGGCCAGACATAGACCGGCGCGCCGCCGACCGTCACATACGTAGTCAGGCCCTGCACCGAGCGGGTCAGATTGACCGGATTCTCGGTGACGCCGGCGCGCAGCGAGCCGCCGGCGCCGCCGACGAACAGCACGGTGCACAGCGCCGGCTCGCAATTGTCCTCGATCAGCCCGACGGATTTCTGCAGCCGCTCGGGGAACGGTTTCTGCACCGGCTTCAAGGCGTCGTCGAGCTCGTAATAGGCGAACTGCTCGCCGGTGGTCGAGACCATCAGCAGCGACAGGCCGGGATGTGCGCCCTTCTTCGCATTCCACTCACCAAGGATCGACAGCGGGTCGGAAATGCTGGTACCGCCCCAGCCGAGGCCGGGCTCCGACACCTTGAAATAGCGGCCCGGCGTCGAACGGCGGCCGATGATTTTTATGCCGGTATCCTGCCAGCCGAGCACCTTGCCTGCCTGATGCTCGGAAACGACGCCGGTGATGTGGTCGTCGACCACCACCACCTCGTCGACCAGGCCGCGCCACTGGGTGGCGAACATGCCGATGGTGGCAGAGCCGCAGCCGACGCGCATCCGCTGCTCGAGCTTGCCGTCGATGACCGGCGGCTTGCCGGCTTCGACGATGACCGTGGCACCGCCGTCGATGGTGAGTTCGACCGGCTTGCGGCTGCACAGATTGAGCAGCGCATCGCAGGTGGCACGACCTTCGGCTTTCGAGCCGCCGGTCAGATGATGCACGCCGCCCAGCGACAGCATCTGCGAGCCATATTCGCCTGTCGTGACATGGCCGATCGCCTCGCCTCCGGCGCGCACCGTTGCCGTTTCGGGGCCGATATGCCGGTCGGTGTCGATCTTCACCTTGACGCCGCAGTAGGAGAAGATGCCCTCGGTGACGACAGTGACGAGATCGACGCCTTCGACCTCCTGGCTGACGATGAAAGGCGCCGGCTTGTAGTCGGGATAGGTGGTGCCGGCGCCGATCGCGGTGACGAAGCGGCGGCCGGTGTTGACCAGTTCGCCGTCCCATTCTTCGCCCTCGGCGACAAACGGCACGACCGCGCCGCCGGCCTCAGTCGCGTGGTCGAGGATGGTCAGCGGATCCATCCGGACGATCCTGCCGCCGACATTGCCGTAGCGGTCGCAGGCGCCGGTGCGGCCGTCTGCTATGTAGCACATGACCGGGCAGGCGTCGCAGCGGATCTTTTCCGCCACCTGCTTCTCGCCGGGATCATGCGTCTCGAAACGTTCGGCAAGCTCGCTCATCGGCGTGCCTCCTTGTCGCGGATCGCGGCGCGGATGCGGCTCGGCGTCGCCGGAATTTTGCTGACCAGGGCACCGGTGGCATGGCGGATGGCATTGAGGATCGCCGGTGCCGTCGGGATCAGCACATGCTCGCCCAGGCCCTTGGCGCCAAAGGGTCCTTCCGGATCCGGAACTTCGATCAGGATGGTCTCGATCGGCGGCACGTCGCCGATCGTCGGGATCAGGTAGTCGTGCAGATTCTCGGTGCGGCCGGGGATGTATTCCTCCATCAGCGCCATGCCGATGCCTTGCGCGATGCCGCCCTCGATCTGGCCTTCGGCGAGCAGCGGATTGATCGCCTTGCCGACATCATGCGCGGCGGTGATCTTGATCAGCTTGACCGTGCCGAGCTTGAGGTCGACCTCCAGTTCGGCGATCTGCGCGCCGTAGCCATAGACGGCGTAAGGCTTGCCCTGGCCCCTGGCGTCGAGCGGCAGGGTCGGCGGGTCATAGCTTTCCTCAGCGCGAAAGACCAAGCCGTCGGCATCGGCCTTCAGCGTGGACAAATCGATATGCCGTGTCGCTTCGCCCTCGCGGATGACCAGGCTTGCGCCATCCAGAGCGATCGCCGCTCTCTCCGACACATTGGCGAAGCGCAGCATCGTCTCGCGCAAGGCACGGCCGGCCTTTTCGGCGGCCTTGCCGGTCACGAAGGTCTGACGCGAGGCGGACGTCTTGCCGGCGTCCGGCGTGATCGCCGTGTCGGCGCTTTTCAAGCGGAATTTTTCGAGCGGCAGGCCGACCGCGTCGGCACAGATCTGCGCAATGACCGTGTTCGAACCTTGCCCGATATCGACCGCGCCCTGATGCAGGACGACATCGCCTTCAGCCGAGATGCCGACCCTGATGGTCGACGGATTGGGCAGGGAGGTGTTGCCGCAGCCATACCAGCAGGAGGCGACACCGACGCCGCGTTTCCTGCTGTCATTGGCACTGTTGAACGCATCGGCATCGACAAGCGCACGCATCCAATGCGGCCGCAGCGCTTCGAGGCAGTCGGCGATGCCGACGCCCGATTCCAGCCTCTGGCCGGTAACCGTTTCGGATCCGTTACGAAGGCAGTTTTTCAGGCGAAAATCGAGCCGATCCAGCCCAAGCTTTGCGGCAAGTTCGTCGTAGAGCGTCTCCTGCATGATCGTCGCCTGCGGCACGCCGAAACCGCGGAAGGCACCGGAGATCGGCCCATTCGTGTGGATGGCGCGGCCTTCGGCCCGATAATTCGGCGTCGCATAGGGACCGGAAGCATGCACCGGCACGCGGTTGGCGACGGTCGGTCCCCAACTCGCATAGGCGCCGGTGTTGAAATCGCCTGCGAAGACCATGCCGGTGACGCGGCCATCGGCATCGGCGCCGATGGTCGCCTTCATCTCGGCGGGATGACGCTTGGTGGTCGAGATCATCGATTCATGACGGGTATAGGCGAGTGCCACCGGCCGCCCGGTCTTCATCGCGACCAGACCGATCAGCGGCTGCAACGAAACGTCGAGCTTGGAGCCGAAGCCGCCGCCGGTGGCGGTCGGCACGATCCGCACCTTGTCGACGGCAAGGCCAAGCACTTTTGCCACGTCGTCCCGGTCCATATAGGGCGCCTGCGTGCAGGCGACGACGACCAGCGTGTCGCCGTCCATATAGGCATAGCCGGCTTCCGGCTCGATATAGGCGTGCTCGACATAGGACGTGTCGATGGCGCCGGAAACAGTGAACGTAGCGCCGGCAAGGGCGGCGTCGGGGTCACCGCGCTCGACAAAGCCTGATGTGAGCAGGTTTGCCGGCCGGTTCTCGTGGATCAGCCGCACGCCGCCGGCCTGCGCCTCGCAAGGCTGCAGCACATGCGGCAACTCGGTCCATCGAACAGGAAAATCCGCAAGATCCAGATCGAGGATGGCCTCGCGCTCGCCGGCAACCAGCGCCACCGCCTCGCCGCGAAAGCGCGAAAAATCCTCGGCCAGCGCCGGCTGGTCGGCAAAAGGCGCGATGACGCCGAAGCAGTTCCTTCCCGGAATGTCGGCAGCGGTGAAGACGCCGACGATGCCGGGATGGACTTTCACCCAGGCGTCGAGATCGCCGAAGGCGAAGCGGGCGTGATGATGCGGCGAGCGAACCACCAGCACCGCCAGCGCTTCGGCCGGGAAGGAATCGCCGCCGAATTTTTCCCCGCCGGTGACTTTCGGCAGGCCGTCGAGGCGAATTGGAGAGGAGCCGACGGCGTGGCCTGAGATCGGCATTCTGCGGTCAAGATCGAGAGAAGGGGTAGCCAGCGCAGAAACTTGTCCTTTCTCCCCGTCATTATGCGGGGAGAAGGTGCCGGCAGGCGGATGAGGGGCAGCGCCGTCGGTCAAAAATTCGCTCGCGAACCGTCCCGCATCCATCACCGCAGCGACGATCTTGCGATAGCCGGTGCAGCGGCAGAGGACGCCGCCCAGGGCATCCAGAGTTTCGGCCTCGGTTGGATTGGGGTTGCTGTCCAGAAGCGCTGTCGCCGCGATGAGCAGGCCGGGTGTGCAGATGCCGCATTGCGCCGCGCCATGGTCGAGAAACGAGGCCTGCAGCGCCGACAATCTGCCGTTGGCGAGACCCTCGACCGTGGTCACCACGGTGCCGGCGGCAGACGCCGCAGACATCAGGCAGGCGCAGACGGGTTCGCCGTTGACAAGCACCGTGCAGGCGCCGCAGTCGCCGGCGTCGCAGCCGACCTTGGTGCCGGTCAGCCGCAATTCGTCACGCAGCACCGAAGAGAGACGGCGAACCGGCGGCACGCAGACAGAGACGGCGGCGCCGTTGACCTCGAAGGCGATGTCGGCGCGCTCCATGCTCACGCCAGTCTGAGCTCCGCTCATGCGAGGCTGAGCTCCGCTCATGCCAGGCTGAGTTTTGGTCATGCCAGGTTGAGCTTGGCTCATGCCGCCGCTACCTTCCCGACCGACGCGTGACCCGCGGCACCGAGAACGGCGCGGGCGACAATCTCGCGCGCGGCGTCCAGCCGGTATTCGGCGCTGCCGCGCACGTCGTCGATCGGCGAAAGCTCGTCCATCGGTGCGGACTGGATCGCAGCGACGAGAGATCCGTCGACCGGGACGCCGCGCAAAGCTGCTTCGACACTTGCAAGACGCCTGGCGACCGCCGAACAGGAGCCGACGGCGACGGCGGCGTTGGCGACGATGCCATCCTCAATGGTCAAGCGAGCCGCCGCCATGGCTATCGAAATGACGAGATAGCGGCGCGCGCCGAGTTTTTCGAAAACCGACGTGCCGGTGGCCGCTTCTTTCGGCACGCGGATGGCGGTGACCATTTCGCCCGGCTGCAGTTCCGTGCGGCGGTTCCCCAGGATGAATTTTTCCAGCGGCAGATGGCGGACCATCGCCACCGCGCGAAGTTCGACCTCGGCGTCGAGGACGAGCAGCGCCGGCACGCCGTCGGCCGCCGGGGAGGCGTTGCAGAGATTGCCGGCGATGGAGGCGACGTTCTGAATCTGGACGGAGCCGACTTCCCGCGCCGCCTGCTTCAGCGCGTCGAAGGCCGCCGGCAGCGGATGACGGACAAGATCGGTCCAGGTCGTGCGCGCGCCGATGAGCCAATGGCTGTCGGTCTCAGCAATACCACGCAGCGTCGCCAAGCCGTTGATATCGAGGACATTGTCGCGGAAAGGCTTGGCTCCTTGTGCCGGGTAGAAATCGGTGCCGCCGGCAAGGATGCGCCACCGAGCCTCGCCAAGCAAAGTGAGCGCCTCATCGACCGTGGTGGGTTTCGCGTAACGGATCACGCCCGCCTTCCCAAAAAATGGGCCTTCCCAAAAATAGGGAATCCTTCCGGCATTCGGGCCGGTCAAATTCATTCGTATGCAAATGATATCAAGCCGGCAGGAATTGTCAAAGCCAGAGTTTCGAGCCGCTATCCGCATCGGCGCGACGGCACGCATTTGTTATGCCGTTGGAGTTGACGCAGCCGGCCATCTGGTCAAGTTTCTGCATCCGTTGCGTCAGCGGCATTTTCGGCGGGTTCGAACACCGGATTCCACGTTTCGGCAGACTTCATGCCTCCGGGACAAACAAGAGGGAGGCTCCATGGCCGACGAAGCGCTTGTCATCATCGACCTGCAGAACGATTTCTGTCCGGGCGGCGCGCTGGCGGTGGCCGGCGGCGACGAGATCGTGCCGCTGGTCAACGACCTGATCCGGCGGACCGAACATGTCGTGCTGACGCAGGACTGGCATCCCGCCGGCCATTCGAGCTTTGCCTCCAATCATCCCGGCAAGCAGCCGTTCGAAACGATCGAGATGCCCTATGGGCCGCAGACGCTGTGGCCCGACCACTGCATCCAGGGCAGCCTGGGTTCGGATTTCCATTCGGGCCTTGCCTGGACCAGGGCCGAATTGGTGATCCGCAAGGGTTTCCGCCCGGAGATCGACAGCTATTCGGCTTTCTTCGAGAACGACCATGCGACGCCGACCGGCCTTGCCAGCTATCTCAGGGAGCGCGGCATCGACACGCTGACCATGGTCGGCTTGGCGACCGATTATTGCGTCGCCTTCTCGGCGCTCGACGCGGTCAAGCACGGCTTTCACACGACAGTGCGGCTCGACGCCTGCCGCGGCATCGATCTCAATGGCTCACTCGAGACGATGCTGAACCGAATGCGCGATGCCGGCGTGACGCTGGCTTGAACATCACCAATCGCATTCGACACAATTCCAGAGGGGGCATTATGCGGTTTGCGGCGGCTTTGACGGCGGGCGCTGTGGTGGCAGTCGCAACCCTGTTTCCGGGAACAGTGCTTGCAGCCGAGGCCCACGAATTGCCCGGCGAAACAATGTCACTGTGGTGGGCGCTGCCCTTTGCCGGCCTGCTTCTGTCGATCGCCACCGGGCCATTGCTCTTCCACCATGTCTGGGAGCATCACTACGGCAAGATCACCTTGTTCTGGGCGGCGCTTGCGGTCGTGCCGCTGGCGCTGGCGTTCGGCATGGCTTCGGCTGCAGAGGCGGTGCTGCATGCGCTGCTCACCGAATACATGTCGTTCATCATTCTTCTGTTTGCGCTGTTCACCATTTCGGGCGGCATCCTCGTCGCCGGCAACATCCACGGCACGCCGCTGGTGAATGCCGGACTGCTGCTGATCGGGGCGATGCTCGCCTCGGTCATCGGCACGACCGGCGCCTCGATGATCCTGATCAGGCCGATCCTGCGCGCCAACGACAACCGGCCGTTCAACGCCCATGTCGTCATCTTCTTCATTTTCCTGGTGTCCAACATCGGCGGCTCGCTGACGCCGCTCGGTGATCCGCCGCTGTTCGTCGGCTTCCTGCGCGGCGTCGATTTCTTCTGGACCACCACCAATCTCTATCAGGAGACACTGTTCGTTGGCGGCCTGGTGCTGGCCGTCTTCCTGGCCATGGACATCATCCTGCATCGCCGCGAGGCCGGTGCGCCGAAGATCAAGGATCCGACACCGGACACCAAGGTGCGCATCCGAGGCCTGGCCAACTTCCCGCTGCTGGCCGGGGTGATCGGCGCGATCCTGCTTTCCGCGACCTGGAAGCCGGGCGTGGCGTTTTCCGTCCAGGGCGTGAGCCTTGAATTGCAGAACCTTGTGCGCGACGCCATCATCCTGGCCCTCGCCTTGCTTTCGCTCGCTGTCTCAAGCAAGAGCCACAGGCGGGCGAACAACTTCCACTGGGAGCCGATCGCCGAAGTGGCAAAACTGTTCGCCGGCATCTTCATCTGCATCGTTCCGGTCATCGCCATTCTCAGGGCCGGTGCTGACGGCGCGCTGGCGCCGCTGGTCTCGCTGGTCAGTTCGCCGACGGGCGAGCCCAACGACCTGGCGTATTTCTGGATGACCGGAGCGCTGTCTTCCTTCCTCGACAATGCGCCGACCTATCTGGTGTTCTTTGAGCTCGCCGGCGGCGATCCGCAGCATCTGATGACCACCTTCGCCTCGACGCTGGCGGCGATCTCGGCCGGCGCGGTGTTCATGGGCGCCAACACCTATATCGGCAATGCGCCAAATTTCATGGTTTACGCCATTGCCAGGCATCGCGGCGTAAAAATGCCAGGCTTCTTCGGCTACATGGCATGGTCGGGCGCGGTGCTGATCCCGATATTCCTGATCGCGGGTTTCCTGTTCTTTCGCTGATCAGCCGACGCCGACATAGCGGCGGACCGCCGACGGATCGGCACGGAGCTCCTCGACATCGACGGTCTCGCGGTTGCGGCCGTTTTCGATGAACGAGACCCGGTCGGCGACGGACAGCACGGCATCGACGCGCTGCTCGACCAGGATCGTCGAGACGCCTGATACCCGCAGCTTCGCTACCGTCTCGCGGATTTTTGCGATCATCGACGGCATCAGCCCTTCGGTCGGCTCGTCGAGCAGAAGCACCTGCGGTTCGAGACACAGGGCCCGAGCCATGGCCAGCATTTGCTGCTCGCCGCCCGACAGCGTGCCGGAGCGTTGTCTCAGCCGCTGGCGCAGCAGCGGGAAGAGGTCGAGCACGTTTTCGCGCGTCGCCTTGCCCTTGCCGCGGGCCATCAGGCCGATCTCGATGTTTTCGGCCACCGTCATCTCGGCAAACAGCCGCCGGCCCTGCGGCACATAGGCGACGCCGGCCTTCGGCACGTCGTGCGCCGGCAGGCCGGTCAATTCCCTGCCGTCGAGCCTGATCGAGCCGGCGCGTGTGGGAAGGAGTCCCATGATCGCCTTCAGCGTCGTCGTCTTGCCGGCGCCGTTGCGGCCGAACAGGCAAAGCACCTCGCCCTTGTTCAGCACGAGGTCGAGGCCGTAGAGCACCTGGACCTCGCCGTAGAAGCAGTCGAGCCCGGAGATGGTCAGTGCTTCAGCCCGTGGTTGCGTCATGGGGTCGTCCCCAAATAGGCGTCCTGCACTTGCGTATTGGCGCGGACCTGCTCGGGCGTGCCTTCGGCCAGGATCTTGCCGGCGTTGAAGACGGTGATGCGGTCGGCAAGCTGCATGACCACCGGCATGTTGTGCTCGATCAGCAGCACGGTGGCGCTTTTGGCGATCTCGCGCACCAGCCCGATGAAATTGTCGATCTCGCTGTCGGCCAGTCCCTGCGTCGGCTCGTCGAGGATCAGCAGGCGCGGTTTCAGCGCCAGCCCCATCGCCACTTCGAGCAGGCGCTGATGGCCATAGGACAATTGCCCGGCCGGCATATGGGCGCGGTCAGCAAGGCCGGTGCGCTCCAGCGCCGCCATGACGCCGGCATGCACAGCACCTTTCGAGCGGCCGTCGGTCAGCGTGCGCTGCACCGGCAGCGCGACATTGTCGTAGGCGGTGAGGTTGGCGAAGACGCTGGTGATCTGGAAGGTGTAGGCGATGCCAAGGCGGACCCTGGCGTAGGCCGGCAGGTTGGTAATGTCGGCGCCGTCGAAGACGATCATGCCCGATGACGGCTGGATGCGGCCGCTGATCAGGCTGACGAAGGTGGTCTTGCCGGCGCCATTGGGGCCGATGACGGCGCGGATCTCGCCCGGCATGAGGGCGAAATCGACACCATCGACAGCGCGCAGGCCGCCGAAATTGCGGGACAGGCCTTTGGTCGTCAGCAGCGGCATCATGGCAGCCATGCGAGCCAGCGCTGGCGGATGGTGCCGAGAATGCCCCTGGGAAAGAACAGCACCAGCGCGATGAGGGCGATGCCGACGATCAGCAGATAGGCCGAGGTGTAGCCGCTGGTGACGTCGACGACATAGTACATGAACAGAGTGCCGATCAGCGGACCGAGCGTGGTCGCAGCACCGCCGAGCAGCACCCAGAGCAACGGCAGGATGGAATATTGCACCGAGGCGAAGGTCGATCCGACATAACCGAACAGCAGCGCGTAGGCGGCGCCCGATGCCGCGCAAATGGTGCCGGAGACGACGACCGCGGCAAGCTTGTTGGAAAAAATGTCGTAGCCAAGCATTTTGGTCCGCTCCTCGTTTTCGCGGATGGCGACCAGCACACGACCATACCTGGAGCGGACTATGCCGAGCGTCACCAGCAGCACGATCGAGAACAGGACCAGCGCGCTCATGTAGCGCACGGTCGGATTGGTGAGGCCGAGCGAGGTGTCGCCCAAAACAAGCACACGCGCCGACTGCGGCACCACCAGGCCCTGATCGCCGCCGGTCCAGGCCGCGAGATAGAGGATTATCAGATAGAACACCTGCGCGAACATCATGGTGACGATCATGAAGGCGACACCGGAAGTGCGCAGCGCCAGCAGCCCGATCACCAGCGCGAGAAGCGCGCCGCAGGCAAGGCCGGCGGCGAAGGCGGCCGGCACACTCCAGCCGAGGTGGATGACGGCAAGGCCTGCGCCATAGAGCCCAGCCGAAAAGAACATGGCGTGGCCGAGGCTGAGCAACCCGACATAGCCGAACAGCAGGTTGTAGCCCATGGCGAAAACCGCCAGCACCATGATGCGGGCGAGCAGCCCGTGGTGATATTCCGGCAGGACGAAGCTTAGGGCGAACAGCAGGACGATGACGCCCAGATGCAACGCATAGGCCTTTGACGGTGAAGCCTCCTTCATCGCGATGCCGTCCCGAACAGCCCTTGCGGCCGGAACACCAGCACCATGGCCACCAGCAGCGTGGCGATGATCTTGGCCAGCGTCGGCGAGAAGAACACCGAGATGATGCCGTCCGACAGGCCGATGAGCACGGCGGCGACCACGGTTCCGCGCAGCGAGCCGAGGCCGCCGATGATGACGACGATGAAGGACAGCAGCAGCGGGTCCTGTCCCATCAGGTAATGCGCCTGGCTGATCGGCACGATCAGCACCGCGGCCACCGCCGCCAGCATGGCGCCGAGCGCGAAGACGCCGGCATAGACGCGGTCGACCGGAATGCCAAGGGCCTGCGCCGTTTCGCTGTCATATTGCGTGGCGCGCATGACGAGGCCGATTCTCGTACGCGTCAGCACGAACCAGGTCGCCACCAGCAGAAGCGCGGATGCGGCGATGATCGACAGCTTGTAGCCGGAGTAGCCGAACCACGGCAAAAGGATGCGGTAGCTGAAGGGCGGCTCCACTGGCCGTGCCTCCGGACCATAAAAGGTCAGCGCCAGTTGCTGGATGATGTAGAGCATGCCGATGGTGGCGACGATGGTGGCTTCCGGATTGTAATTCAGCCGGCGCAGCACCAGCCGTTCGGAGACCAGCGCGATCAGGCCGACGATCAGCGGCGCCAGCACCAGGGCTGCGAGGAAGCCGAGCGCCGGATGGCCTGATATCGCCGTGGAGATCGCCCAGGCAAGCACCGCGCCGAGCATGAAGAACTCGCCATGGGCGACATTGACGACGCGCATGACGCCGAACACCAGCGACAGGCCAAGCGCCGTCAGCGCCAGCACGGCGGAGGTGACGAGGCCTTCGAGGGCGGCGAGAAGAAGATGAGGTCCGAAGTGCATCGGCTATACGCTGGCGGGGTGCAAGCTCACAGCGGCTGCGTCGTGTAATCCCCTTCCGGCTCGTAGAGGCCGTCCTCGATCTTGGTCTTGTGGACGACGTTCAGCCGGCCGCCTTCGACCTTTGAGATGTTCTGGATGCCAAAACACTGGTGGATCTTGCCGTTGAAGGTCTTCGGCCCTTGCGGATGCTCGGGGCCCTCGGCGAACTCGGTCAAGGCCTCGGTCGCCTCGACCAGCTTGGCACGGTCTTCCGGGCCCTTGTAGCCGGCATCCTCCATCGCCTTTTTCACGACATAGAGCGTTTCCCAGCAGCCGAACATGTGCGCGGCGGTGGAGACGTCCTTCGGATCGCCGACGGCAGCGCCATTGTCGTCGATGCCGACGGCGGCGCGATAGGCCTTCTGCGCGGCGGAATCATCTGGCTGCGCGTAGCGCGGCGAGCCTTCCCAGAAATGGCTGCCGTCGAGGAATTCGAGGCCGGGGCTGTTGATGTCGGTGGCTTCGAGCGAATCGATGAAGCCGAACAGCTGCGGCCGGCTGGAGCCGTAGAACTCGCCGAGTTCCTTGACGAAGGTAAGCACAGCAGGGCCGACCATGACGTGGTAGATCACCTCGGTCTCGGCCGGGATCTGCGGAAAATATTTGGTGAAGGACGATTCCGTCGGCGGGATGGCGATCTGGGCGATGACCTCGGCGCCCTGCGCCTTCAGCGCCGGCGGCAGGTAGTCGCGATGGTCGTAGCCGAAGGCGAAATCGGGGAAAATCTGCGTCACCTTCTTGCCGGCATTCGCCGCGATCCACGGCGCCATCGCCTGGATCTGGCTCTTCACGTCGGTGATGCCGGGCTGGAAGACGTAGCGGTTGAGCTTGGTCGAGGCGACGTGGTGGCCTTCGCTGACGACAAAATAGGGCATCTTGGCCTCGCCGGCGGCCGGCGCCGAGCCGATGACGACATGCGAAAACAGCGTGCCGTAGACGATGTCGGTCTTGTGCTGGGTGGCGAACTTGCCGACCACTTCGGCGCCGCGGCCGGGATCGGTGCCGTCATCCTCGATGATCACCTCGACCGGCCGGCCGTTGATGCCGCCGGCTTCGTTGATCGCCTTGACCGCGGCTGCGGTGGTCCGCTCGTACCAGCGGCCATAGGCGGCGCCGATGCCGGTGCGGTGGCACTGGAAGCCGATCTTTATCGGCGCCGAGCTTTGCGCCTGGCTGTATCGCACGAACCCAGGCGCGACGGCAAGGCCGGCGCCCGCGGCCAACCCCTTGAGCGCGGTGCGGCGGGTGAGACCGATTTTGGAGAGATCGAAAAACCCATTCTTGTCAGTCACGGCAGTTCCCCTTGTTTTTGAGTTTGACCAATGGCTGTAGCGAGACGGGCCACTCCTGGTAAGAGCGCCGAAATTGCATGTGTACAAACTAAATCATCAAAGCCCTGACGTGGCAAGCGAGCTTTCCCCCGGGGACTGATCGACGTCATCGAAGCCGGGTTTTGTCTCACCCGACCGAAGGCGTGGCAAGCAACCACAGGCCGAAGACCGTATAGGCGATCATCAGCACGGTGAGTGGAAACTGGCTGAGCGCGGCGCCCGCGGGACGCGGATGCAATCGCCAGGCGAGGCCATGCGCGACGAGCACGGCGAGCATGTGGCCAATGATGATGACGCCGGCCTGGAAATTCCACAGCCACCGTGCCGAGCCGGCGCCGGCAGCGACGCCGGCTTCGATCGGCATGTCGGCGGTGCCGAACAGGTTCCAGCCCAGCGTGAACGGGTCGGAAAGCGCAGCAAGCGCATATTGGCCATCGACAAGCAGCGCCGTCAGATAGTGCGCAACATGATAGGCGAGCGCGATCGGCACGATCGACCAGACCAGCAGCCCTGCGGCCTGACTGAGGGAATGCGGGCTGCCGGCAAGATGCTGGCCAAGGACAATGGCAATGATGAACGCGGCTGCAAGCAAGACGAACGTCAAAACGAGCCCGAAGCTGCCGATGCCGATCACCGCCGTGCGGCCCGGGAATTCCAGCGGATTGATGCCGAACAGGCCGAGCCAGAAGAAGGTTTTCGACAGGCCGTCGAAGGACACCGACGACAGCGCAAGCAGCAGGAAAGCGATGCCGCTGAGCGAAAGCGGCCCGGCATTGCCGAGCTTGGCGCCCGGCCAGCACAGACTGAGCCGACCGCCTTCCTTGCGCTCGACTTCATTGCGCCCGCCTTCATTGCGCCCGCCTTCATTGCGCTTGCCTTCGTCGCGCTCAAGCAGGGCGAAGCGCGCAACCATGGCGAGGAAGACGGTCAGGAACTCACCGCGCCGGGTCCAGTCGCGGTAGCCGAACACCAGCATGGCGGCAAAACTCAGCAGCCAATAAAGGCCGGCGGCCCAGGCGAGCCGCGCCGGGTCGTCGGGCGCCGGGTCGATCAACTCGAACCAGGCGAAGGCGAAGAACAGCGCGAAAGCCGGCCAGCAGCCGAGCCACGCAAGCGGTCGCCATGTCTTGTGATTGACGACCTTGCGATTGCCGAACAGGCGCGAAATGACATGCCAGGGCCCGTACCACGGATTGAGCCATGACCAGAGATTGCCGAACAGCCCCTGCAGTAAAACCAGGCCAACCCAGAGCAGCGTCCAGATCGCCAGCGGCAGCGGGTTGGAGAGCGGATCACGGCTGCCGAACAGGCCGGCCGCAATCAGAATTACAAAGCCGGCAAAGGATATCAAGCTGACGACCGCCCGCGCGCCGTCGCCGAATGCGAACAGCGGCAGGCGCCGCCGCCAGAAGCGGGCAGGAAGGTCCGAGGGCAGCAGCGCCAGGACAAGAAAACTGGCTGCGACCGCGAACGCGCCGCCGGCGACGTAGTAGCCGGTGGGCAGAAGCAGGACGTGGCCGCGATCGGAGGCATGGGCGAAGGCTGGGGTGGGTGATGCGAAGAAAGCCGAACAGATGAAAGCTCCCGTCCTGAAAGAATATGCTCGCCCGCAGTGATCCTTCGCACCCCCCTCTGTCCTGCCGGACATCTCCCCCGCAAGGGGGGAGATTGGCTGGCATGCCGGCTTTCGCCAATCTTCAACGTTGCAGGAAGGGCGCCGTTCGAACGAACTGCCGATCTCCCCC